>CAZMEA010000015.1:0-21343 GCA_964565135.1 uncultured Woeseiaceae bacterium
GTCCGCATCGGCGCGTCGAAAATGCAGGTGGCACTCGACCTTGCCGCGTTTGAGCACCTCGCCGATCTGTGCTCGAAACTCCGGTTCCTTGGCCCGTAGGTCGTCGGGCAGCCGGAATTGGACGTCGAGATACCGGTGATTCACCGTCCGCAGCTCACAGGTGAGTGTTCCGAGCGGTGTCTCGGCAATCTGGCGTGCAAAGCCTGTCATACTGTGTAACATGCGCTGGCCCTGGCAGTTGCTCGCATTACGCGCGCAGGGGTCGAAGGATGTCGGAAATCCGGGCGCTGTCACAGACGACCGGAGCCGGGCCGGGCATACTGCCCGACCTGCCGATGATTTGGAATGTGTCGGTTGCGCTCCCTGACTGCTGCGCCGCCGCGAACCACGAGACCGGATAACAAGCACTAATAGTAAGCGTTCGTCGCCCGCCCCGACCAGCCTGCAACGCTGAACAAGCATTCTCTGTACGTCATGGAAATCGAATACGCAAAAGTCTCTGCGCTCGGTGATAGAACCGACAACCAGGATCGTGCGGCTGTTGTCGTCGCCGACGAGGCAGCGATGATGCTGGTCTTCGACGGTATGGGTGGACACTCCGACGGCGCTCGGGCCGCCGAGGTGGGGCTACGGGTCGTACAGGATCTTTTTGTGGGCAGCGAGCTGCCCGTCTTCGATCCGCAGGGATTTCTCTACATGGCGCTCGCGCGCGCTCATGACGAAGTTGTGGCGTTAGGCGCCGACGTCGATCTGGATTTTCGGCCGCGAGCAACCTGCGCGGTCTGTCTCATCCAGGATGGCGGCAGCTACTGGGCGCACATTGGCGACAGCCGCATCTATCACATGCGCGCCGGCGAGGTCGTCTCCCGATCGCGGGATCACAGCCACGTGGAGGTGCTCATTCAGGAAGGCGCGATCAGCGAGGAAGAAGCGCTCGATCACCCTATGCGCAACTTCGTCGAGTGCTGCATCGGCGGCGACGCGCCGGTTCCCGGCATGACGATTACCGGACGCAAGGCGTTCCAGCAGGGCGACGTCCTTCTGGCCTGCACCGATGGCCTGTGGACCGGCACCACTGATGAACAGCTGGCGATCATGGCCACCCGGGACGATGAACCGCTGGCTGAAAACCTGAAGGCGATCAGCCTTAGGGCGCTCTCGGTGAATGCGCCCTACAGCGATAACACCACCGGAACGGTGGTTCGCTGGCTCGGCGACTAGACTGCGCCGACTGCTAGACTCTGATCTACCCAACTCGGAATAGTTGATTATGCGACCCAGTGGCCGGGCGCCCGACGAAATGCGCGCGCTGAATTTCGCTCTTGATTTTACGAAGCATGCCGAAGGCAGCGTGCTCGCCAGCTTTGGCGATACGCGCGTCCTGTGCACAGCGAGTATCGAATCAGGCGTACCACGATGGCTGCGTGGCCAGGGCAGCGGCTGGGTAACGGCCGAATACGGCATGCTGCCGCGGTCGACACATACCCGGTCCGGCCGGGAAGCCGCGCGCGGCAAGCAGGGCGGGCGCACCCAGGAAATCCAGCGGCTCATCGGCCGCTCGCTCCGCGCCGCCATGAATCTCGAGGCCCTGGGCGAGCGTACGATTACGCTCGATTGTGATGTGCTGCAGGCTGATGGCGGCACGCGTACGGCCGCAATCAGCGGTGCCTACGTCGCGCTCAAGGTGGCGCTGGATCGACTGTGTCGCGCGAATAACCTCAAGCGACACCCACTTCACGGTCAGATTGCCGCCGTATCCGTGGGCATTTATTCCGGCACGCCGGTACTGGATCTGGACTACAGCGAAGACTCGCAGGCGGAAACCGACATGAACGTGGTGATGAACGACGCGGGCCGTTTCGTCGAGGTGCAGGGAACCGCGGAAGGTCATGCGTTCACGCGCGACGAATTCGATGCGCTACTCGAGCTTGCGAGTGCCGGCATCCAGGACATCATTGCAGCGCAGAACGCGGCGGTTGCGTCCGCCGGGCATGGCTGACGATCATGTCGCTGGCGTCAGGGCGCGTCGTCATCGCGACTGGAAACCAGGGCAAGCTGCGCGAGATTGCCGAACTGCTCGCGCACCTGGATCTCGATTGCGTGGCACAAAGCGAACTGGGTGTAGCGCCCGGGCCGGAAACGGGTGTGACGTTCGTTGAGAACGCCTTGCAGAAAGCACGGCACGCGTCGTCCCTGACGGGGTTGCCCGCGATTGCCGACGATTCGGGCATCGTGGTGAACGCGCTGGACGGCCGACCCGGTATCTATTCCGCACGCTACGCCGGCGAGGGCGCGAGCGACGAAGCCAACGTCGACAAGCTCCTCGAGGAGCTCGCCGATTTCGACGATCGCGCGGCGCACTTTCACTGCGCCGCGGTCTGTATTCGTCACGCAGAGGACCCGCAACCCTACATTGCAGAAGCAAGCTGGCACGGTCTAATAACGCGAGAGCGACAGGGCTCTGGCGGATTCGGTTACGACCCGGTGTTTCACGTACCTGACTGTGGCTGCACCTCCGCCGAATTGAGCGCCGAGCGCAAGAACGAACTCAGCCATCGCGGGATGGCCTTCCGGCGCCTCGCGGAGCTGCTGTCTCTCGACTGATGGTGTCCGGGGTACCGCTGTCGGCGTATATGCACCTGCCGTGGTGCGTCCGCAAGTGCCCCTACTGCGACTTCAACTCGCACACGGCCGGTCCGCCGGAACAGCGTGACCGGTACCTTGATGCGCTGTTCACAGATTTCGAGCAGGACGCGTCGCGCGTGGACGGGCGGCCGCTCGAAACCGTCTTTCTTGGCGGCGGCACGCCGAGCCTGTTCCTGCCTGAGCAAATCAATGCCCTGTTGACCCGGCTACGCCAGTCGTTTGACGTATCGCCAGATGCGGAGGTGACGATGGAGGCAAACCCGGGCACCCTCGAGCACGGGCGGCTCGCCGGGTATCGGGAGGCGGGCGTCAATCGTCTGTCATTGGGCGCACAGAGTTTCAATGCCGAACAACTTCGGCGCCTGGGCCGGATTCACGGCCCGGATGACATCGTCAATGCATTTCATGAAGCGCGAAGTGCGGGCTTCGACAACATCAACATCGATCTGATGCACGCGTTGCCGGGGCAGACCGTCGCTGAGGCACTGGTCGATCTGGATGCGGCTCTCGAGCTCGAGCCCGAGCACGTCTCGCACTATCAGCTGACCCTGGAGCCGAATACGGTCTTTTATGCCCGCCCGCCGGACGACTTACCGGATGAGGATGTTGTATTCGATATCCAGGCAGCCAGTCTCGAACGGCTCGATGGCGCCGGTTTCAGGCGCTACGAGGTTTCTGCGTTCGCGCGCGAGGGTCGGGAGTGCCGACACAACCTCAACTACTGGCGTTACGGTGACTACCTGGGGCTCGGCGCCGGTGCCCACGGCAAGCTGACAATGGGGGACGGCCGCGTTATCCGCACCGAGAAACCTGCAAACCCGCTTCAGTACGTCGAACGTATGGCGAGCGGCACGGCAAGCGGGACTGTGCGGACCGTTGGCGACGACGAACTTGCGTTCGAGTTCATGCTGAATGCCCTGAGGCTCAGCGACGGGTTCACGCTGGCCGAATTCGAGGCGACGACGGGGCTGCCTGGGTCAAACGTGTTGGCGCGGCTCGAGTCTCTGGCCACTCGCGGGCTGATGACGTGCGGGAACGACCATGTCTGGAAACCTACAGAACGCGGCTTTCGCTTCGTCAACGACCTGCAAAGTGCCTTCCTGCCGACCTGAATTGATCAAACCTTGAGCAATGATGGCCGCCGTTTCGCGGCGGTCTGCCGCGCGTTTTTATGCACAGCGCGGTCTTGACATTCACGGAACGCGATTTTTTCAGGCTAATCGCGGCACCATTTAACGCAAACCGTCCCGAATCGCTGATAACGCATTGTTTTTAAAAGGTGTAATAAATTGGCCATATTTTAGACATTCTGGCGGTAGTTCAATACTTCTGCCCACTTACGGCATTCACCCAAAAAGCTTCCACAGAGTTATCCACAGCTTTTGTGGATAATTGAAATGCGCGCTTCGGCCCCAATCTGAGCAGGTCTGAAGCCCTTGCGGAGGGCACGACTTACCTGTACATTACGCGCCCTTTTTGCGCCTCTGCCTGCCGGAGACCCCCGATGAAAGCCGATATCCATCCCGCCTACAACGAGATCAAAGTGACCTGTGGTTGCGGGAACGAATTCACCACTCGCTCGACCCTTGGCGAGGACCTCGCGGTGGAAGTCTGCTCGGCCTGTCATCCGTTCTACACGGGCAAGCAGAAGATCGTCGACACCGCGGGTCGCGTGGACAAGTTCCGCAAGAAATACGGGATGGCGAAGTAAGCCGTCGCGCCAGCCCCGGCCTTTCTCAGCTTCCGTCGCTCCTCAAGAGCCGCATTCTTTCGATAGTTGCGGTTGATCCATTTGCCCGCAATCGTGCGTTGCAGCACAATTAGCGGCTGAGTTGCTTGCGGCTCGGCCCGGGCGGCCAAACCGCAGGCTCCCCAAGCTTCCTTTCCGGCACCAGTTACGCGCACCCGTCCGTGGGAGCGCGCCGGCACGGTAGCGGCACGCATTTGAGGATAACGATGAGCAACGACGCGTATACGCTGACTTCACCCGACGGTACATCCACCGTAGAACTTCCGGTCCGCAAGGGCACACTGGGACCCGATGTCGTCGACATCGGCAGCCTGTATCGGCAGCAGAAGGTCTTCACCTACGACCCCGGCTTCGTTGCGACCGGCAGCTGTGACAGCGAGATCACATTCATCGATGGCGAAAAAGGTGTGCTCCTGTATCGCGGCTACCCGGTCGAGCAGCTCGCCGCAAAATCCAATTTCATCGAGGTCTGCTACCTGCTGCTCTATGGTGAGCTGCCGACCGCACAGCAGCTTAACGACTTCGAAACGTCCATCACGCGGCACACGATGCTCAACGAAGGCATGCTGCAATTCTTCAACGGCTTCCGGTACGACGCGCATCCGATGGCGATGGTGTCGTCTGTCGTTGGTTCGATGTCCGCGTACTACCACGACACGATGGACATTCATGACGAAGGGGCGCGCGAAATCTTTACGCACCGGATTCTCGCCAAGCTGCCTACGATCGCCGCCGCGGCCTACAAGAAGTCCATCGGCCAGCCGTTCATCTACCCGCGGAACGACCTGAACTACTGCGAAAACTTCCTGAACATGCTGTTCGCCGTTCCGGCCGAACCCTACGAGATCGATCCGGTGTTCGCCCAGGCGCTCGACCTGCTGTTCATATTGCACGCGGACCACGAGCAGAACTGTTCGACGTCGGTCGTTCGCATGGCGGGCAGCTCCGGCGCCAACCCGTACTCGGCGATTGCCGCAGGCGTTTCGGCACTCTGGGGCCCGGCACACGGCGGTGCCAACGAGGCGGTGCTGACGATGCTCGAAGAGATCGGCGACGCAAAGAACATTCAGAAGTTCATCGCCAAGGCCAAGGACAAGAACGATCCGTTCCGACTGATGGGCTTCGGGCATCGCGTGTACAAGAACTTCGACCCGCGCGCGACGATCATCCGGGAGATGGCTCACAAGGTTCTGAAAGCGCTCGGCCGGACCGATTCACCGTTGTTCGAACTCGCTCTCGAGCTCGAACAGGTTGCGCTGAAGGACGAGTACTTCATTGAGAAGAATCTGTACCCGAACGTCGACTTCTACTCCGGCATCATCTATCGCGCCCTTGGAATTCCGACCTCGATGTTCACGGTGATGTTCGCGATCGGTCGTACGGTTGGTTGGGTAGCCCATTGGGAAGAGATGATCACGGACCCGAAAGTGAAAATCAGCCGCCCGCGTCAGCTCTATACCGGACCGGGTCTTCGCGACTACGTCGATACTGCCGACCGAAAATAGCCATTACCGTCGGGCGGCGCGCAGCGCCGCCCGGCTCCTTTAAGCCTTTCCCTCCACTAGGCCTGACCGAGGCCTTGGCGTTACCTGTTCTGAACGTTGGCCGCTCTTGTAGTCGTAAAAGGCGTCGATGCCTGGCCGCACCCGCGGTCTAGAGTACGCAGGCCGCTCTCACTCGTGGAACTCGCTCGAGGACCTACATACTCTTCCCGCTGATCAGGCTAGCCTCGTTGCTGCGAGCGCCTTTCGTTGCATGGCCCACGGCTTGTCTCGTTCCCGGGTACACCGGCCAATCTACGCTGGCGCGCAGACCATGACGCATCGTTGGACGCGGCAACCGCAGACAGCAAGGAGCGGGCCAGTCGGCTCGCTATTGTTTGATTGACGCGAATCCCGGCCTCTTCATGTCGGGTCGCGGAGCCGGCCTGCCGTCAGCAGGCCTCGAGCATGGCTTGGACCTTTTTGACATCGGCACGCCTCATCGGCTTGCCGTCCACGGGGCTCATTGGCGCCTGCCTGATGCCATCGTAAGGGAACACCGTGGCCTCGATCGGCGAGTCCTGGTGCAGGAATGCGTAGGCCGCATAGATGTCCGTCCGGCCTCGACGACTTCGATATCGGCGCTCGAACGGGCTGTAATCAATGCCGCGTTGGTCCAGCCGAAACGCGATCTCTTCCGGCGCGTCTGCGAATACATGCAGATTAACGGCGGAGTGCTCTCCGGCCGTTCCGGCCAGCACCGGTCCAACCAGGCGTGGCGTGAATGCCGCCAGCAACTCCATCGCCGAGAGCGCTGCGGTTCGCAGGCTTGCGAGGAGCGTCGAGTGAGAGTCCTGAAGGAACAGCTGCAGGTGTTCTGCAACCGCTTGTTCGATTTCACTGTTTCCCGGCAGTGATCCCCGGTCCAGCATGCCGAGTCGTTCGGCGGCTTTGGTCTTTGCGACCCTGTAATCCTGAATGCCCTGTTCTACGATAATGCGCGCAGCCTCTTGTGCCAGCATGCGACGCGCCCTGTCATTTCCGAAAGCCAACTTCTTACCCATTGTTACGCTCGCTTTTAAGGTAGTGCCAAAAATTGATGGGTTTCGTATTGGGTGTCGTCTAGAACAATGTCTCCTCTTCTTCGGTTTCAGGAACGACCTCTGCTGTACCGAATTCGTCTTCGACCGCGAACGGATCGTCCGGCACGACGGTAACGGGTTCCTCGTCGATATTAAACGGATCTGTCAGCGTTTCTGTAACCTTGCATTCCGGCACGTTACCAATCCGGAATGACTCGAACATGACATCGGCAAAGTCAGTGGAAGTGTTTGCGGGGCAACCCGTGCTCTTGCTGATGCGCACCGTCACGATGCCTTCGGGTACGGGCATCTGCCGCTCTTCGACGCCCCTCAGCGCCTCCCGGGCAAAGTCGATCCAGATGGGCAACGCGGTTCGGGAACCTTCCTCGCGGGGACCCAGCGGTCGATCGTCGTCGTAGCCCACCCAGACAATCGATGACATGCCGGCATTGAATCCGGCAAACCATGCGTCGCGACGATCGTTCGATGTTCCAGTCTTGCCGGAGAGGTCGCTGCGTCCGAGCTGCAGAGCCCGACGCCCCGTACCTCGGCGAATGACGTCACGCATCATGTCCTGAATCAGGTATGCATTCTGTTTGCTGATGATGCGAGGCGCGGCCTTCACATTTTCAAACAGTTCCGGCGCCTCGTTGGCATCGGGCCGGTAGGTCAACGCAACGTCGGCCATGGATTCGAGCGCCTGCTGGCGAGCGGCCTCTTGCAGCTCGTAATGGCCTGGTGCTTCGCCTTCCTGCAGGTAGTGAAAGCTGTCGACGACGCTGGCTACATACGCGCGAGTGCCAATCGGGTCGCGTAGCGGATCGAGCGTCGGGCGGACCGTCTCTTCTTTGATGGTCTCCTCGCGCTCACACTGTCGGCAGACAACCAATGGTTCAGCCCGATACAGGATGTTGCCTTCCGCATCCGAGATCGTATCGATCACATAGGGCTTCACGGCATACCCACCGTTCGAGAAGGTCGCATACGCCTGGACCATGTCGAGTGGTGACGCGTTGCCACCACCCAATGCCAGCGAACCGTTTCGCGGCAAGGCTGCCTCGCCAAAACCAAAGGGCGCGATATGTCTGACGGCATTACCGATTCCGGTTTTTTCGAGCAGCAGACGAACGGAGGCCAGGTTCATGGAACGGACCAGCGCCTCGCGCATACGCTGCTCACCGTAGACCCGACCGCTGTAATTTTGCGGACGCCAGTCCTCCTCCAATTCCGAGGAGCGAATGACAACGTGGGAGTCCAGAATGATCGTCGCCGGTGTGTTGCCCTGTTCGAGAGCCGCTGAATAAATAAAGGGTTTGAACGATGACCCCGGCTGGCGCGCGGCCTGGGTAGCGCGGTTGTACTTGCTAATCGAGAAATCGAAACCGCCAACCAGGCTCGTTATGCCGCCGTCTTCCGGGTCGAGCGATACGATGGCCGATTGCGCTTCCGGAAGTTGTGCCAGTGCGTAGCCACCGAGCGTGATCGGCATGACGTAAATAATGTCACCCGGCGCCATGACGTCAGCCACCGTTTCCGGAGGTGCGCCGGACGTGTCCCGATCAATGAAGGGCCGCGCCCAGGACATCGCGTACCACGGAAGCTCGGCACGCTCACCGGATTGCAGGACGATGGCGGCCGTTCGGGCTTCTTCGTCGGTGGCGGTGACCAGCGCTACCTGCAGCCCGCCGGGATTGCCAAAATTCTCCAGCGAAGCGCGAACCGCCTCCGGCCATTCCTCGAATTGTGCCGCGTGAAGCACCGCCGGATCGATGTTGTCGCTCAGGCGAGCCAGCGGTCCGCGATACCCTCGTCGGCGGGTGAATGCGAGCAGGCCGTTTCGCACCGCGTAGTTCGCGCTTCTCTGCAGGCGCGAGTCGATGGTGGTTACGACGTTGAAGCCCGCCGAGTCATAGTCTGCCTCGCCATACCGCCGGACCATCTCCCGACGCACCATCTCGGCAACGTGCGGTGCCGACAGTTCGTTGGCAGTGCCATGCAGCCGGGAGAGGAGCGGGTAGTCCATCGACTGCTGATAGGTATCCTGATCGATGAAGCCCAGCGTGCGCATCCGACCCAGCACGTAGCCACGCCGCATTTCTGCGTTGGCCGGGCTGCGAACCGGGTTGTAGTTCGTCGGTGCCGGAAGCACACCGGCGAGCGTCGCTGCTTCGGCGTGATTGATGTCCTCGAGCGGTTTGCCAAAGTACACCTGGGCCGCCGCTGCGACGCCGTAGGCCCGCTGACCGAAGAACATCTTGTTGACGAACAACGCGAAGATTTCTTCCTTTGTAAACTCCTGCTCGATCTTGTAGGCAAGGAAGGCCTCACGAATCTTTCGCGTGAAAACCTGCTCGCGCGTCAGAAAGTAGTCCCGGGCAAGCTGCTGGGTGAGTGTGCTGCCGCCGCCGCTGATTTCGCCGGAGGCAGCCAGGCGAAATGCCGCCCGAAGAATCCCCTGATAGTCGATGCCGGGATGCTCGAAGAAGCGGCGATCCTCGGCAGCAATAAAGGCATCGATAACGTGCTGCGGCAGGTCCTCGTAATTGACGAGCTCCCTGCGGCGCTCGCCGACCTCTTCAATAAGGCGCCCGTCCCGGCTGTAAATTCTGAGCGGTATCTGCAGCGGTATTTCCCGAATCGTTTCGGCTTCCGGCAGGCCGGGCTCAACGTACAGGTACGCACCGATCACCGTGGCGACGATGGCCGCACTGCCGGTAAGGCCTGCGCCGAGCGCAAGCGCAAGCCAGCTCAGGCGTCTGTTCGAACGCCCGGCGTCTTTCGCGGATGATTTGTCTGGGGATTGCTGCATAGACGCACGTTATTGGACGAATCCGGTGGAAACGACGGATTCAGCGTCGTCGCGTCCTCGGTTTACGATGCCAGGTCCTCGACTCTGCCCAAGCTGAGGCACCGGGAACGATGATAGCCATCCCCGGGCCGCCGCCGCAATGCGGGATCCGGGTTCCTGAGGATTGCAGACCCTTAATCTGTGATTCAGGTTCCCCCGTTCCAGCGCCCCGGCCGCTACGATTCTGTCGGGGCAATCGGGGGTTTGCATAAGTCCGTTTTGATGCGTCGACCAGTTCACGGAAATGCGGAGCGCAGCGGGCGTAACATAGCCGTCGCCGTAGAGTGAACGTTGTCACGTTTTATTTAACATTTTCTTGATATATAGTTTAGTTCGCTGCTCACGGCCGCGCCAGATTTGCTCCGCAACTTACCGTCTTGAAAGGAAAAACGCGTGTTTTTTGGCAAGAAGAAACAGCCGCTAGTGGGCCTCGACATTACGACTTCATCAGTCAAGCTGATCGAGCTTTCGCAGCAGGGAAAACGCTACCGAGTGGAGTCGTACGCCGCCGAGCCAACACCGCCGTCCTCCGTAAATGAAAAAGCTATCGTTGATGCCAAAGCCGTTGGCGAGGCGATTCGACGAGCGGTGAAGCGTTCGGGCGCGAAAGCGACCAACGTGGCGGTCGCCATCTCCGGAGACGCAGCGATCACCAAAGTGATCCAGATGCCGTCCAGCCTGTCCGAGCGTGATCTCGAGGGGCAGGTCGAGATTCAGGCCGACCAGTACATTCCGTTCCCCATGGACGAGGTCAGCTTCGACTGGGAGATCATCGGCCCCAACGAAAAAGACCCCGAGCTCCTCGACGTATTGCTCGTCGCCACACGCACCGACAACGTCGAACAGCGTCAGTCAGCCGTTACCGCGGCGGGACTCGACACCGAGATCGTCGATGTCGAAGCCTTTGCATTGGAAAATGCTTGCCGCCTGCTGAGCCATCAGATACCGGATAACGGTACAGGCCAGTCAGTCGCGATCGTCGACATCGGCGCCAGCAGCACGACGTTCTCCGTCCTGCAGGATCTCAAGGTCATCTACACCCGGGACTTTTCCTTCGGCGGGCAACAGCTCACCGAGGAAATCATGCGTACGTACGGACTCAGCATGGAAGACGCTGGACGTGCGAAGAAGCAGGGCGGTCTGCCCAGCAACTACCAGCCCGAGGTCCTCGAGCCGTTTATCGATGACATGACCCAGCAGGTCAGCCGTTCGCTGCAGTTCTATCTTGCATCCGGCGGCGGTCGCGAGCAGCCGGACCTGATTCTGGTGTGCGGCGGTTGCGCAAACATTCCCGGCATCGCGGACGTTATCTCCAGCCGCGTCGGCATCCCCACTGAGGTGGGCGATCCGTTGGGGCAAATGAAAGTTTCATCGAAGGCCAAGTCTCAGGGCGTCACGAAAGACGCTACCGCCCTGTTGACTGCCTGCGGTCTTGCACTGAGGAGCTTCGACTGACATGCCAAGCATTAACCTGCTCCCATGGCGTGAAGCCGAACGACAACAGCGCCAGCGAGAATTTCTCGTCTCCCTGGCCGGATCGTTCGTCGCCGGCGTCGTTGTTGTTGGTCTGGTCGTATTTTTCTACGACAGCATGATCAAGACGCAGAATTCACGCAACGCCAGACTCACCGCTGAAATCCAGGAGCTCGACAAGAGCATCGCCGAGATCGAAGGTCTCGAGCGGCAGAAGGAACGCCTTCTCGCCCGCATGGAAATCATCGAACAGCTGCAGAAGAGTCGTCCCGAGATCGTGCATTTGTTCGACGAAGTTACGCGACGACTGCCGGAGGGCGTATACCTGACCGGCATGCAGCAGCGGGGCACCAACGTGGAGGTGACCGGCGTTGCTCAATCGAGCACGCGTGTGTCGGCACTGATGCGTCAGATCGAATCGTCTGACTGGCTCACCGATCCGGGCGTGACGCGCGTGGAGACACGCGATCTGGGCCCAACTCGCCAGGCGGAGTTTGTCGTTACGCTGAAACAGTTGAGCAATGAGGATGAGTCCGAGGAGGATGCCGGATGAATCTCGTCGAAGAACTTCAAAGCCTGGACGTCAATGACGTCGGCCGCTGGCCGCTCGTCTTCCGAGCCGCCGTTATCGCGATTCTCTTTGCGGTCGTCGTCGGACTTGGCGTCTACTGGTTCATCGTAGAAGACCGGGCGCCGCAGCTCGCGAATGCCCAGAACGAAGAGCAGAACCTGCGCCTGTCGTTCGAGAACAAGCAACGAAAGGCTGCCAACTACGACGCGTACGTTGCTCAGCTACGTCAGATGGAGCAGTCCTTCGGCACGATGCTGCGACAGCTGCCGGGTGAGACGGAGATTCCGAGTCTCATCGTCGATATCTCGCAAACGGGACTTGCGGCAGGTTTGCAGGAAAACCTGTTCCAGCCGCAGCCGGAGGTACCCCGCGACTTCTACGCCGAGAAGCCGATCAGAATTGCGCTGTCCGGCGGCTATCACGAGATAGCGACGTTCGTCAGCGGTGTCGCGGCGCTGCCCCGAATCGTAACGCTGCATGACATCAATATTCGTCCCCGCGGCGGCGCCGGATCGTCCTTCGATGAACTGTCCATCGAAGTGACGGCGAAAACCTACCGCTATCTCGACGAGGAGGCTGACTAGCAATGACTGTTTTTGCAAAAGGTCGCCTCATCGGCATCACTCTCGTCGCCGGGCTCGTTCTTAGCGCTTGCGCAGGTGATACGGACGATCTGGACGCCTATATTAATGAGGTAAAGGCCAGGCCCGGTGGTCGTATCGAACCGCTGCCGGAGATCACGCCCTACGAAGGTTTTGCCTATGTGGCGGATACCGAGGGTTTCCGATCGCCGTTCGCCCCGGACACGCCGCAGGCTGCGGCAAACCCGGGCTCAGGTACGCGACCGGACCCGGAGCGCAGCCGCGAATTTCTCGAGCAGTTCCCGCTGGATTCACTGCGGATGGTAGGAACGCTTGACTTGGCCGGAACGAACTACGGATTGATTCAGGATTCCGGGGGCCTCATCCATCGTGTCATCCCTGGTAACTACCTGGGACAGAATGATGGACGCATTGTCGGTATTTCGGAATCGGAAATTCAGGTCGTCGAAATAATCTCCGACGGGATCGGTGGCTACCTGGAACGGGAAGCCGCGGTCGCGCTGATTGAATAAAACCTGAATTCAACTGGGAGTAACAGGAATGACGCTCAAATACAGACTGGCTGTTGTCGCTAAGGCGCTGCTGCTGATGATTTTCAGCCACACCGCCGGGGCACAGGACGGCAACCGGCTCCAGGATATTCAGGTACAGAGCCTGCCTGGTCAGCGCGTAGAGCTGCGGCTGATCACGAGCGGTACCGCACCGGAGCCTTTGGCGTTCACGATCGAGGATCCGGCGCGAATCGCGCTCGACCTGCCGGACACGACCCTCGGGTTGTCGTCCCGCCGTCGTGACGTGAATCTCGGGCCTCTGGATACGGTGCTGACGGCCGAAGCTAACGGCCGGACCCGCGTCGTTCTGAACCTGGACAACATGGTTGCGTACGATACGCGCCGTAGCGGCAACACGCTGATTGTGACCCTCGGCGCCGACGGCAGCGATAACCCGGGATCGACCCAGTTCGCGGGCACATCATCATCGTCATCCAGCAGCCAGCCGGCGTCCTACGCGAGCAGCGGCGCCCGTGCGATTGATAACGTCGATTTCCGTCGCACCCGCGACGGTGGCGGCCGCGTCGTTGTGAACCTGACCGATCCGGGCACCGCGGTTGATATCTCGCAGGAAGGAAATCGAGTTGTCGCCATTTTCGAGCAGACGGCTTTGCCGACCGAACTGATGCGCCGCCTTGACGTCGTCGATTTCGCGACGCCGGTGACGACCGTCGACACTCTGCGAACGAACAACGACGTACGCATCGTTATCTCCGCCGACGGCGAGTACGAGCAGCTCGCTTATCAGTCGGATAACGAATTCACCATCGAGATCAACCCGGTCGCGGAAGATCCGGAAACCGTAAGCCTGTTCGCCGAGGAGCGCGAGTACACGGGCCAGCGGCTGACCCTGAACTTCCAGGACATCGAGACGCGGGCCGTTCTGCAGCTGCTGGCCGAAACGTCCGGTCGCAACATCGTGGTCTCTGACACCGTACAGGGCAATGTGACGCTGCGCCTGCGCAACGTGCCGTGGGATCAGGCTCTCGACATCGTGCTGACCACGAAAGGTCTGGACATGCGTGAGAACGGCAACGTGATCATCGTCGCGCCTGCCGAAGAGATCGCGGCCCGTGAGCAGGCCGATCTTGAAGCTCGCGCCGCGCTCGACGAACTCGAGCCGATGTACTCAGAGTACCTGCAGGTCAACTACGCGAAGGCCTCTGATCTTGCGGCACTGATCGGTGGGTTCGGTGGCCCTGGCGGTGGTATGGGCGGTGGACCCGGCGGTATGGCGGGCGGCCGCCTGCTCTCCGAACGTGGCACCGTGGCAATCGACGATCGCACCAACACTTTGCTCGTACAGGACACGGCCGACCGTCTGCAGGACATTCGCCGTCTGGTCCGTACCCTGGACATTCCGATCCGACAGGTTCTGATCGAATCGCGCATCGTGACGGTGAACGACGACTTCAGTCGTGACCTGGGCGTTCGTCTCGGTGTGACTGCTGACGACATCACCAGCGACACGATTGCCGTCGCGAGCGGGTCCGGTGTCGCAACGAACGACTACCTTGCGTCTATTCTCGATGCGGTCAACGACCCGACCGGAAACACACTGGTGGAACTGCCGCAGCTGAACGATCGTTACAACGTCAACGTACCGATTTCGAGCGCGGCGGGCAGCTTCTCGCTGGCCGTTCTGCGCGATGATTTCCTCGTTGATCTCGAGCTGTCAGCCATCGAAACAGAAGGCCGCGGTGAGATCGTGTCGACGCCGCGGGTTATCACGGCGAATCAGAAGGAAGCCACCATCGAACAGGGTGTCGAGATTCCCTTCCAGGAAGCTGCATCCTCTGGCGCTACGGCAACGCAGTTCAAGAAAGCGGTGCTGAGCCTCACGGTGACGCCGCAGATCACGCCCGATGACAACATCATTCTCGATCTTCGCGTGAGTCGCGACAACGTCGGTGAGCTGGTGTCGAGCGCAACGGGTGGTTTCGTCCCGAGTATCGATACGCGATCCGTCGAAACGCAGGTGCTTGTGAGTGACGGCCAGACCGTTGTGCTCGGTGGTATCTACGAGACGGAAGACCGCGAGACGATAACCAAGGTGCCGTGGCTGGGTGACATCCCGGGCGTCGGTAACCTGTTCAAGTCGCGCACGCGGTTGTCGAACAAATCAGAGCTGCTGATCTTCGTGACGCCGCGGATTCTGACCGAGGGATCCCAGATCCTCTAAGACACCAAGCAAGAACCGAAGAAGGGCCAGCGGGTTGAACTATCAGCCCTCTGGCCTTTCTTATGACTGGAAGTATCAAGCAGGCACAGTTAGCGGCGAGCGATGAACACCCCAAACAATCTTTATCTGATTGGCCCGATGGGCGCCGGTAAATCGGCCGTTGGGCGCCAGCTTGCCAAAATGCTGCATATGGAATTCGTCGACTCAGATGATGAGATCGAAGCCAGAACCGGCGTCGATATCCCCTTTATCTTCGAGAAAGAAGGGGAAGCTGGGTTTCGCAAACGCGAGGCCAAAACGATCGAGGAACTGACCGAGCAGCAGGGTCTCATCCTCGCCACCGGAGGCGGTGCGGTGATCGACGATCGGACCCGCAACGTTTTGGGTGCGCGGGGCTTTGTCGTCTATCTCGAGACCAGCATCGAGCAACAGCTCGAGCGCACGCGACGCGGTCGGGAACGGCCGTTACTGCAGGATGGTGACCCGCGAGACGTGCTGGAGCGCCTGATGGAATTCCGCGACCCGCTTTACCGCGAGATTGCCGATCTCGTCGTCAGCACGGACGGTCGTCGCGTGAACGCTGTTGCCAAAGAGATCTTCGACGCGCTTTGACGGCAGTCCCTTACGGGCCTTGCTGGCAGTCACCTCCCGCAGCATCAGAGTGGCCACGACGCTGCGCTTGTCGCGCCTCCGGCGTCGTGAATAACGTCGGGCCCGGCGGCACCGCACTTCTTTCGGGGCTGCCGCTTTTCTTTGCCTCAATGGACGCGCGATACTGATACTCTTTGGCGCCTGTCATCGTATCGAACCATCATGCCCGTCCATTCGAACATCACCGTCGAGCTCGCCGACCGGAGTTACCCGATCGCTATTGGCACTGGCCTGATCGGCGCCGGCTTTGACCTGTCAGAACACGTTGGTGGAAGCGACTGCCTCGTTGTCACGAACGAGACGGTTGGCCCGCTCTACCTGGACAAGCTCACGGCTTCGCTGGGTGGAAAGGCCGTCCACACGGTGGAGCTGCCCGACGGCGAATCGCACAAGCACTTGGGCAGCGTGTCCGCGGTCATCGACGCGCTGGTCGACTCGGGCGCGAATCGGGACACGACGGTTATCGCCCTGGGCGGCGGCGTTGTTGGCGACATCGCCGGCTTCGCGGCTGCGAGCTACATGCGCGGGGTTGCGTTCGTTCAGGTCCCGACCACGCTGCTGGCTCAGGTGGATTCGTCAGTCGGCGGCAAAACCGGTGTCAATCATCCCGGCGGCAAGAACCTTATCGGCGCCTTTCATCAGCCTGGTCTGGTACTCATCGACACGGACACGCTTGCCACACTGCCCGACAGGGAGCTTAGTGCCGGTCTTGCGGAAGTGATCAAGCATGCTGCCATCGCGGACATCGATTACTTCGCCACCCTGGAGCGCGACATGCCCGCCTTGCTGGATCGAAATCCTGATGCGCTCGCTGCCGCTATTGCGCGGTCCTGTGAGATCAAGGCGGCGGTGGTGGCCGAAGACGAACGTGAGCATGGCAAACGCGCACTGCTGAATTTCGGACACACCTTCGGTCACGCCATCGAAAACACGGTCGGCTACGGGGAGTGGCTGCATGGCGAGGCGGTGGCCGCAGGTATGGTAATGGCATCCCAGCTCAGCGATGTTTCCGACGTCGCGCGAATACGCCTGCGCGATTTGATAAGCGCTGCAAAGCTGCCTGTCGATGCCACGTCGGTCGACGCCGCATCCCTCTGGCAGGCGATGAAACTCGACAAGAAGGTACTGGCCAAGCGTCTGCGTTTCATACTCCTCAGGGAGCTGGGTGATGCATACGTAACAGACGACTACGACAATGATCGGCTGACACGCGTCCTGGATGCACGGGGTGGCGCTGGAGTATGACGGTAGCCTCACTTGCCGTTTATGCCGCGCACGAGTCAACCAGCCGGGGGCGCCGCTATGCCGAGCCCGCTGCCGCCTACCGGGGCGACTTCCAGCGTGACCGTGACCGCATTGTGCATTCCGCGGCGTTTCGGCGTCTGATTTACAAGACGCAGGTTTTCGTCAATCACGAAGGTGACCTGTATCGAACCCGGCTTACGCACTCGCTGGAAGTCGCACAGATTGCGCGCACCGTCGCACGGGCACTGTCACTCAACGAATCTCTCGTCGAGGCAATATCGCTGGCACACGATCTCGGTCATACACCCTTTGGCCATGCGGGACAGGACTCGCTCAATGACTGCATGCGCGACTACGGCGGCTTCGAACACAATCTTCAGTCGCTCAGAGTCGTCGACGAACTCGAGGAGCGTTACGCTGGATTCAACGGGCTGAATCTCACGTTCGAGACACGCGAAGGCATCCTCAAGCATTGTTCGGTCAGGAATGCCCGCCAGCTTGGCGATGTCGGTGAGCGCTTCTTGCGCCGTGAGCAACCCGGCCTCGAAGCACAGCTTGCCAACGTCGCGGACGCCATCGCGTACAACCACCACGACGTTGACGATGGGATTCGAGCCGGCCTGCTGTCCGTTGAGCAGCTTCGTGAGGAGCCGCTTTTTGCCGACTGTTTGGATGCTGTCCTGGACGAACATTCCGGGCTGACCGGCAGGCGCCTCGTCTACGAGACGATCCGCCGCATGATCGACGTCGTTGTGACCGATGTGATCGACGCCACCCGGACTCGACTGGAAGCCGCGGCACCACAGTCGATAGACGACGTGCGACGCTTTGGATCCGTACTCGTCGAGTTCAGCGATGTGATGCTGGAGCGGCATGTGTCACTGAAGCGATTCCTGATGGCCAATCTGTACAAGCATGACAAGGTACGGGCGATGACCGATCAGGCCAGGGAGGCCGTCGATGTCCTGTTCAACCGATACTTCGAGTCACCGGACGTCATGCCCCGGGAGTTCCACGAGGCAAGTCTTGTGGGCGACGAATCCGACAAGGCCCGTATCGTCGCCGACTACATCGCGGGCATGACCGATCGCTACGCGCTCAAGGAATACGAGCGATTGACGGCGTGACTCGAACGGTCGAACGAAGCGGGTGGCGTGGTGCTATGATGCGCCGCCAGTGACCGAGACAGGCAGATCGCGTTGACCGACAAAACGATTCCAACAAACGAGCGCCTCATCTTCGCTATGGACGTTCCGGACTGCGATCGTGCGCGATCGCTGGTCGAGGAGCTGGGCGATTCCGTGGCGTTCTACAAGATCGGGCTCGAGCTAATGATGACCGGCGAGTATTTCGAATTGCTCGACTGGATGCTGGCACGGGATAAAAAGGTATTCGCCGACCTGAAGTTTTTCGACATTCCCGCGACCGTGGGATCCGCCGTTCGTCAGCTGAAGGATCGTGGTGCAAGCTTCGTCACCGTTCACGGCAACCAATCGATCATGGAAGCCGCGGCCGAGAACAAGGGTGATCACCTGAAAGTACTGGCAGTAACGGTGCTGACGAGTCTCGATCGCGGTGATCTCGACGACCTGGGATTTGCCTGCGACATCGAGTCGCTGGTTCTCTCCCGCGCCAAGCGCGCGCTGGAGACCGGTTGTGACGGCGTCATTTCATCCGGTCTCGAAGCGCCCCGGCTTCGTGAGGCGATCGATCACAAACTGTTGGTCATCACCCCGGGTATTCGACCGGTGGAGAATAAGCCAAGCGGTGATCAGAAACGCGTCGTCACCGTCGACAAGGCCTTTGGCAACGGCGCCGATTACATTGTCGTCGGCCGACCGATCCGGGACGCAGACAGCCCGCGCGCGGCCGCTGAGTCCATCCAGGCAACCATCGCAGCCCAGTTCGAGTAACTCATGAGTACCACACTTAAGAACGATCTCCTTCTTCGCGCTCTGCTGCGCCAGCCCGTGCCTCGTACCCCTCTGTGGATCATGCGCCAGGCAGGGCGTTATCTCCCGGAGTACCGTGAGATTCGAGCGCAGGCGGGCGACTTCATGAGCCTGTGCTCCAATCCAGAGCTGGCATGCGAGGTCACCCTGCAACCGCTGCGTCGATACCAGCTGGATGCGGCGATACTGTTCTCGGACATTCTGACCATTCCGGACGCTATGGGCCTCGGCCTGTACTTCGAGACGGGCGAGGGTCCGCGGTTCAAATCGCCCGTACAGACCGTTGCCGACATCCGTAAGCTCGCAGTACCGGACCTGGCAGACACACTCGGTTACGTGTTCGACGCAGTGTCGCTGATTCGCCGCGAGCTCGACGGCCGCGTCCCCCTGATCGGCTTCGCCGGCAGCCCGTGGACGGTTGGCACCTACATGGTCGAAGGACGTTCGAGCCGGGACTTTGCCACGATCAAGGGTCTGGCCAAGGAGGATCCCGGGACGCTTGATCTGCTGCTCGATACGGTGGCGAAGACGACGACGGCGTATTTGAATGCGCAGGTCGAATCCGGTGCGCAGGCACTGATGATATTCGATACCTGGGGATCGGCGCTCGAACCGGACGCGTATCGGCGCTTCTCACTTACACCGATGCAGCGCATTGTCGACGAGCTAACGCGAGAAGCCGACGGCCGACAGGTGCCGATTATCCTGTTTACGAAAGGCGCCGGGCCGATGCTGGCCGACATGACGGAAACCGGCTGCGATGCGCTTGGTGTCGACTGGACCACGTCACTGGCCGATGCCCGACGATTCACCGGCGATAAGGTGGCACTGCAGGGCAACGTCAATCCGGCTGTTCTTCGGGAGTCGCCGGACGTGATACGCGACGCTGTCGCCGAGGCTCTGGCAAGTTACGGCACCGGGCCCGGGCACGTATTCAACCTCGGTCACGGCATAACGCCCGACATCGACCCGGCGCATCTGGGTGCGCTGGTCGATGCCGTCCATGAGCTGTCTCCGCAGTATCACGCAGAGACCTAGCCCGGCGAATCAAGCGTCGGCTTTGGCGACTTCCTCGTCGCGGAGTTCGCGGCGCAGGATCTTGCCGACGTTCGTTTTCGGCAGTTCGTCCCGGAACTCGATCTCCTTCGGCACCTTGTAGCCGGTGAGATTCTCCTTGCAGTAGCGAAGGATGTCGTCGCTCGTCAGCGAGTCGTCCGTGGGCACGACAAACAGCTTCACGATCTCGCCGGACTTGCCGTGCGGCTTACCAATTGCCGCAACTTCCAAAACGCCATCGAGCTCGGCAACGACACCCTCGATCTCGTTCGGATACACGTTGAAGCCGGACACGAGGATCATGTCCTTCTTGCGATCTTCAATGAAGACGAAGCCGTTCTCGTCCATGCGGCCCACATCACCGGTTCGCAGCCAGCCGCCGGGCAGCATGACCTTCTCGGTCTCTTCGGGACGCTGCCAGTAGCCTTCCATCACCTGCGGTCCGCGAATACAGATCTCGCCGACCTCGCCTATCGGCAGCGGGTTGCCGTCTTCGTCGCAGATATGCACGTCGGTAGACGAAATCGGCAATCCGACGGAGCCTGTGAAGTTGGTCTCACCAACCGGCGTAACGACCGCCGACGGCGATGTCTCCGTCAGTCCGTAGCCCTGCATGATGTTCTGTCCGGTGACCTCGAACCACTGTTTGGATACCGCGGCCTGGACCGCCATTCCGCCACCGATGGTCAGCCGCAGTGTAGAGAAGTCGAGGTTCGCGAACCCGGGCGTGTTTAGCAGCGACGCAAATAGCGTGTTTACGCCGGTAATGAAGTTGAACTTGTGCTTCGACATTTCCTTCACGAAGCCATCAAAGTCACGGGGGTTCGGAATCAGCACGTTTTCGCCGCCCTGCACCATCATGCACAGGCAGTTACTCTGCAGCGAAAAGATGTGATAGAGCGGGAGCGCCGTGATCGCGCAGATCTGCTCAAGTCCCTCGTAGGAGTCCAGCTGCCATGCACGAGCCTGATGTACGTTGGACACCATGTTTCTGTGGCTGAGCATCGCGCCCTTGGAGACGCCTGTCGTACCGCCCGTGTACTGAAGAAACGCGATATCGGCGAACCCGAGTTCCACGGGCTTGAGCGTCTTGCCGTCGCCCGCGGCCAGCACTTTCGGCATCGTGATGCTGTTGTCGAAACGATACGCCGGTACGGATTTCTTGACGTTGCGCAGGACAAAATTCGTGACCAGGCTTTTCGGGAAGCCCAGCAGATCGCCGACGCCCGTGGTGATCACCATGTCGACATCGG
>CAZMEA010000016.1:0-21219 GCA_964565135.1 uncultured Woeseiaceae bacterium
TCGCGTCGGTCGCCATCGCCAAAGGCATACCGCTTGCGACCATTGGCAAGCTGCTCGGTCATGCGCTTCCCGAAACAACGGCGCGGTACGCGCACCTCGCTGACGAGGTGATTTCGGAAAGCGCCGACCGCATCTGTTCCAGCCTCGCAAATTCAATGGGGATGACCGCATGACCAGCTATGACCTCAAGCGTATCCTTGCCGAGGAGCTGGCGCGCATCGTTCCGGGTGATGCCGGAAAGCGCCGCACGAAGTTCGACTACGTTCTTCCCGGTTTTGGCGAACGTATCCATCCATCAGGCAGAAAGAGTTACGTTCTGCAACGCACGATGGGTGGCAAGCAGAGGCTCATCACCATAGGCGATGCGGCTATCCTAACCGAGCGGATCGCCAAGGATGTTGCGCGTCGCCTCATCTTGAGGATCGAACTGGGCCAGAACCCGGCAGACAAGAAGCAAAGCGGGAAGAAGACGCCGACCTATGCATCCTTTCTTCAGCACTATTGGGAGGTTGCGGCTCCGACCTGGAAACCATCCACTCTAGAGATACACGACATCTACCGGAGAACGCACTTGGAACATGCGTTCGCCGGAAAGTTCATCGACGAGATCAGCCATGCTGATGCCGTCCGCTGGCATGCAATGCTGACGCGCTCCGCAGGTCCGGGCGCGGCCAACCGCGCTATGGAAATCCTAAAAGCCATGTTCGCAAAGGCCGAAGCTTGGGGCTATCTCCCCGAGCACTCCAATCCCTTTCGAGGCGTCAAGCGTAATAAGGGGCGGAAGATCGAGCGCTTTCTGAGCCAAGCCGAAATGGCCCGCCTCGGGGCCGCACTTGCGCGCCATCGCGCCACCAAACCGAACGAGGTCGCAGTAATTTCTCTCCTCGCTTTGACCGGGTGCCGGCGCGGAGAAATACTCAACCTCACTTGGGGCGAAGTTCAGGGGCGCAAACTCAAGCTGATCGACTCAAAGACTGGGGCACGTATCGTCTGGCTTGGTAAAGAGGCGAGGGCAGTTATTGAGTGCCTGCCGCGCGGAAAGAGCGATGAGCGCGTATACCAATTCGAAATGTTGCCCATCTCTGCAATTGAAGGGTTTTGGCGTATGCTGAGGGCCGAAGCAGGCATAGAGGATGTGAGGTTACACGATCTGCGGCACAACTATGCGAGCCTTGCCGTTCGATCGTCCGAGACGCTGCCGATGATTGGGAAACTACTCGGGCACAGCAACATGAACACAACGGCACGCTACGCGCACTTGAATGACAGCCATCTTATAGAAGCTGCGACCTCGATTGGTCGTCAAATAGAAGTCTGTTTTGGGCAATAGACAACTTTGCTAGGGTTGTTCTCGAGTAGAGATGGCCGATTGCGAAAATCGCCATTCTTTAGCGCAGGAAATTGGGCCGTTATCGAACATCCTTATCGATGAAGCCGAGCGTTGCTGCATTCTCCATCAGTGTTCGAACCTTGGATCGATCGAGACCGCTTGCTACTTCCGCATCGATCTCAAGCTTCAACGAGACCTCACTGCCCGGAATGGTCGTGAGCTGTTCGACTATGGCTTCGACGATCTGATGGATGTCACGAGCCGGCCGGTCCGGAGAGATCATGACCGTTCCATTGAATCTTGTCGGGAGCTTTTCCTTTTCGCTCGGCTCGGTTGAGGTTGTTTGCTCTTCGTCCTGTGTTGTCGGGCCAGGTTGATTTTCCTGAGTGCCTCCTTCCGAGGGTGCCTCTTCAGGTTTGACTGGCGTGGGCCGATGAGCTTCCGCGACGTCCGGTTTGATAAGGACACTGTCACGATCCACAACAATATGTGGGCTCGACGCCTTATCGATCAGAATCCCAAGATAGCTCTCACTGCTTTCGTCCCACCTTTCAGCATAGGCAAATGGCCCAGGCAGCATCCCTGAGACAGCCGCCTGCACGGCTTTGACGAGCACCGTTTGGTCTTTGAGCCTTGGGAGGTAGGTGTACCGGTTCAGATACTCCCACAGATCCCGCAAAAGCAGGTGCGGTTTGCCGTTCCAGATATAGCGTTGCAAATCGCGGTCTAGCCTCGTGGGACCCAATTCCGGCAAGAGTCCCTCATCGCTCGCTAGCTTCTTGCTGGCTCTGGACAAAAGCCCATCCTGCGCCGGGATTTTGCTCGAAGACCACTCGACATCCGACTGCGCATCTTCCTGGTGCGGGTAGATGAGGTAACACCAGCATTCGCGAAGCCGGGTCTTCATCGTGTCCTTGGCTTCGGCAAGCTTCGCTTCCGCTAGGGCAATGTCGCTCTTTTTCAGGTCGAGGCGTTTGTCATCCTTGACGATCGACTCCCAGGCGAGGGCCGACCGAACAGCGTCCTTCAGCCCATCGAGTTGCCGCGCTTCCGCGCTCAAAAACACCAAGGTGTTACGATAGACACGCGGCGTAGAACCGCGCTGCATCAAGATGTCCTTGGCTTCGACCTGGGCATCGGACCCTTCGCGCCCGTTGTGGGCATGAGACACACCCAGCACGACTGCCCGGACGCCGCCTGCTTCGTCGGGTACTTCAGCCGATGACGCCGGTGCAACCTGGACGGCATCGAAGTGCCCTCGGTCTGCGATACCATTGACGTACTTGGTGAGTTCCTGGTCGATCGTGACCAAGATCAGCGCATCTTCTAGCTGCCCGGCGCGATCAGCTGCGAGCCGGTTGAGGCTAGCGGACATCGAATACCAGTAGCGACCGAGGTCGCTGTGCATGAACTTGGCTTGGTTCGTCAGTCGACGAAGGGCATCACCAAAGATTGCTGGCCGCTCGCCAGGTTGTACGACGCCAAGGTTGATCTGCTTGTCGTCGAGGCCGCGATTTTCTTCCTGATAGGTAGGTGCCGAGCCCATGAAGACAGCTCGCGCCACGCGCCTGGTTGCAGAGTACCGGTTGAGGTTCGGTGCCGACTGGTCGATCTTGTAAGGCGTCGAGCTGGCACCGTCGACGTCTCCCGCAATGATCGACTGCCAGTTGACGTCGAGGTAGTGCAGAAGCTCCGGTTCGACGCGCGAAGAACTGATAGCAACGCTTCCAGGCATGATCATGACCGAAGGATCGTTGCTCATCCAAAGCTCATGGATGACCTGCGCCATGAGCCGCAGCACACCGCGTGTGCGCTGGAATTTTTCGAGCGAACCCCAACTCGTATAGAGCTGGTCGAACAGCTCGGGGTGGATCGGATAGGCCTTTTCGAGCTTGCGGCGATAATCCTCGTCCGAGCATCCCTGAGGGAAATCGTTCGAGTTCTCCCGATACAGCTTCGCGAATTGCTTGAGCGTGTTGTCCTTGTGATGGTGCCTGTCGCCGGGGATTTCCTTGAAGAGGCGGCGTCGCACAATCTCGTAGCTCTCCTCTTGCGAGGCGGGGCGCCACGAGGATTCGACACGCGAAAACGTCTGCTTGAGGCGAGCCAGGGCTTCCTGACCGCCTTCGCCTCCGACTTCGATCTGCGACGCAGGCAGCGAAGCGACGAGAAGCGTGCCGGGACTCGCCTTCACCGCTTCTGTGAGCGACTGGACGAAGGAAAGGTTCGCATCGAACGATCCCGAAGGCAGGCCCTCAACCTTATAGATCTGGCGCAGGTAAGCGACCCATTCGTCGATCAGGATCAGACACGGTGCGCACTTCTTGAAGATCGCCTCGAGCAAGTTTGAACCGGGCGCGATTCCGTTTGCGTCATTGTCGGCAACCATATCGAAGGCTTCAGCGCCGCCCAACTGCCAGGCGAGCTCGCCCCATGTCGTGCGGATTTCCCGATCGCCTGCGACCTTCAAGACATCTTGCGGGCCGCGTGATGTTCCTACGAGGACCGCGCGATTGACCCTCGAGGGTACGGTGAGCTCGCTCTTTGACAAAAGCTGATCCAGCCCAGGCAAATCCTGGGCAGGTGTCTCGCCGACCATATGGTAAAGCGCGAGCATCGAGTGGGTCTTGCCGCCACCGAAATTCGTCTGCAGTTCGACAACCGGATCGCCGCCATTTTGCGAAAGTCGCTTCGCCGCCCCGACCAAAAGCGTGCTCAATCCATCCGTCAGATAGGTCCGGCTGAAGAACTCCTTCGGATTGCTGTATTCCGAGGGAGCGCTGCCGGCGTGGACCTTGCCGAGATCAGCTGCGAATTCGGCTTGCTGAAATTCGCCGGTGGCTACATCCTGATGAGGTTCGACGACTTCACGCCAGGGAAGCAGGCCAGCCACCGTTTCGACAGAGATATTGAGGCGCTGTGTTTTGCGCCGCTCCTCATTGCGTTGTAGCTCTGCATATTTGGTGCGCAGGATTGTCTCACGCATCTTCGAGATTTCTGCCGCGGTCTCACCTGCGCTGATCGCTTCCATGAGGCGCCGCATCGTGTCGAGTGCGCGTTCAGCATCGTCGTAAGTGAAGGTCTCATTGTGCGACAACTTGTTCCGCACATCGAGAAGTTCCGAAACATAGGATCGCTCAGGATGGCCAAGGACGGTGGCGAAAGCCTCCTTCCACATGAACATCAAGGTCTTCAGGAGGGACGCTTGATCCCATGCTACATCGCCTTTTGAATTCGGCTTGAGACCATGAACACGATCTACGACCTCGAGCTGCCAATGTCCTTTGAGTGAATTCTCAAGCCGCTTTTCCACGAAGGGGATGAGCGCCTCTGGGAGCAGCTCCATGCCCTCGAACACATATTGACGGGTACTCTTTGCCATGGTCGCTTACCTTAAAGATCGAATGCTGATTGGCCGTCACGACGTGTGTCATGAATTTTGGCGGCTTCGCGACTGAGTTCGGTCCAGTCGGCAATAATCGCGTTGTAGGCGTTCGCCTCTTTGGCATCCTTCCGCTTGTTCGCGCTGATGTCATAAAGGCAGTACGCGAGGTCTTTTGCCGCTTCGGCCTTGTCCCCCACCATTCGCATCATTCGGATGGTCTCCCATGAGAGCCCATCCTTTTCATGGAGACGAATCAAGTGCTGAAGACATTCCCAGACGGTGAGATGCTCATCATCGTCGGGCTCCCATTCCTCATCGAACTCTTCGCGCGACAACAGGCGGACCTTGCCAGCAGCGCTTTCGACAATTCCGGCATGTTTCACGCTTTCGACAGAAATGCCGCGAGCACGAGCTAAATTGTCAGCAGAACCATACTCTCCTGCTTTCATTCCATACTGCTCAAACCAAGTGATCGCGAAACGGGTGTCGGGGTCGAATTCGCCTTGAATGCCTCCGAGGTACTCATCAAGCTCGGCATTGATGAGTTGTAAGGCAGTCTTGACCGACATTGGGCTGTCATCGGCCTCAAGCACCGCTGGATACCGAGAAAACACTCCCATACCCGGCCCGATCGCCGACTGTGGCATATCCGCCGGAGCTATGTTGACGGATTGCAGTTCAGCGATGGCGGCGGGAAGCTCGCGCTTCAAAGACCTTATGAATTCCGCCCTCGTTACCACTTCAGCAGACGAAGCCTTCTTTCGGCAGACCAGCACCACGGAATTGGCAAGGGCGTTAGAGCCAGCCGCACGCATCCTGTTGGCCATTTCAGTTCGCATCGGCCAAGTTCCCACAACTGCATATCCGGCATCCAGTATGGCTTGGAGGAATGTTGCCCAACCGGTTGAACTTATCCCTTCTTGCTCAATCTCGCTCTGCTTGAATGCGTAGTAAATCGTCGCTGGAGCGTTATTGCTCGATTCGCGACACATCTGCGAAATTGCCTCAGTCATTCCTGATAAAAAGAACTTATCTGCGTTGTCACTGCCGCTGTGCCGGACACGATCCGCGACCAACTCCTCCATTTTTGGAACTGCTACGGTCGCGAATAGATTGGGATATTCGTCTCGCAGCATGTGCCGCATCCAACCATAAAAGAAGTCGGACAAATCCGCATATGGGATATTATCATAATATGGAGGATCAGTAGAAATTACGGTGTTGCTAGAGTAATTTGCACTTTGAGCATCGACATTATTAATTTCTCCGGGCGAATTTCCATGCCATCGTTCAAGAGCTTTGGATACCGTTGTCGCACTGATCAAGAAATCACCCGCGGTTCCTGAGAACGGATTGGCCTCGAAGTAATCCCAAGTCATCGGGATAGCCTGTCTCCCAAACATGTTTTTCAGCTGGACTTTGTCAGCTGCCCATCGGCAATGAGCATTGCAGCTGTCAGCTAACCTGCTAATTGCTAATGCCAAGTAAGTGATCACGGCGGATGCATACTCTGCATCGCCTTGGATTTCTGCACGAACCTCGGACAAAAGATCGGAAAAAGTATTGAGCGCAACGAGTTGTCGTTCCGTAAATAGCTCTCCAAACGTTTTATAGCCGTAACCGAGTACACCGATATACTGTGAATGGTTTGGAAGTGCTATGTCAGGACGCCAATTGGGTTTCGCGCAGTCCGCTACCTCAACGTGCTCGTTAGTTGCCTGCGCAAATGCGCGGCCGGATTTCGAGCTAACAACAATCGCGAGAAGCGTGCGTTTCATAAGGCCGTCTCGCGCACATTTCTTCACGTAGTCAGCTGTAATAGCCGCGTCTGACATTAGACAACGAAAGTTTGCCCCTCTGGCTTCTTTTGTGCCACGTTTCGCGTTCTCTAATTCGTCTTTGGCGCCGCCTACCCTAATTGCAAAGCTTATTTTCTTTCTGGTCTTGTCTACGACTGGATCAATCCAGGCCTCTTTTCCCTTCTTTGAGCTTAGTAGGAAACTGGACGCGATTGGCACTTGAACTTCCGCGAATGCTGGATCGGGACTGGGCACTGTTCTCGACCAAATCCAGCCGATGACGGGGGATCGGCCTCCGCCATATTCCTTTGGTGTTTCGGCATCTGGATAGATGTCGCCGATCCGTTCGAAGGCCCGTTCGCGCATCCACTCCCCGTAAAACTTCACGTCCTCGGCTAGTCCCTCGGCGTTACGATAGAATTGTCGTTCCTTGGGGCCAGGATGAAGCGGGTTCATGTCTTTGAACTTAGGCGGTAGCTGGATCATCGCTTTGCCGATCATTACCGCCACTGGATTTAGATCGGATCCGAAAGCTGGGAGCCCTAGTCGCTGCGCCTCGAGCGGTATCGAGCCACCGCCAGAAAACGGGTCGTAAACGGAGGGGATTTCGCCGCCACTGCTTTTTCGGATCTCTGCTCGCGCCTTTTCGAGAATTTCCTCATTCGTCGAATTCTCCCACTTCACGAGTTCCTCGATGATTCCGAACAGCCGTTTGCGCTCAGCTTCCTGAGCCTCTTGCGTTGGAAATTCGTCGGGGTTGCTCGACGGGTCATCGACCAGCTGTGCGAACAAGACAGCTCGGCAAGCCGCAAGAGGGCGCCGCGCCCACCAAAGGTGCAGGGTCGACGGGTGTCCGTGGCGGATCGACTTCTCGCGCGCTGAAGCCTCGTTGATGGCCTCGAGCGGGATCGCGACTTCGATGAGCTTCTTCTTATAGGTCTTTGTCATGTTCGATAACCAGTCGGTAGGTGGCGGGATGAAGTGCAAGCACTTCGTGTTCCCGAAGTTGAATTAGGTGGTCGCCGGGGACTTCGATCGGGTCGCCGTCAGGATCGCTGAGAACAAGCACATAGTTTTCGCCGCGCTCGAGCATGCCCCAGATTACCGCATCGAGTTCCAGCGGCTCGCGTTCGAGGCAATGATCCTTTGCCCAATAATGCTTGAGGAGGTCGCCATCCTGCGACCTTTGCTCCCAGGGAAATGATGCACCATTGGCTTTTCCGATCGTGCAGCCCTGATCGTTGAAGAATGAGCCGTCACCGTCTTTGCGGAACCCTTGTGACAGGGCGAAACGCTCCATGATGTGAGGCTTCACATCGCGCGGTTTCCGAGGATGTACGACTGCCGGTTCGGCTGCGTTTGGATTTTCGCCCGTGTCATCGTTGTCGGAGACATCGTCTTCAGCCGCATGAGTATCCGGCTGCTCAGAATCGTCATCGGGAAATGCATCGTCCTCTTCATCGTCGTCAAATGCTTGCTCTGTGTCGTTGGTGAGCGAAGGATCGCGGCTGGGCGCTGCTTTGATAGCTGGTTCATCGCCGACGACCGGGTTCTGCACCCTGGGTACTTCAGCTTCGGGAAGGAGATCGAAATTCTCTTCCATGTAGCTACGCACGAAAGCCGCATCCCTGTCGAAGCAGAGCTTGATCGCATCGACGATGTCAGCGCGACGGAATGCCTTGCCAATCTCCTGCGCTACGCTCTTGGCCAGTTTGGCCAGCGGCTTGCGCTCTGCGTAGAGGCACTCATCGATCCAAAGAACATCTGCCCTTCGGGCCGTCCCCGCGGGCTTCCCGTCAATGTAGGGAAGCGTCTCCAGTTCTGCGCAGCCATACCAGAGTGTCTCGCTGAGCTGAGCCGCAAGCACGCGCAGCTTATCGGAATCGTCCCCATCCTCCAGCTTGATCCGCAGGAGCATGAGTCCGAGCTCTCGCAGCCATGGCCGTGCCTCGCCTCTGCTATCCTCAATCTGATCGAGTTCCAGTCGCTCATCGATTTGCGCCGCGAGAGCCGGCAGCTGTGAAAACGGCATGGCCTCGACCACTTCCACCGGAAGCAGCCGCAGGTCGGCCGTCTGTTTTTTCACCCAAGGATGCAGGTGAGCGAATGCAGTCAGAGTCTGCATTGAAAGGCTGAACTTCAGATCCGAGACGGGAGCCCATTCGCCTGCGAGATTGAGCCAATGAGCGCACTCATTCCAGATTCGAACAGGGAACCTTGGGAGCAGTCCGCGCACGCGGCGAACGTCTTCCTGCGTCAAAATCGAACCCGACTCAAGCTTGCCCAGCCAGCGCATGATGAGATCGCCGGTCGGGCGGTCTCCAACACCGATCTTGCGCCATAACGTCAGGTCACGGACGGAAGCCCTGATGACAGGGGCGTCTGGGATCTCCTCGTCTCCAGCGTTGACGAATACGCCTTCTGAGCCCTCCCATTCCCCAGTGTCCGTCAGGATCAGTCGTTCAACTCGGAAAGCCGCGCAGATCGATTTGAAGATGTCCGTCGAGCACCCATCGATCAGTTGATCCAGGCGCCGATACCACTTCTCAACCTCGTGCGCGGGAGCTGTCTTCGAACTGGCGAGCGCACTCAGGCGCGCAAGCAACTTTTCGGGCCCCGTCGGCTGGTCGGAAACGCCGATCAGCTTCAGCCATGGCTTGGTCGACTCGCTATCGAGCGATTTGTGGACGAAGGGCTCCACATCCATTAGCGCTTCTGTCTCTGGCGCTCGCATCAGAAGTTCGGTGGGCTTCCTATGCGTGCCGTGCGTATCACGCAGACATGGTTTGTCGGCCAGTTTCATAGCCCATGCAGGCGTAAGCCCTCGCGTGATTACGCGACGCGTGTGACCGTTTGACGCGCGCTCCGTCAGCACGCCGGTCTGATAAGCCGAAAGCTGGCGCGGAGACGCCAGCAGACGCTCGGCCACTTGCGCCCAGACCGTCGGCATTTCTTCGGAAATTTCTTCCCAATGGCTCCAGATATCGGCGTCGAAATCCCAATCATCGAGGAAGAAATTTGGATCGGAATACCGAGGCTCGAAACGTCCAGCAAAGCGCCTAGCGTTGAGCGCAGATTTCGCGTCTCTTGTGGACCAAAAGTATTTCCTTGCGTCGTCGAAGGGTACGAAGTTTCCGAGCCCAGATCGTCCATTGGCTACCCAGCTTCGCCATTCCTCAGCGGTGCATGAGGAGAAGGCCTTGGAGTAGTCGCCGTGGAGCAGATGCTCCTCAGCCCAATCTTCGGGCAGCAACAGATCGAGCGATCCGTCTTCGTCATAGAGGACGATATCATCGACAGTTCGGAAGTGCCGGTCCTGGCTAACGAACCTGAAATTGTCCTCGATCTGTGCGCCGAGCTTGGCGGCGATCTGCGCCAATCGAACGGAGTCGCTGAGAGTCACTCCTTTCCGATTGAAAAAGGAGGCCGCGACCGTGTCGATGACCTTGCCGGTATCACTCGGTTCATCGAGATCGATTTCCTCGAAGACGTTCGAGGCACGTTCGACCTGCCGCTTGAGGGCGTTGTCCTTGCTTGTATCGGCCGCCCGCTTCTGAGTGGTCAGGTAGCGCGGCCAATTCTGGTTCAGGACGGACAGGTGATCGCCCAGAAATTGCCAATCATCCTCCGATGGAACGATCTTCTGCTCACCAAGGCGCACGACTTCCGAGGAGCTGAAAAGCACCGACTTGCCTTGTGCGGGCACAATTTTGAGGGCCGAACGGTCGGGAAAATAGCGATAGCTCTGCAGCAGTCCGCCGACATAGGCCCACAAGGCAAGAAGGTTCTGCCAGGCTTTTGGCTGAGGAAGATGGCGATCCTGCAGGCACCGCAATATGGCCTGAGGTTCGATCTCCTCGATTACATTCCAGTGCTTCAGCTTCTCGAGGTTACCCGGCGAGACGGCCATCGCTATAGCCGGTCGCGAGGCCTCGTCGAAAAAGCCAATCGCCTGCTTCTGCGGCCATACGTCGTAGATCTCGTGCGGAAGAAGCACTGCGTCCTGTGATTCCACACAGTTTCCGTCTTCGGTCAGTGCGATAGCCGCTTCCGCAATCTCGGCATCGAAGGCTTCCTCGACAAGCGTTCCGCAGGCGCTGTCGAGTGACGTCTTTTTTCGATCTACGTCCGGCATGACATCATAGGCTTTGGCGCGATCGGACAGCGGCAGGTCAGGTCGCTGAAGCCAGTTCTTGAGAACGTCGGCCGCCAGCTTCCCGGCTCGCTCCAGCAACCAGCGATTGGTCGGCGAAACTGACGGGCTCTTGATCTTGAAGCGGGTTGGGTCCTGGATAAACGGCGCATTGATGGCGAAGGGTAGCTCGGTCTCGACACCTGTCGGCAAGACGACGAACAGTCGGCCCTCGACCCCAATCACGATTTCAATCTGGCAGGGTGGAAACTCCATCTCCTGTTCGGTGCTTAGGAGGCGCTCCTGGCGGATCTCGTCCAACGCCTCAGCCGGAAAGTCCTCCGGCTCCGACCGTGCGAGTAAAAACTTCTCATCGAGGTTGTCGTGCTGCGCGAGCCACTGTGACCCTTTCACAGGACCCTCGCCGCACGAGACCCAGTGGATCAATTCCTCGCCTATCCGGATCTTCCGAATGTTCTTGAAAAACAGCAGCGAGACAGGGCTCTTGGTCCAATCTTCGAGATTTTTCTGGACCTCGGTCTTGCGATGACGGTCAAGAATTTCGACACGCACTGTGGTTCCGCTATTCTCCACCTTCTTCTGATCGATCCAGAAAGGCTCGGTAAAGCGCGTCCGATCGAAGCCGACCGAGAGGGTCGGCGTATAGAGCTCGACCCTATCACCGAGGCTGAACGTGCTCTTAAAGCCGATACCCCGGAAGCCGATTGTATGGAGAGCACGCTTATTCGAATAGCCGAAGCGGCACAGGGAGGCGAAGTGCTCCTCAGTGAAATCCTCGCCATTGTGCTCAAAGACGAAGGCATCGCTGTCGATCCGTGCATGGGCTTCTGTCGCTCCAGCATCGTCGGCATTCTGCAGGAGCTCCGAAAGAATATGCCGCGGGCTCTGCACCTGCTTGAAAAGCTGGTGCCAAGGACCGGCAAGTTCCGGATCGGCCTCGAGCTGCTCCCAGCGCTTCTGGGAACGATGCCTTACAGCTTCAAAATAGGCGGGCTGCTTACTCACCGTGGGGCTTCCGCCTTGCTCAACAAGTGCTTCAGTTCAAACTGCTGTGCAGTCACACCGAATGGCGGTTCCACCTCGAAGGGCTGCCAGACGTAAGCAGGGTCGCCGGCGTCGCCATCGTCCACTAGTACCACCGCCAGTATATAGTTCTCCGGCTTGTTGAGAGAGGTGATGATCTCGTTGCGCGTGACCATCACCGTGGTTGCGCCGTCGACCCGACCCTTCACTTCAATGAAGCGAAGGTGCTGGGTTTCTGGATCCAGGGAAACGATATCGTAGCCGATCTTTTGGGCGGAGACGTCTGTGGGTTCGTTTCCTAAGGCCCGCTCCGCCGCGATGACAGCGTCCATAGCTGCGTGCTCGATTGCCTTGCGAGCTTCGCTGTCCTGAGAGAACGCGGTTTCCGCTGTGTTATCGCCGTGCCCCAAGTTGCTCAGCAGGCCGCGCGGGATCACGACCATTCCGCCGCGAACGCGAGGCGGCTGCGAGCTGATGAACTTTTCCTCTTCCAACTGGTCCTGGCGACGCTTCAAACGCTCGGCGAGGTCTTCCGCGCGGCGCCGGGCGTTTTGCCAGCTGAGCCGCGTTTTTTTGCCCGCCTTCTCTTCCTCCTGCAGTTCGAAAGCGCGGCTGTCCCAGTAGTTGATCTCCTTTTTGAGGCGCAGGTTCACCTCGTGCTCGACCTTCGCGATCTCGGGCAGGCGGCGCGCCTTCACCTCGGTAACATGCGATTGAGCGAGTTCGACCGTAGCGAAATTGACCGCTGTCTTTTCGAGTTCCGCAGTCAGCCAATCAGCCTTCAGCTGATCCTCCGTTGCCGCGATTTCTTCGCTCGTGGCAGGCCTTAGGTTGAGATGTGGGGCAATCCCGGCGTTGACCGTGCGGCCGGTCTTGTCGATCGCCGCAAATTGCAGCTTCTGCGAAATGATGTGCTGCTTTCCCAGGCTCGTATGACGACCGTCCTGGACGCTATGCTCAAGAAGGAAGATCGCGGAAATCTCCGTGCCATCGTCGGTGTCGTCGACCAGGACTGCTCCCTGTTTCATGAGCTGATCGTACTGCTCGCGTATGATGCTGATGACGGCTTCCAGCAACGGATGTCCGGGGTAAACGAAGGTCGCGACCGGCTGCTGGTTGATCTTGCTCTTCTCGAAGCAGATGCGTTCGTACTTCTTCTGGACCGGAGCGCCGCTACCGATCTGCCGATCTCGTTCACGGATGCGGACCGGCACATGCGTGATCTCCCACCGCCCTTCCTCGCGTGGCTTGAGCTTGCCGCCGAGTTCCTGAAAGGCCTCGACGAAGAAACTCTGAATATGGTGCGGCTGTAGACGCTGCGCTTCGGCCTTTTCCATTTCGAGGCGCAACTCGTGCACCTTGGCTTCCGGCATCGTGTCGTTGGTCAGCGCACGCCGCTTGAGCAGATCGAGCAAGTGCTGCTGGTCGACGGCACCATCGACCTGCTTGAAAAGGCGCTCGCGAACTTCATCCTGCTCGCCATACTGGATGGCCTCGAACAGCAGGTCTTTGAGTGCAACCCCTTCGAACAGTTCTCCGAGCACATCGTAAACGCGGCCACCGAGCGCCGCTCGCGCGGCTTCGAGCTTTTCCAGGAGCCGGGCATAGACCTCGCCTTCGCGGGTATCGGCCGCGACGATGTTCCAGAGGTGGCAGACTTCCTGCTGACCGATACGATGAATACGCCCGAACCGCTGTTCGATCTTGTTCGGGTTCCAGGGCAGGTCGTAGTTCACCATCAGGTGGCCGCGTTGAAGGTTCACACCTTCGCCGGCAGCGTCATTGGCTATGAGCACCAGCAGGTCCTTGTCCTGCATGAACCGCTCGATGACTTTTCTGCGCTCCTCGCGCGTCACACCCCCGTGAATGACATCGACCGCTTCGGGTTTGCCGAGGCGTGCGCGAACCTTGTCCGTCAGATAGTGCAGCGTGTCCTTGGGTTCGGTGAAGATGATCAGCTTCCGGCGATTGCCGTCCTTGTCGATCATCAGCTCGTCGTCGAGAATCCGGTTAAGCTGCGACCACTTGGTGTCCTCTCCCGCCTGGAGGACTTTCAGGGCCATGTCTTCGAGCCCCTTGAGGGTCTCGACTTCGAGCATCAGCTGCTCGACCGTCTCTGCGGTGGTCGCGCCGGTCGAGATCAGGTCCTCGAGTTCGTCGATCTCATCCTGACCGAACTCATCGATGTTCCCCAACACTTCTTCACTGACGATGGCCTCGTTGAAACCGGCTCGCTTGCCCCGTGCAGCAAGTTGCGCTTCAGCCAGCTCGTTCTCAAGGCGCTCACGGCGACGCTTGAGTGACTGATAAATGGCTGCTGGGGAGGATGCGAGACGCCGCTGCAGGATCTGCAGAGCGAACCCCACATTGTTGCGCTTCTTGCCATCGGTCTCGGTGAAGCGCTGGACGCGGTTCATCTCGGTCCGCACGTATTCAGTGACCGCCGTGTAGAGCGCCGCCTCCTTGGGCGACAGATCATACTTCACAGTATAGGCGCAGCGTTCCGGGAAAAGCGGGCGACCGTCGAAACGCAACAGCTCTTCCTTGGTCAGGCGGCGCATCATGTCTTCGGTGTCCGCGTAGTGGACCCCGTCGCGGAAACGGCCCTCGAAACGGTCACCGTCGAGCAGCGCCATGAACAGCTGGAAGTCCTCTTCCTTGCCGTTGTGCGGTGTCGCAGACATCAGGAGCAGGTGACGGCAAATCTGGCCGAGCTTTTGACCGACCTGGTACCGCTTGGTGTATTTGACGTCCCCGCCGAAATAGGTCGCCGACATCCTGTGCGCTTCGTCGCAGATGACGAGGTCCCATTCCTGCGACTTCATCAGCTTGTCCTGGAGCTCTTCGTTGCGCGCCAGTACGTCGAGGCGAACAATCAACCGATTGCGATCGTTGAATGGATTTCCCGATCGCGATGTCTCGATCATATCCCGGGTGAGGATGTCGAATTCGAGATTGAACTTCTCGCCGAGTTCGTCCTGCCACTGCTCGACAAGGCTGCCGGGCGCAACGACCAGGCATCGATCGAGATCGCTCCGAGCGATCAGCTCCTTCATGAGCAGGCCGGCCATGATCGTTTTGCCGGCCCCAGGGTCGTCTGCGAGCAGGAAACGTAGGGGTTGGCGCGGCAGCATCTCGCCATAGACCGCGGAAATCTGATGCGGCAGCGGATCGACAAGGCTGGTGTGGATGGCGAGATAGGGATCGAAGTAATGGGCCAGCTTGATCCGGTTGGCCTCGGTAACAAGTCGAAGCAAAGCACCGTCGGCATCGAAAGACCACGGACGCCCTCTGGCCTCAACTTCCAGACGGTATTCGTCGTCGCGGTAGAGCGTCCGCTCGGCCACCGTTCCATTCTGATCGCGGAACACGACATTCACTGCCTGATCGCCGATCCAGTCGACGCTGACGACTTGGACGGCCTGATTGGGTGCAATGCCACGAAGAATGGCCCCACTCTTGATGTCTTCGAGCGTACTCATTTGCCCCCCGCTGCGTTCGTAGCCGTATCAGTCAAGATAAGGCCCTGCGAAGCATTTGATTTGTCGAGAGCTTCTTGCACGTCCCGTTTGTTCACAGCAATGATATGCTGGCGACGAGGGTCGTCTTTTTCGGGACTTCCGAGAAGGCCAAGCTTTTTCAGAACATAGAAAAGCATCGCATACCGGACGCTCACCGTGCCCTTGCCGTCGGGGAGCCCATAGTCCTTCGCAACCACCAGTTGCTGGTTCGGGGTCAAGCCGGGGTGCGGCGCGATGATGATGTCGAAATAGTTGTTCCAGAGCCAGTCGGCCTTGCCGGATTCTCCTGGGGCAGCGAGCTCTCCGACCTCGAGAATTCGCGGCAAGAGGAAGTCCTTGAAGCTGTGCTCAAGGTGGCAATAGGCCCGAACGTGCCAGCGAAAACCATCGTAGCCCAATGCATGCGGCGAAATTCGTCGCCACGTCGGTTCAGGCCGAACCTTGTTCATCGATTGATAGAGAACATCGACCGATCGATCTTCCCGTATCGCTCGTAAGACGGCGCGAAGAACCTCGATATCGACATCGCGGCGAGGCGTGACCGCCACATCGGCCCTTGGAATCGCACCAAACCAGGATTCCTCAAGCGGGACCACGCCTTCAGTCACCGAGCGAAGCCGAGACAGGTATACGTAAGGATCCGGATCGAGGAAGCGGAGCATGAACTCCGGTTCGGCAAAATAGCGTTTCGCCCGCGTGTCGTAGCGCATGTTTCCGGGTGCCCGCTCTTGGTAAAGACTCAGGTCCTTAGAGGCTTGCGGCACAGACACGCCGAACTGTTCGACCAAGTTGCCCCGGTTGATCGCACCCTCCCAGAAGAGCCGAAACTCAATGAATTCGAGCCGCTGCTCGACACCCCAGCGCATCGCCATATCAGTCCGTATAGTTTCTAGATTGACAAATCCTTATCATAGGTATAGTTTATATACATACTCAACGAGTCGAGTCAATGCGCACGGAGGATACGATGGCGGACCGATATGTAACCAAACACGACAAGGGCTGGGCCGTGAAAGCGCCCGGCGCAAAGCGAGCCAGCAGTGTGCATGGCACGCAGAAGGAGGCCGAAAAGGCTGCCAAGAAGACTGTTGGAAATCTCGGCGGCGGCGAAGTTCGCATCCAGAGACGCGATGGTCGTTGGCGCGATTCTGACACGGTTGCACCGGGCAACGATCCCTACCTGCCCCGCGACAAGAAGCATTGATCGGCATTTTCGAAAGGCTGTCACGGTGAAGGCTTTCATTTCCTACTCGCACAAGGACGCAGGCGCGCTCGACCGGTTGCACACGCATCTGGCGATGCTTCGTCGTGAGGGCGCGGTCGAGGCCTGGTTCGATCGCGAGATTCTCGCGGGCGGGGAGCTTGATGCCGAGATCACCGCGCAGCTCGAAGGGTGCGAACTCTTCTTGCTGCTTGTCAGTCCTGACTTTCTCGCTTCCGACTATTGCGTGGAGCGTGAGATGCAGCGCGCACTCGAACGTCATGCTGCAGGGGATGCCCGGGTTGTCCCGATCATCATCGAGCCTTGTGATTGGGCAGCATCGCCGCTGCGACAGCTGAAGGCGCTTCCGCGCGACGGCAAGCCGGTCAGCGAATGGACGAACGAGAACAACGCCTACCTCGATGTCGTGAATGAAATCCGCCGTATCCTTCGCACCGAAGACCGGGCGGATACGAAAGATGCCAGCGCGGCGGTAGCCGCCGCCACCGAAGCAGGGGGCGCGGCGAGGCGCTATCGCGTTAAACGGGACTTTGATGAGATCGATCGAAGCGACTTTCGTACAGCGGCATTCCGATCGCTGCGAACCTACTTCGAGCAAGCCATCGCCGAAATCGATTCGATCGACGACTTGCGCGGACGCTTCGTTCCGTTGACGGAAACCTCCTTCAGCTGCACCTTGGTCAACAAGGCGCGCGACCGCGGCGTGGCGCACATCACGGTGCATTGTCGCGGGATCAGTCACGGCTTTAGCGACATATTCTATTCGTTTTCGGAGAACGCGCCGGACAACACGGCGAATGGCGGCTTCAGCATCAAGGCCGACGAATACGAACTTTTCCTTGCGCCGATGATGTTTGGCTACGGGCGCGAAGATGAGCGTCTGACCCCTGAGGGTGCGGCCGAGGCGCTTTGGGCTGAATTCCTGCAGCACGCGGGAGTGACCTATGACTGAGAGGGTGCGGTTCCGTTGCCAGAACTGCGGCTACCGCTTCGAGACGGAAGTGCTCGACGAGGCTGAGCGCCAGGAAGCGCGGCGCCTCGATCGCCCCACATCGGCGGTCCATTGTCCACAGTGCCATCGCACCGACATCCGTCGCGGCTGGGAGTAGCCAAGCGCGGTCCAAGATCCCGAAGTGAAAAGATGCCAGGTACCCAAGGAGGGCAAAGCTCGTGAAAATCCAAAATGATCAGCTTCGCTTCAGCGCGACCGATTTGGTCGGCTACCTCAATTGTCGGCACCTGAGTGGTCTTGAGCACGCCGTTGCCAAGGGTGAGCTGTCGAAACCCAAGTATTACGATCCTCTGCTCGAAGCTCTGTGGGAACGCGGGGCCAAACATGAGCAGGACTATGTCGAGCACCTGGCATCCCTCGGGCTGCACGCCGTGCGTATCGACGGTGTTGAAGTTACGGATGAAGCTGTTGCGGCGACACACGAGGCCATGCGAGCAGGCGTTGACGTCATCGTGCAGGGCGCTCTGCGTTCTGGCGCATGGGTCGGTCGCGCCGACATCCTCCGGAAGGTCGATACGCCGAGCGATCTCGGCGGTTGGTCCTATGAAGCCGTCGACACCAAGCTGGCCCGCGAGACCAAAGGCGGGACGGTCCTCCAGCTTTGCCTCTATTCCGAGCTCATCGGCGAGGTTCAGGGCCGTATGCCGGAGTTTGCGCACGTCGTTCCACCATGGACCGATTTTGTGCCCGAGCGCTATCGCGTCTCCGATTTCGGGGCATACTACCGCCAGATAAAGGGAGGAATGGCGGCCACTTTCGCTTGCGGGGATCCCCAGGAGTCATATCCGGAACCGGCCGCGCATTGCGATATCTGCGTGTGGAGCACCCGCTGCGACAAGCAACGCCGCGACGACGACCATCTTTGCCTCGTGGCAGGGATCTCGAGCCTTCAGATCGCCGAACTCAAACAGCACGGGGTCACGACGGGTGCGCAGCTTGCCGAACTCGCTATGCCCTTGCCCTGGAAACCAGAACGCGGCTCGCCCGAGAGCTTCACGCGCGTTCGCGAGCAGGCCCGCGTTCAGCTGGAAAGCCGTCTTACAGGAGAACTCAAATTCGAGCTCCTTGCACCAGTCCCCGGATTTGGTTTGGCTTGCCTTCCCGAACCCGATGAAGGAGACATCTTCCTCGATTTCGAGGGCGATCCCTTCGTCGGAGAGCACGGTCTCGAATACCTCCATGGCTTTCATTACATCGACGGCGGAGAGACGCGCTATCAGGGACTCTGGGCGCTCGATCGCGACGCAGAAAAGGCAGCATTCGAAACCTTCATCGATTTCGTTATCGCGCGGCTTGAAACCTATCCCAACCTCCATGTCTATCACTACGGGGGATACGAGCCGGGAGCGCTCAAGCGGCTCATGGGCCGCTATGCCACCCGCGAAGATGAACTCGATCGGCTTCTGCGCGGCAAGGTTCTTGTCGACCTTCTCAGCGTCGTGCGACACGCAATTCGCGCTGGCGTCGAAAGCTATTCGATCAAGAAGCTCGAGCCGCTCTTCGGCTACGAACGCGATGCCAAACTGCCCGACGCGAACCAGGCTCTGACGCGGCTTCAGCTGTGCCTCGAAGCGAACGATCCCGCTGGGATCGAAGTCGAGGATCGCGCTACCGTCGAGGCTTACAACCGCGATGACTGCGTTGCGACGCGATACTTGCGCGATTGGCTGGAAGTGCAGCGGCAAGAGTTGGTCGAGCAGGGAGCCGCTATTGCGCGTCCGGAGATCGCCGATGGCGCCCCAAGCGAAAACCTCTCCGAATGGCTCGAGCTGATCACGCCGTTGATCGAGCAACTTACTGATGGAGTGCCGGTCGATCCGACCGTTCGATCAGCCGAGGAGCATGGCCGCTGGCTGTTGGCCAACCTGCTCGAGTGGCATCGCCGCGAGGAGAAGGCAGGCTGGTGGGAATACTTCCGCCTGTGCGACCTTTCTGCCGAAGATCTACTGGAGGAGCGCGCGGGCCTCTCGGGTCTGCAGTACATCGAGACGGTGGGTGGAACAGCAAAATGTCCGATCGACCGCTACAGCTTTCCAGCTCAGGAAGCCGACATTCGCCCGGGCAAGGGAATTAAGGTCCAGGGCGGCCAATCGGTCGGTTCTGTAGAGGACATTTCCCGCAGCCACCGGACTATCGACATCAAGAAGACCTCCGCCATGGCGAACGAGCATCCCGAAGCAATCTTCGTCCACGAGCATGTTTCATCAAAGCCCATGCAGGAATCGCTAGTGCGGTTGGCGCGCTATGTCTGTGAGAACGGCATGTTCGACGGCGCTGCCTATCGGCCCGCTCGAGACATGCTCATGCGCATAGGTCCGCAAGTTGAAGGCGATGGGCCCATCAGGATGGACGGCGAAACGCCTCTGTCCGCCGGCGTGCGGATTGCGCCGTTAGTCGCGTCAGGAGTGTTGCCGATCCAGGGACCACCCGGAACCGGCAAGACGCATACTGGCGGGCACATGATCTGCGAGCTGGTGAAGCAAGGCAAAAAGGTAGGGATTGTGGCCAATGGCCACGATGTGATCCGCAACCTGCTCGACAAGGTCATCGAGGTTGCTGAGGAAGCCTCCACACCGCTTGTGTGCATTCAAAAGCCGAAAGGGGGTTCAAAGGAAGAGGCCACCGACCGCCTTCGCTTTGCCAAGAAGAGTAACGGTGAGGTATTCGCCGCTTTGCATGGCGATTGCCAGGTCGCAGGCGGGACGGCGTGGCTGTGGTCGACCGAGGACGCGTTCGAATGCCTTGACGTTCTTTTCGTCGATGAGGCCGCGCAGATGTCCCTCGCAAATGTGCTCGCGGTCTCGCAGGCAGCCAAAACGCTGGTCTTACTTGGTGATCCTCAGCAACTCGACCAACCAATGCAGGGAAGCCATCCGGACGGCACTGGATGCTCGGCTCTGGACCATCTCTTGTCGGGGAAACAGACGATAGCATCTGACGAAGGACTGTTCCTCGACGTTACCTGGCGGCTGCATCCCGATATTTCCGGCTACACGTCAGAGCTCTTCTATGAGGGCAAGCTTGAATCGAAGGAGGAGACGGCGGGCCAACGCGTCAATGCCAGCGGCATTGCCGGTGGCACGGGACTCCGCTTCTTGCCCGTCGAGCACAAAGGCAATCAGAACTGCTCTCCCGAGGAAGCCGACGTTATCGCGGCCTTGGTAGACGATATTCTCAAGCAAGGAGCGACCTGGGTTGACCGCAATGGGGAAGAGCATCCCGTCGGAAGCGACGACATTCTGATCATCGCGCCGTACAATGCGCAGGTCTTCGAAATCCAGCAGCGCCTGCCGCAGGCGAGGGTTGGGACCGTCGACAAGTTTCAGGGACAGGAAGCACCGATTTCGATCTACTCGCTTGCCAGCTCTTCGCATGCGGACGCTCCGCGAGGGATGGAGTTTCTCTACAGTCTCAATCGCCTGAATGTCGCGACATCCCGCGCAAAATGCGTGACGATCCTGGTTGGCTCACCACAAGTCTTCGAAGCTGAATGTCGCACGCCACGTCAAATGCAGTTGGCCAATGCGTTCTGTCGCTACAGAGAATTTTCGGCTTAGTGCAGAATTATCGGATCAATTAGGTCCGCTCCCGACCTCGATGTCGCGTTCGAGAACGAGGAAGACCGGGAAGCAGCTCGCAACTTCATGGATCTCCTGGCGGCATCGGAAGGCGATGGGGCAAGCTGATTGCAGTAGGGTCTTCGCACCTTCAGACCTACGCCCGATACCCATCCGGCTTTCTTCGCGAACAGTCCTGAACCAGGTCAGCTGAGGA
>CAZMEA010000017.1:0-21174 GCA_964565135.1 uncultured Woeseiaceae bacterium
TATACGCGCCGCGGTTGCCGAGTTACGACGAGTTTGTCGCAAGCGTCTGATCATTGTCGTACCGAAGGAACGCGAGTACCGGTTCACGTTTAATCCGCATCTGCATTTCTTCGCCTATCCGCACAGTTTCCTGCGCCATATGCTCCCGGTACCTCAAGACGCTGTTTGCGATCAGATCGGGCGGGACTTTTTCTACACTGAGACTATTCGGAGGTAGAGGACATGCGTTTCGATCGACGCACATTCATGAGTGGCTCGCTGGCAATGACGGCTGCGGGCACGCTCCCGGTGTTCGCGGCGCCGCCGACGAAACCACTAAACATTCTGATGCTGGGTGGCACGGGGTTTCTCGGTCCGCATACGGTCAGCTATGCGCTCGATCGAGGGCATGAGGTGACCCTGTTCAATCGCGGCCGCACTAATTCCGACCTGTTTCCGGGCCTGCGAAAGCTCGTTGGCGATCGGGATCCCAACGTCGATGCGGGTCTGTCTGCGTTGCAGGACGGACGCTGGGACGCGGTGATCGATACCTCCGGATATGTTCCACGGGCCGTCGAGGCATCCACGCGGCTCCTCGCCGACAAGGCGAATCAGTACCTTTTCGTGTCGACGATCTGCCAGTACGACAACTGGCTGGAAGGTCCGGGTCACGGTACCGAAGACCGGCCGCGAGGCCGCATCGACGATCCGACGTCGGAGGACGTGAGCGCGTTTTACTGTGAGCTGAAAGGCTACTGCGAGGAGGCCGCTGAGACGGAGATGCCCGGCCGCGTCACACAGATTCGTCCGGGGCTCATCGTCGGCCCGCGCGATCCCACTGATCGCTTTACCTACTGGCCGGTTCGCGCGTCTCGCGGTGGCGAAATGCTGGCACCGGGCAAACGATCCGACCTTACGCAATACATCGATGTGCGCGATCTCGCTGCGTTCATGGTGCATTGCCTCGAACAAAACCTGACCGACAGCTACAACCTCGTCCGGCCGCCAATGCCGATCGGCGAGCTGCTCGATGCCTGTGCCGACGCGGCCGATAACGACGTCTCCGTGTCCTGGGTGCCGGCTGATTTCCTGGCACAGCAGGACGTGCAGTCCTGGCGCGATCTGCAGGTCTGGGTGGATTCGGACGGCCCGAGAGCGGGCTCGCTGACGTGGTCGCCGAACAGGGCGCTTTCGGCGGGCCTGTCGATTCGCCCGGTTGCCGATACGGTTCGTGACACCCTGGACTGGTTTCAGGGCTTGCCCGATGAACGCCAGGCCGAGCTTCGTTCCGGACTGAGCGCCGAACGTGAACGTGCGGTGCTGGCTGCGTGGCACGAGGCCGGAAGCGAACCGGAGTAACCCGCTCGGCGGTGTGCCTGTCCGGCGCCTGCCTCGTCTTGGATGGTGGTGTGATTGCCGGACGAGCGTCGGTAACGTGGGCCGCCGACGGCACGCCGCGCTTCTTGCATAACGGATCCCGAGCAATGCAGTGGCTGTCGCCCGATCCGGGGCTGTAACCCCCATCAACGAACGATCAGAGTTTCATCAGTGCTGAGTCAGGTCCCCGCGGCGTGATTTGGTCAGCATGTATCTCGCATCAACATTCGGTGAACGAGGAGACGCGACATGCAGGCTGAAAAAACACGACACTTCTGGATCCCGGTTCTGGCCGGCGCGCTGCTGACAGGCTGCGGCGGCGCCAAGGTACTCAAGGAACCCCAACCGCTGCCCGAAGAGATCGGCCCGGTCGCGAGTGCGACTGCGACGGACGTCGACGCGCAGATCGACTGGGTTATTGTGCGCGACGGGCCCGGGACCTGGTCCAGGAACGCTGATTGGGACGAATACGTCATGCGCGTGCGAAACACCGGCACAGCGCCGCTGACAATCACCGCTGTGAGCATCGAGGACTCACTCGGCAACGAGCGCACCGCGCTGGCGGATCGGAAAGCGCTCGTGCGGGCGTCGAAAGAAACAGCCCGCCTCTACGGGGACGAGGGCATCGAGGTCAAGGCAGGCATGGGCGCCGGGACCATCGTAGTGACAGGCGCCGCAGCGGGCGCCGCCGGTCTCACCCTGGGCGCTGCGACCCTCTACAGCAGCGGCGCTGCCGCGGCAACCGCCTTGGGAGCGATCCTGGCGGCACCGGTCATCATCGGTGGCGGCGCAATTCGCTACCGGAACTCGTCCCGGGTGCACAAGGAAATCGTGCGCCGCCACACGGAGATGCCGGTCAGTCTCGCATCGGGTGAGTCCCGCAACGTCGACGTCTTTTTCCCGATCACGCCCTCGCCCAGGCAGATGGTGCTGACCTACGAGATGGACGGTCGTGAACACGAGCTGGTCATCGATACGTCGGCTGCGCTCGACGGACTGCATTTATCCGTCGCAGACTGAGTCGAATTCGCTAGAATCGCGCTCGCCTGTGTAAACGCATTCCGGAATAACTATGAGCGATGACATAGAAGCAGTGCTGAGCGCGGCGCCCATCGTGCCCCTCATCCAGAGCGACGACCCCGATACCGCTGTACACATGGCTCGGGCGCTCGTCGCCGGCGGCCTGAAGGTACTCGAAGTTGTACTTCGCACGGATGACGCGCTTGCATGCCTTGCCGCGATAAGGGACAGCGTCGACGAGGCGATTGCCGGTGCCGGCACCGTCCTGTCGGCGGCGCAGGCGGAGCAGTCGCTTGCAGCACGGGCTCAGTTCATTGTGTCTCCGGGGCTGGACGAGCGAGTGGTAAGTGTCGCCAACGGGGCGGACATTCCCGTTTACCCGGGCATTGCAACGGCAACAGAGCTACAACAGGCCTGGAATCTCGGTATCCGCAGTGTGAAGTTCTTTCCTGCGTCGATTATCGGCGGGCCGAATGCGATCAAGGCGCTGTCCAGCGTATTTCGCGACGTTCGCTTCATGCCGACCGGCGGCGTGTCGGCCGCCAACCTGGCGGATTACCTGGCCGTGCCTTCGGTGCTCGCCTGCGGCGGCAGCTGGCTAACGCCTGTTGACGCGATCGCTGCAGGAGACTTCGACGTGCTGACCCGGCTGGCCCGGGAAGCCGTCGAGATTTCGTCGCGGGCTCGCGCCTGAGACGGCGTCCGGGTCAGGCCGGCGCCCGGTGGACCTCGCTGCGTCGCTGAATTCCGATCAGAGCTACGAGCAATGCTGCACCAGCGATATGGCCGGTCAGCCCGAGCGGGGGCCAAAGCAGCAGTATCGCGCTGCCGGCGACGAGGCTTGCGGTTACCGGCGTGAGCCTTGCTTCGAGGTGCCACTCGAGCAACCCGGCCAATGCGTAGAGACCGAGCGTCGCGAAGACGAAGACCTCAACGCGGTCGACCCAGTCGCCGGTGATCAGCGGCGTGAAGGCGAATAACGCCGGGATCAGATACAGGCCCTTGGCAATCTTCCAGCTCGTCAAACCGGTGCGCATGGGCTTCGTTCCGGCGATCGCCGCGGCCGCAAACGCAACGAGGCAGACCGGCGGCGTCACGTTGCTGTCCTGGGACAGCCAGAAGATGATCAGGTGCGCGCTCAGTAGCATGCCAGTGGCGAGGCCGGGATCGAGGAGTTCTGCACGCAGCAGCTGGCGCATCTCAGGTGGCATCTCGCGAAACGCGCGGGCCGGGTCACCGCCGAACAGGTCGAGCACTGCCTGAACGTTGGACGGCAGATTCGGTGCTTCGAGCGCAGCCAGCATTGCGTTCTGGCTTATCAGGTCGAAGAGGGCCGGCGCGGCAAGCGTTGCCAGCACAATATAGGACGCTGTCACCGGGAGCCCCATGCCCAGTATCAGTGACGCGAGCGCGACGAGCAGCAACGTCAGCAGCAAGCTGCCCTGGGCCCACTCGACGATCATCAGCGAGAAAGCGTTACCCAATCCGGTTGTGCTGACCACGTTCACAATCAGCCCTACTGCGACCAGAAGTACAGCCGTCGGCACCATGATCCTGATGGCGTCGAGGATGGCATCCGCACAGCGGGTCAGGTTCATCGGCTTCGGGGTCAGCCAGGACACGGCCACGACCGCGAGGATTGCGAACGTTGCGGATCGGACCGGCGTATAGCCGATGATCAACGATGCGATAAGGACTGCGAGCGGGACAGCAAAGTGCCAGCCGGCCATCAGCACGTCAGCCGCCGTTCGCCGTTCCTCGGACGGGTCGCTCTCGAGTCGCAGGCGCCGCGCTTCGATGCGAACGAAAAACGCGACGGTCAGGAAGTACAGAATGGCCGGCAGCGTCGACACGGCGATGATGTCGAGATACGGAATTTGCGTGTAACTGGACATCACGAAAGCACCGGCGCCCATGATGGGCGGCATCAGCTGCCCGCCCGTCGACGCCGCCGCCTCGACACCGGCGGCGAAACGCGCCGGAAACCCCGAACGTTTCATCATCGGAATCGTGAGAACGCCGGTGGATACCGTTGTTGCTACGGCGGAGCCGGACACTGACCCCATCAGTCCGGATCCGCCAACGGCGACAAAGCCTGCGCCGCCCCGGTAACGGCCAGCGACAGAGCCGGCCAGGTCGACGATAAAGTCGCCTGCCCCTGACTTCAGCAGAAATGCGCCGAACAGGATGAACATGAAGACGTACGTCGACGATATGTTCGCAACCATTCCGAACATGCCGTCCGCGCTGAAGTAGCTGCGATACAGCACGGTCTCGAGGCTGAGGCCCGGGAACTGGAAGACGCCGGGTATGTACCGACCCAGGAACAGGACGTAACCCAGGCTCAGCGTTATGAGTACCGGCAGGAACCAGCCCGTCGTACGCCGCGTGAACTCGATCGCAAGCAACACGGCAAGCCCGGCAAAAACAAAATCGGACGTCGCGAAGTTTGCGTCTCGCGCGTACAACGCGTCCTCGAACAGGACGAGGTATGCCGCGCTCGCTACCGACAGCAACGCGAGTACGGCGCCGATGGTGCGCGCTCCTGTCGATGGTGGGCTGATCTGATCGCGTTTGTGAAAAGCCAGCGCACATAGCGCGCCGAAGCCGCCGAAATGGATGGCGGCGAACCACAACTCGGAGACGGCCGTGAACAGGTTGTTGTAGACGTGAAACAGGCCGAAGACGATGGCCAGTGCATTGACAAGCTTCCGTGTCACGGCGGCGTCAGCTCCGGCGGGATCGTCAGGCCTTTTTCACGGTAGTAGCGGGCAGCGCCCGGATGCAGGGGCACACCGATGCCCAGCAGCGCCGAATCCAGTGACATGGATCGGGTTGCGCCGTGGATCTCGTGCAGCGTGGCCAGGTTCTCCCAGATGCTGCGGGTGATCTCGTAGACGGCGTCGTCGGGAATGTCAGCGCGAACGACCAGCAGATTGGCGTGTTCTATTGTCCGCACCTCTTCGGCCTGATTGGGGTAGGTGCCCGGGGCTAACACTCGCCGACGCCATAGCGGATACCGACTGTTTACGTCGTCCAGGTCCGCATCCGAAAAATTCAGCAAGCGTATATTTTCGCCCGCCGCGGCAAAGGCTCGCGTAATGCCACTGACCGGCGGGCCCGCAGGAATGTTCATGCCGACGATCGCTCCGTCCTGGATGGCGTTGGCGGTCGCACCATAGCCCATGTAAGCCAGGGAAAACTTGCTCCGATAGTCGATGTTCAGCTGATTCAATATGAAGTCGCCGCTCTTCTCCGCACCCGAGTTGCGTGCGCCCAATACAAAGCGCTCGCCGTCGAGCGAGTCGAGATCGTGAATCGTTCCGGTTGTCGCGAGGTCCTTGGTCAGGACGAAGTGCTCGGTATTCGGCCACAGGGCGCCGATACTTCGCAGATAAGACTCCTGGGTACTGAACGGTCCGTCGCCGTTCCAGGCCCAGGCGCCGAAGATGCCCTGCAGCATGGCGAACTGCGCCTGGTTGTCGCGCATCAGCTTGACGTTCTCGAGCGAGCCGGCCGAACTGATCGCGGACATCGAGATTCCGGAGGTGTCTGCCAGTTGAGACTTCGTAATAGTCGCGAGCGCAACGCCGACCGGATAGTAAGTCCCGCCGGTGGTCGCGGTCGTCAGTATGTAAGGGCGATTCGCGGACAGGTCACCGCCGCAACCCGCGAACCCCGACAGGAGCAGCAACCAGGCCGCCATCACCCGACGCCTTGCGAATCGATGTATCACGTCTCTACTTATCGCTCTCGGAAGACTCACGCTGCGATAGTGCCACGCGATACAGCGCTCTCGCGACTCTGGCCGGCACCGCATCATCGCTGTTGGCCAACACGGCGACGCCGATGCCGTTCCCGGCATCGAGCAGCAGGAACGACCGGTGAGCCGCAAACCAGCCCGAATGCGTTGCAACTCGGTTGTCGTCCACCGAGCCGACCCCGATTCCCAGTCCCCAGCCCGAATCCTGTGCTTCGCGCATACGGGCACGTGTCACAGGGGCCAGTAGCCCGGGATGCTCGTCGCCAATCAGCAGCTGTGCAAGCTTGCCGAGATCGCGGGCGCTCGTGTAAATGCCAAATGCAGGTGTCATCGCTTTCGCGTCGTGGTATTCGCGCAGGTGTCGATTGCCAATCTTGCGGCCGACGCCGGCAAACGGGCGCTCCCTGCTCGGGATCAGCCGATTGGGCGGCGAATAGCCTCGGGCAATGTCAGGTGCGGGGCCAGGCGCGCCGGTTTGTGTCATGCCGAGCGGCTGCGTGACCATCTCGCGCAGCAGAGACTCGAAGGGTCGGCCGGTTGCCTTTTCGGCGGCGAGGCCAAGCACTGCGTAGCCGATATTCGAGTAACGGGCATCGCCCCCCGAACGGACCTCCGACAGCAGAGGCGTCACGTACTCGCGCAGGTGGCTCCGGCCCGGAAACTCGCCGCTGAACCAGTAGCCAAAGTTGCCCTCGCGCGGCAGGCCGGATGCATGTGACAGCAGCGAACGGACATTGAAGGGTGCGTCTTGTCCTGGCGGCTGGCCGAAATCAACAGGCTCGTCCAACACCAGATCGCCGTTCTCGACCAGCTTCATCACAACGACGGCTGTGAAGACCTTGCTGAGAGAGCCCGCATACATTGGCGTGTCGACGGACAGTGCCTGCCCGGATTCGATATCGGCAAGTCCGCGCGCGCCAGCAAATACGGCCTCGCCGTCCACAATGACGACTGCTGCAAGCCCGGGGTCCGAGTCAGAGGCCTCGTTGCTCAGTACATCAAGGAATGGCCCGGTATTGAGTGCCGCCAACAGGGACAGACAGGCCCAGCTGATCATTCGTCGCGTTCTCGCGCCGGTGTCAGGCCGAGCGCGCGGCGAAGTTTCTTCGCGTATCTCGGCCACGCGAACTCGCTGGCGAACTGGCGGATGTCCTCCTTGACGTAGCGTCGCTCTGTACAGGCTTCGATCACGGCCGCGGCGAAGGCCTCGTAGTCGCCGGGCGATATCAAACGGCCGCTCAGATCGTCACTAACAGCGTCCGCGACGCCGCCAACACGAAACGCGATCGTGGGCGTTCCCCAGGCCGCAGCCTCTGTCGCCACCATGCCAAATCCCTCGACATCTCCGTCGACGGGGATCAACGGAAACACCAGACAGTCCGCGCTGGCATAACACGCAGCCAGCACGTCGTCGTCCACCTTGCCGAGAAAACGAATCGACTCAGGCGTCGCCGCCGCGACGGCCGATTCGAGCTCTCGGGCATCCGCTTCATCTCGGTTCAGCGCATCGGCGGGTGAATCGCCGACGATCACCAGTTTGGCGCGATCAACGCCAGCGGTGATGCCGGGCCATGCTTCGCGGATAAACGGCTGCAATCCCTTTCGCCGAATCATGCGTCCGACAAACAGGACGATGCGCGCATCATCTAGCGCATGAGCGGACCGCAGCGTACCGACATCCGGCGAATCGCCTGGCTTCGGCAGCTGGCAACCGGGATTGACGACACTGACCGCCGTTTCGTCGCAACCGCGGTCGATAGCAAGGCGACGCGTGTTCTCGCTGTTCGCGATTATCAGGTCGTGCTGTCGTATCGCCGGAACGAAGATGCGTTGGTATATCGCGCTCGCAGCGACCAGGTCGAGGCCGTGGACGAACAGGCTGGATCGCGCGCCGGCGACGCGGGCGATCGTTCGAGTGATCGGTGCGACCACACCGCTACCACCGAGTACGAGGCCGTAGCTGCCGCGTCTGGCTTCCCGGAGCCCCTTGGTAAGCGCGCAGGGCAGGAACAGGGCGGGTGACGCCGGGCATCCATGGTAGCGAACCGCGTCCGGGCAGTGGCGATCGCCTCCGGATGGCCCGATTACCGTGACATCATGGGTCTCCGCGAGGGCGGCCACGGCATGCACCATGAGCCGTTCCATCCCGCCGGTCAGCGGCGGAAAATTCCGTGTCACGATGAGGACGGCGGGCCTTGGCAACGTGGCCTACCGGGCAGGCTGGTCGGCGCTCTTTCGCAGCAACCAGATGTAACCGGGAAGCGCCCAGTACAGCCACTTCGCCACCGCTGAGGCGATGCTCGTCTTCAGGCTGCCCGGCGGCAGCATGTAGTCCGTGTGAAAGCGCTCTGCCTCAGTGATCAGCCGCACCGTGTAGTCCGAGCGCTCGAAGTCGCGCACGAGGGTCTTCAGCCCCCAATACGTCAGATGCTTTTCGTGGTAGTAGTCGGCTTTTCCGGCGAGGCGTATGTACACGTGGGCGAGGGGCCGGGGAAGGATCGCCAGCAACGGCAAATCGTAATGGGGCTCGTTCCACATCAGCCGGTTGCCTGCCGAGAAGTAAACGCAACCGCCAGGCTTCAGGACGCGATGAATCTCGTCGAACATTCGATACGGATCCGGCACGTGTTCGTAGACGTGCGAGCATATGACGATGTCGAAGCTGGCGTCTTCGTAGGGCAGATTCAGCGCGTCAGCGACCTGGAATTCGAGGTTCGCTTTGTCGAAGGTCTCTTGCGCGTGCGCAATCGCCTTGTCATCGATATCAATGCCGACGACGCGACGGACATGGTCCGCCATAAAATTGTCGATGGCGCCTGCGGAGCCGCCGACATTCAGCACGTCACATGCAGGGAGCGGTGTCGACAGGAAGTCCGCCAGAACAGCGAGCATGGTGCGTGCCTTACGCTCCCGATTCTCGCGGTCGTAGACATACGGGCTGTTACTCGAGAAGTCGTATTGATAACCTCTCGTCAACTCTGGCGTTCCTTTATCAACACAAGCGAAGTGTCGTCAGCATTCGCAACCAGGCATCGCTTCATTTTGTCGCACTGCCTTTTGGCCATGGCCGTGTCAGTCATGGTCGGTTGCCGTCGGCGACCAAGGACCCGCATAGTAAGTTGCCGCAATCAGTGAAGCAAACGCGCGAAATACGGCTGGCAACAGAGCATCAGGCCGGCAGCGTGTGACGTCAGCATGAAGCTCCTGTTCCTCTGTAAGCGGCGACCCATGGGTCGCGACCTGCTGACCAATCCGTACGGTCGATTTTTCTACTTACCCAAACTGCTTGCGGAGCGCGGGCACGACGTTACCGTGGCGTTGCTCGACTATCAGGGTGACGCCGCTGTCGACGTCAACGCACATGGAATCCGCTGGTTGTCGTTGTCGATGCGTCGATACAGAGGCGGCATCTTGCGCGCGATAGGGAGCGCTCCGCCCGATTGGATCGTCGGCTTGTCCGACACCTACTTCGGCATCCTTGCCCGCGGCTTGGCGCGGCGCGTTGGCAGCCACTACGCGATCGATGCCTATGACAACTATGAGAGCTACATCCCGTGGGCAGCGCCCCTGCACATGCTGTGGCGACGCGCGCTTCGCGGCGCCGATCTGATCACGGCTGCCGGCCCCGGGCTCGTCGAGCTGATGGCTCGCGGATCGTCGGACGCCGCTACTGCCGTGGTGCCGATGGCCGCGGATCCGACCGGATTTGAGCCGCGGGACAAGGAGGCCTGCCGACGGCAATTGGATTTGCCTCTCGAACAACCGCTGGTCGGCTATTGCGGCTCGATGCATCGCAGCCGCGGTGTGACGGTCCTGTTTGATGCGCTGCCCCTGATTACCCGGGCTCGGCCGGAGGTAGGCTTCATACATTCCGGGCGCACGTGGAAGAATGTGCCCATACCCGATGACATCCGGTCGCTGGGTTACATCGACGACGATCAGGTTCCCGCGCTATTGAACAGCATGGACGTTCTTGTCGTTGTCAACAAAGACTCTGCGTTCGGTCACTACAGCCACCCGGTCAAGCTGTACGAAGCGATGAGCTGCGGCGTGCCCGTCGTCGCGACACGTACCCAGGCGACGGAATGGATTCTGGCGAAGCAACCGGAGCGACTGTTCGACGCCGGTGACCCAGGCGCACTGACTCGCGCAGTGTTGGCGTCGCTGGATAACCCACACGCCGATTTCGGCAGTGTGCCTACCTGGGAATCGTCTTGTGACAGCTTCGAGCGGGCACTTGAAGCGCATCCCGGCTAGTCACTCCCACTGACAGCGACGCGCCGCGCCGGGAACGGTCAGCGCGCGGGGCCGTCGCTGCTTGCCTCATTCATTGCGTCGCGGAGTCTGTCCTGAAAAGCCTCGATGTCGGCTGCGTTGACGCGGGTGTCGCCCCTGCTGACATACTCGACTGCAATGTCGGTAAACGCCATCGCTTCCTCGTAGGCCTCCGCTCCGGCGAGAATCGACGCCATCAACATTGCGCGACTTGCCGTCGGTCTGGATCCAAACGAGGCTTCGAAGTGTGACACTGCCGCCGATATACGCTCGAGCGCTGTTGCGGTGAGGCCGAGAAAGTACTGCACCTGAAAGTGCGCGACTGACCTCGGGTTTGCGGTCTCGGGCACGGTGAGCAGCTGTTCGTAGAAGCGATACAAAGCGTCGGCGCTGACCGCAGGACAGCTGTCGCCCAGCACGAGATTGACCAGCGTCTCATGTGCGTTGAGTAGGCGAGGGTCGTAGGGCAGGCGGCCGGCAAAGCGAGCAAACGCGTCGAAGTCAGATGCCGTCATTGATCCGTTCTGACAGGTCATGAGGACTCGGGTCAGCCGCACGCTGACGTTCTCCGGTCTGCGTTCGGCGGCGGAGTCCAACACGGCGAACGCCTCAGTAGGGCGTCCGTCGTTGTACAGCTGCAGGGCGTACTGCTGCTGCGCGCGCATCGAGTCTGGTTGCCGTGATGCTGCCGTCTCAACCATGACCGGATAACTTCGCCAGCCATAGGTCGCGGTGGTCGTCAGCGCGGCGAAGAGCACTGCGAACACAAACATTACGCCGATGAAAAGCCGTCGATTCAGAGTGCCGTCGAGGTAGGCCACGACGGGGAGGAACAGGAACGCGGCGGCGAGGTAGTTGCGATGCTCGAAGTACAACTCCAGGTTGATGACGCTCGATTCTATGAGGTGCGAACCGTAGAAAAACAGTACCGCAAAGCTGACCAATGGCATGCGTCTCGCAACCGCAACGGCTCCGCCGACAGCCAATACGTGGAACACGATCGATGCCAGTGTCGTCGCCGGTTCGAGAACGCTGGTGGAGTGTGTGACATGGTCCTGGAAAACACCGGTCGTCGTCGCAACTGGCACGAACCAGTGCCACAGGTAGTCCACGAGAATTCGCGCTTCGGTGAGCAAGCGCTCGTAGATGCTGTAACCGCGCGCGACGTTTATTCCGAAGAGCGACGCACTGTTGACGTAACTGGCAAGGTAGCCGAGGACCACAAGCACCGGCGCCCAAAGAAACACTATCGTCCACATCCTGTTCAGTCGCGCAAACTGATTGGATGGATTCAGGACGATCACCGTTTCTGTCAGCAAGACCAGCAACGGCAACAGCACTCCGTTCTCTTTCGAAAGAGTGGCGAGCAGGGTGCCCAGGCCGATGCCTGCCGTCATTGTCAGGTAGCCCTTGAGCGGGTTGTTCGACACCTGCTGTCGCCCATTCAGGTAGGTCGCCAGGCCCAGCAACACGAACAGGGTCGCAAGCTGTGCCATGCGCTGAACAGCGTACAAGGTCGTCGATACCAGGAACGGATGCAGCAGCCACAGAGCAGTCGTCACAAGCGCGACGCGGCTCGCTCTCTGTGTTGCAAAGCCGACCAGCGCAAGGATCTGTCTGGCGCACAGGTACAGTGCGCCACCGGTGGTCAGGTGGATGACGAGGTTGGTTCGCTTGAAAGGCAGCGGGTCAGTAGGCCAGTTGGTGCCGTCCAGCACGAAGGTCAGCAGAGCGAGCGGTCGTCCCGACGGCCCGGCGTCGCCACTCAAAACGAACGCTTTGAAGGTCGCCCAGTCGCGAATGCCGCCGAGGTCGCCAAGTCTGGACAGGGAGCCGAAATCGTCGAAGACAAACGGTCCGGCGAGTCCGGGCAGGTAGACGAGCACGGTCGCAACGCTGATGAGCAGGAACGCGCCCGTCCGATAAGCCGCCGATGTTCGTGTACCGTCCTCGACCGAACTCGCGGTCATGTACCTGTCCTTCTCATGAATCAGCAGCGACGCTAAATCGCGGCCTGCCGTGAATCCGGTAGCGCGTCTCATTATGACATGTTGCTCTGAGCCGACCCGCACCGCGGCTGGCTCAATGGGATAGGACTCACAGTTCGGCCGGTCCCTGTGGTGCTACGTTGAAGCTCAGCCATAACGGCCGTACGCCGTATTCACTCCGGGGATCGCCATGAAAGGAAAGGTATTCCTGATCCTGTTCGCCCTGCCATTCGCTGGCGTTGGCGCGTGGATGGGCTGGTCTATCGCCGACGCGATGCTCGAAAGCATGCGAATGCAAAACTGGCAATCCACCCAGGCGCGGCTCGAGACGGCCGGCTACGAAACACATCACGGCGACGACTCGACCACCTACCAGGCGTACGCGACGTATCGATACACGGCCAATGGCCAGGAGTATCACGGCGACCGGGTGGGGCTCTTCTCGGGCAACGACAACATTGGCAGTTATCAGCAGGACACCGGTCTGCGACTGGAGTCGCTGTGGCGAAACGGGCAGCCTGTTGTCATCTACTACGATCCCGAGCGTCCTGCGGAATCGATCATCGACCGCGATCTGCGCTGGGGCATGGTCGGATTCCGCAGCATATTCCTCTTCGTGTTTGGCGGTGTTGGCGTCGGCTTGATCGTGTTCGGTTTCCTTTCGCCCAAAGAAAAGGATCCCGACGACCCCGCATACGCCGATATGCCGTGGCTTGCCAATGACGATTGGCAGACATCGTCTGTTCGCTCACAGTCGCGCACCGCGATGTGGGGGGTCTGGGCATTCGCTGCACTCTGGAATCTGGTGTCGGCGCCGTTGCCCTTCCTGCTGGTAGAGGAGGTCACGGTCAAGGAAAACTACCTGGCTCTGATCGGGTTACTGTTTCCGCTCGTGGGCATCGCTCTTCTGACCTGGGCTATTCGTCGAAGCCGGGAATGGACGCGCTTCGGTCCGACGCCGGTCCACCTCGATCCTTTTCCCGGTGCGATAGGCGGTCACGTTGGCGGCACCATTGATCTCAAGCTGCCTTTCGATCCCGCGCATCGCTTCCACGTATCGCTAACGAACCTGCATCACTACACCTCGGGCTCCGGCAAGAACCGAAGCAGCAGGGAGAAGGCACTGTGGCAGCGGGATGCGCAGGCGGCCGCGCAGCCGGGGCCCGAGGGAACGCGCTTGGTGTTTCGCTTCGACGTGCCGGATGGACTCGACGAAGCCGATGCCCGGCAATCGGGTGACAGCTACCACGCCTGGCGTCTCGGCCTGACCGCCGAGCTTCCTGGGGCTGACCTCAACCGGGATTTCTCGATTCCCGTGTACAGGACCGGCGCGCGGTCGCAGAGTCTGCCCGAACGCGCGCTGGCAGATGCCGAGAGTCGTCAGGACCAGCTGGACGAGGCAGACGCGCTCGGGCTGATGAATATGACCCACACGGCGACCGGCAAGAGACTGCATCTGCCGGCAGGCAGAAACGGCGGGACGGCAGCTCTCGGTTTTCTGTTCGGCGCAGGCTTTGCCGCTGCCGGATACTTCATACTGACTGTCGAGCAGCAGTTGTTCATGGGGGCGGTGTTCGGTTTGCTTGGCTCACTCGTTGGGCTGGGTAGCTTGTATGCAGGCCTGAACTCGCTGACGGTCGATATGGACGGCGGCAAGATTCGCTCGGTACGTCGCGTGCTTGGCGTGCCGGTATCGATTGGAGAGATGCCGGCGCACAGCGTCTCGAGTCTGAGCAAGGACAGCTCGTTTCAGTCCAACTCAGGCGGCAAGCATGTGATGCACTACACCGTTTACGCGCACGATTCGGCCGGCAAGAAGGTGACGCTGGGCGAAGGCTTCAGGGGCGCGGGCGACGCGGATGCCGCGATTCGTGTACTGAGCCGCGAGTTCGGTCTCCGGGTTCCCGGTCCGACCGCCGTCGGGTCCGCCGCCACCGACATCGATTACCTGGCCGCCGACAGCTAGCGCGGCCATTGCTGTGCTAAGGTCGCGACCCCTTCAGAGACGGGTCCCACGACGCCTTGTTCCCCATTCGTGATGACAACCCGGGCATTCTGACACCCGTCGCGACGGTCGCGTTGATTGTTGCTAATGCCCTGGCCTGGGTATTCCTTCAGGGTCTCGGTGCAGATCCCGCGCTGTCCGGGTCGGTGTGCAAGCTTGGCCTGATTCCCGGTGAGTTGTTGAGCCTGGTCCCACCGGGGACCCGGTTCCCAATAGGTCCCCAATCGGCCTGCGTCCTCGGTGACGGCGGCAGCTGGCACACCGTGTTCACTTCCATGTTCATGCACGGAGGCTGGTTCCACATCCTGGGCAACATGTGGTTCCTGTGGATTTTCGGCAACAACGTCGAAGACGCGATGGGGCCATTGCGCTTCGTCATCTTCTACCTGCTGTGCGGCGTTGGGGCGGCGGGGTTGCAGGTGGCCGCCGACCCCGCATCGACGATTCCCATGGTCGGCGCTTCGGGCGCCATCGGCGGCGTCATGGGCGCTTATATTCTCCTGTATCCGCGTGTGCACGTACACCTGCTGATCTTTCTCGGCTTCTATGTGACGACCATAGCGATACCCGCTGTGTTCATGCTCGGATACTGGTTTCTCTTGCAGTTGCTCGGTGGCTTCACGTCGCTGCAGGCCACCGGCGGTGGCGTGGCCTTCTGGGCGCACGTCGGCGGGTTTGCGGCTGGAGCCATTCTCGTCTTTCTCTTTCGCGACAAGGCGCTGCTGGAGCGTCATCCCTACCATGGCTGGCGGGGCAAGGGGTCCGCGTCCCGGAGCTGGCATCGGATCGACAAACGTCGCTGACGGCGCAGACAACTTTTTCCGCTTGTCGCGGTCTATTGTGTCACTACTGCGCGAAAGGACTCCCTGTACATGAAACTCACTGCGACGATGGCGTTGCCGCTTGTCCTCACGAGTCTCGTTATCCTCGGCGGTTGCGCCGCTGCAGACCCGACGGGTGGGCTGCTAGGCGAGCCCAATGACGAATTGATCGTCGACCGGTTCGCCCGTGAGCCGAAATGCCCGGCCGGTGAGACGCTGGTATGCCAGACCCGTGCGCCCGGCCGAATCAGCGACGGCCGCTACGGCTACCGCGGGAACCGGGAACAGGATGATTGTTTCTGCGTTCCTGATCGCTTCGTGGACCGTATCTTCTGACGTAAACGCGTCCTCATTTGGTGTCGGTGCCGGGCTATACTGAGAAAAAGCCGCCCGGGGACTCAGTACGATGAGACGACACGCCGCACTGGCAGCATTGGCTGCCACCGCCATATTCGCAAGCCTGGGTGGTTGTGCCGCCGCCGATCCCACCGGCGGTCTGCTGGGCGAGCCCACGGGTGAAGTCGTGGCGGAACAGAAGGCGCGTCAGCAGAAGTGCCCGGCCGGCGAAACCATGGTCTGCGAAACCCGCAGCCCAAATCGCGTCAGTGACGGTCGTTACGGTTTTCGCGGCGATCGCATGCAGAAGCGCTGCGACTGCTTTCCGGACCGGTACGTCGATGCCATCATCGATTCGGCCAACGCAGGCTTGGGTGACGATCAGTAACTGAACAGCCGCTGGTTGCAGAATGCTGCGATTCCTGAACAATCGCCGCAGTCATCGCCATCCTTCGACGCTCCTATGACAGACCGTAGTCTCTTGCAGCGCTATATGCAGGGTAACCTGGTTTTCCAGATCGCCATCGGCATTCTGCTTGGCGTTGTTCTCTACCTGATCGATGCCGAGTTGGCGCTGGCAGCCAAAGTACTCGGAAGCCTCTTCGTCAGCGCACTGCGTGCGGTTGCGCCGATTCTTGTATTCGTGCTGGTCGCCTCTGCAATTGCGAACCAGTCCGCCGGAGGCCAGGCCGATTTGCGGCCGATCGTCGGCTTTTACCTTGTTGGAACGTTCAGCGCTGCGTTTCTCGCGGTACTGATGAGCACGTTCTTTCCCACAACGCTCATCCTGCAAGCCACGGATGTCGTCCTGGATCCGCCGCAGGGTATTGCCGAAGTGCTGGGCGATCTCGTCCAGAAGCTGATCGACAATCCCGTCAATGCTCTCGTCGGCGGCAACTTCATCGGCATCCTGGTGTGGGGCGTTGCGCTTGGGGTCGGGTTGCGCCATTCGGCAGAGACCACGCGGACCGTGTTTTCCGACATCGCGGAGATCATCATCAAGATTGTTCGCGTCGTCATTCGCTTCGCGCCCATAGGTATTCTCGGGCTGGTCGCCGGCAATCTCGCGGAATTCGGATTTGAAACACTTCGTGGCTACGCACGCATACTCTCGGTGCTCCTGTCATCGATGCTGATCATGGCGCTGCTCGTCAATCCGCTGCTGGTCTGGTCGCGCACCCGGAGGAACCCGTTTCCGATTGTGCTCACGGCCCTGCGGGAAAGCGGTATAACCGCATTCTTTACGCGCAGCTCTGCGGCGAACATTCCGGTGAACCTGGCGCTCTGCGAGCGGCTCGGGCTGGACAAGAACACCTACGCTGTGTCGATCCCGCTGGGCGCGACCGTCAACATGGGCGGAGCAGCGATCACGATTACCACCCTTACGCTCGCCGCCGTGCACACGCTCGGAATAAGTGTCGATCTGCCGACCGCGCTCTTGCTCAGCGTGATCGCGGCGCTCTCGGCGTGCGGCGCGTCGGGTGTTGCCGGCGGTTCGCTGCTGCTCATCCCGCTCGCGTGCAGCCTATTTGGTATTCCGGCAGACATTGCGCTTCAGGTCGTTGCCGTCGGGTTCGTCATCAGCGTTCTGCAGGACTCGGCGGAAACGGCCCTGAACAGCTCCACGGACGTCGTCTTCACCGCTGCGGTTGCGGGGCGGGACGCCGGGTAGTCCCGGCCGAGGTCTACTCGGATCGGCTGAACGTCAGCGCGGTGATCTGCTCGGATATCAGGCCGATCAGGAAGATGATCACGGCAGCGCTGAATATGAGCATGCTCATATTGGTGAACCGCCCCTGCGTCGCGTACGTATAGGCGTACCAGCCCAGCCCTGTTAAAAAGAATCCGCTGCTGATTGGAAAAAAGATCTTCAGCGGCGAATAGAGGGTTGCGATCTTGAAGATGATCAACAGGAAACGGATGCCGTCCGCGAGTGGGCGTATGTGGCTCTTGCCTTCGCGACGTCCCACCTCGATTGGCAGGAAATCGATAGGGTAGCCGGAGCGCAGGAATGCCATCGTGCTGGTAGTGGGGTAGGAAAACCCGTTCGGCAGCAGGTAAAGAAAGCGCTTGAACTTGTCGGCGCGTGCGACGCGGAACCCCGACGTGAGGTCGGCAACGCGTTGCCCGCTCATCCGTGACGCCAGGCGGTTGTACACCGTGTTGGCAAACAGTCGCGCCGCACTCGCATGACCGCGGGCGTGACGAGCGCCCACTACCATGTCGAAACCTTCTCCAAGGCGCTCAACGAGACGGCTCAGATCCTCGGGCGAGTGCTGGCCGTCGGCATCCATAAACGCAATGAGTTCTCCGGACGCGGTACGTGCGCCGGTCTTGATCGCAGCACCGTTGCCCAGGCTCACCGGATGGCTCCGAACGATGGCACCTGCCGATTCCGCCAGGGAACGCGTGTCATCCTCGGATCCGTCGTCGACCACGATGATCTCGGCATCGCCGAAGGCACTGCGGGCGCGGCTCACGACGTCAGCAATAGAGCCGGCCTCGTTCTTGGCGGGAATGACAATCGAGAGTGTCGGGTTTGGTTGATCGGTTGCCATGCAGGATCGTCGAGGCTTGAGCGGGGCATCAGCAGGATGCCGTTCGCGGACGCCGCGCAGTATACCGCACCGCCTGTTGCGGTATGAGAGGCAGCGCACGTTGCGCTTCGGTTACTCCGTATGTCGGCGCTCAGCCGATGGCACTAACGTTCACTGCCGAAACCGGGCGGCTGACGGTCCCGGGCACATGCATGGGGGTGAACATGAATCAAAGTGCACTGCGTGAGGTCGGTTTATGGGTCGCCGCGTTTCTGCTGGCGTTCCTGCTCGGAGGCTGTACGACGTCGCCGCCGCGGTTGAGCGTCGACGTGGAGACGTGCTGCGAGGCCCAGTTTGAGCGCTACGCAACGTACGAAGTCGTGACCACCAACGTGCCCGGCTTTCTCGAGCCCTATCTTCTCAACGGCATCCGCCCGGTTCTGTCCCGGAAGGGCCTAGACTCGACTGTTGATGACCCGGACCTCAGTGTCCGAATGCAGTTCAATCAGGTCTACCTCAATGAGGAGTCCCCGGAGGACGAATATTTTGGTCCGGGGATCGACCCGGGTATCGCGACACGGTTCATGGCCGCCGTCTCCGTTGACGTCTTCGACACTGATAATGAGCACATCGTCTGGTCGGGCCGACTCAGCCGCATTCACGTGGATCCGCACGGTCAGCCTCGCGGCAACGATCACAAGATGCAGGGCATCATCGACGGTTTTGAAGAGCTCTTCGCGGATTACCCCATGCGGCTCATCATGATCAAGCCCGAGAACTGACGGCCGGGTTCCGGTGGCAGCAATGCCGCCGGGAACGGGAGGATTGCCGGACATCCGGTCCGGTGATAGCTTCTGGCGTCGACTCGGCTCCGGAAGACTCATCATGCGCAGCACCGTTCTTGCCCTTTTCCTGGGCACATTCCTGTTTGTCGCCCAAAAGGCCAGTTCCGATGGCTTCGATGCCATGCAGTACCGCAACGTCGGCCCGACCCGGGGTGGTCGCGTAACGGCGGTTGCCGGGACCGTCATGGAGCGGGGTACGTTCTACCTCGGTGCCTCGGGTGGCGGAGTCTGGAAGACGACCGACTACGGAGAGACGTGGAACAACGTCTCGGACGGATACTTTGCGACCCCGTCGATCGGCGACATCGCGGTTTCACAGACGGATCCGAACATTGTTTTCGTCGGCACCGGATCCGACGGGCTCCGCAGCAACGTCATCGCCGGAAAGGGCATGTACAAGTCGATCGACGGTGGCGAGACCTGGTCGCACATCGGCCTCACCGAAACCGGGCATATCGGTGCGGTCGAGATCGATCCGACCAACAACAACATCGTTTGGGTAGCCGCGATCGGGCAGGCTTTCAATGCCAACCCCGAACGCGGCGTGTACAAGACCGTCGACGGCGGACAATCCTGGGAGCGAGTCCTCGAGATCTCCGACACCGTCGGTTTCGCCGATCTCGAGTTGCTGCCCGGAAATCCTGAAGTCGTGTTTGCGACTGCCTGGAAAGCCGAACGCAAGCCCTGGACGATCATCTCCGGTGGCCCGAACGAAGAGGGCGGTCTCTACAAATCGGTCGACGGCGGGGCGACGTGGCGGAAAGTCACCGAGGGACTGCCGACCGGGTTGATCGGCAAGATCGACCTGGCAATCTCCCCGGCCGATAGCAGCATTGTCTACGCGCTGGTCGAGGCGCCGGACGACGAGGGTGGCCTGTTCCGCTCTGAAGACCAGGGGGAAACGTTTACCCAGGTATCGTCGGAAGACGGCATTCGCACGCGTCCGTTTTACTACGCCAACATCGACGTCGACCCTCAGGATCCGGACAAGGTCTACTCGATGGCCACCCGCTACTACCGCAGCGATGACGGTGGTAAGTCGTGGACGTCGATTCGCCCGCCGCACGGTGACAACCACGATATGTGGATCAATCCCGAGGATCCTGACCTGTTTATCCAGGCGAACGACGGCGGCGCCAACGTTACCTTCAATGGCGGTGAGACCTGGTCGACGCAGTTCAACCAGCCGACGACGGAGGTGTACCAGGTCGAGGTCGACGACCAGTATCCGTACTGGCTGTATGCCGGGCAGCAGGACAATGGTTCAACCATCGCCGTGCCGAGTCGTGCCCCGTATCGCGTGCAGAATCACAATGCCTGGCTGATCGAGACCGGGGGCTGCGAAACCGGCCCGGCCGTGCCGAAGCCCGGTAATCACACGATCGTGTACGCGAACTGCAAAGGTCGCTTTGGTGTGTTCGACAAGAACACCGGCACTGAGCGCAGCTACTACGTCGGCGCGGCCAACATGTATGGACACAACCCGCGGGATCTGCGCTATCGATTCCAGCGCGTCTCGCCGATCCACGTGTCGCCGCACGATCCGGACGTCGTGTATCACGCGTCGCAGTATGTGCATCGGACCACCGACGACGGTGTCACTTGGGAGACCATTTCTCCGGACCTGACCGCGTTCGAGGACGACAAGCAGGTCATTTCGGGCAGCCCGATTACACGAGACATTACCGGCGAGGAGTTCTACAGCACGATTTACTCGTTGCGCGAATCGCCGGTCGAACGTGGTGTGATCTGGAGCGGGTCCAACGACGGCCCGGTCTATGTGACGCAGGACAACGGTGAGTCGTGGCAAAACGTCACGCCGCGCGGATTGCCCTCCGGTGGGCGAGTCGATTCGGTCGAGCCGTCGCCACACGATGCGGCCACGGCCTACATTGCCGTGCTGCGCTATCAGTTCGGCGACTGGAAACCCTACATCTACAAGACGGACAATTACGGTGCGCGCTGGCGATTACTGACCAACGGTCGCAACGGTATACCTGAGGATTATCCGGTACGTGTCGTTCGTGAAGATCCGGTTCGTCAGGGGTTGCTCTATGCCGGCACCGAGTACGGCATGTTCGTCTCCTTCGACGACGGCGCGAACTGGCAGGCCTTCCAGCAGAACCTGCCAGTGACGCCGATCACCGACCTAAAGGTCGTCCGCGGTGACCTTGCGATCTCCACGATGGGTCGCGGCTTCTTCGTGCTCGACAGCGTCAGCACGCTGC
>CAZMEA010000018.1:0-21158 GCA_964565135.1 uncultured Woeseiaceae bacterium
GACCACAGCGGCGGCTTTGCTCGGTGTCTGGGCATTGACCGTGCTGGCGATTCCGTTGACCGCGGCAGCGATGGCAGAGCGCTGGGTTGACGTTCCGGAAGGTGGCGAGATTCTGCTGGCTCAGCGTGAGACGGTGAACCGCGCGTGGGACTTGCCCAAATCGGACACGATGGATGCATTCGTCGCCTCTCATCCCGAATGGGAAGACTTCGCCGACATTCCGACGCCGTTCGAGTGGCAGTGGTATTACGCATTTCAGCAAGTCGGAGACGAATCGGTGGCCGATTTATCCGCGGCGCTTCGCGATGGCGTCCGTCGACGTGATCGGGTCATGCAACGCGCGTCACTGATCTCACCGCCCCTGTTCGTCGATCGATTCTTCACTCGACGAGCGCGTACCGATATTCGCGCGTTCCAGGACTACGACGCCTGCGTCCGCGACTTCCATGAGAGCTTGCGCAAGGCGCACTATCCGATGTTGTTCGGCGTCGAGCCTTACGACGCGAGCGCCCTGCTCGAACTCGAGAGCAGCCGAAACTGCGCTGGCGACCTGTCCTGATTTAAAGCCGTGCACAAGCGACGACGCCCACGACGCTGAGCGGCGGATGACCTGAGGCCGGGAAACGCTGGTTCTTGAATCGGCAACTAGGCAATATGCAGGTCTGAGTCGATTGTGTCAGGGGTCGTTCTTTGAAAATCAACGGGTTACTAGGCGTCTTGGTGATTCTTCTCGCCCCGATCGGTGAAGCGGAAGCGCAGGGGCCTGGATCGGGGAATCGACTTACGCCGGCGATCCCTCTGTCCACCAACCCGGGCACCGAGGGTGTCACCCGGTTCGCCTGTGGAAACAACAACTACACGGTTCGTGTCGGTCAGGATGCTGTCCTGAATGCGGCGCGAACAGCCGCGCAATGAGTCGCCAGACAACGATTGCTGCAATGAGGCTTGGCGTCGTCGGGTTGCTGGTGACCGTTGCCATGTCCGTTGCCACAGCGGCAGATCATCCGGCCCTTACGCTGCTGGATGGCAAAGACGCGTCCCTGGATAGCTATGCCGGACGACATGTGCTCCTCAACTTCTGGGCGACCTGGTGTGGACCTTGTCGCAAGGAGATGCCGGAGCTCAGCCATCTCGCCGAACGGCTGGACCCTGAGAAGGCTGTCGTGCTGGGCGTTGCCGCCGACGACATGGACGGCGTCGCGGCTTACGTGAATGAGGTTCCTGTTGCGTATTCAATCGTTGTCGGCGATCCGGAGAAGCTGTTCATGTGGAGTGCTGAACTGGGCAACTTCGTCCAGGGCCTGCCGTTCAGCGTGCTGCTCGATGGGAACGGTGCGCCCGTCTGGGTGAAAATGGGCGAGCTTGAGTTCGACGAGCTCGAGGAAGTAATGAGTGGCTACCTGCGTGATGGGGAATAGCTGCGACGTCCTGGTTCCCTGGGCGTCTACGGCATCTCGTCCGTCACAGGTATTCGCGACGCTACTCATCGTCAACTCAAGCTCGCGATTAGCAATCGTGGCCCTGTAGTTTCTTGTCGTCGACTAGCTGCTATCCCACCGTGGTTTGCAGAAGACCGTTAACCGCCTTGCGTTGGTCATCGTCCACCGACGGCCGAAAATGTGCCTACCGCGCTTCTGCCGGCTGTTCTTCCTCCACCGCATCCAGCAGGTTGTCGAATACCGGCGATACGCCGCGTCGCGCCAGACCCGTATCGTCGAGCACCTGCTCCAGGTACGGGGCGATACCGGGGATGCGCTCTATCGTTCTGGACTGCACGTTCATATAGCGCTGGAGTACGCCATCGCTGATAAATCCGTTCTCGTAGCTGAGGTTCAGGGCCGCCGCATCGTTCAGGAGCATCCACGCGTAGCTCGTTGCCCGGAACTGTTCTTCTGCAGATAGCGGCTGTCCTGACGAAAGCTTCACCATGACTGCGGCGACGTCCGGGTCCTGCAGGAAGACTGACTGAACGTCGTGCTGCCGGTCCGTCAAATCACTCCGCGCGTCCTGTATGGCAATCCGATTGGACTGACTGATTTCCAGCGACAGAAACACGATGCCGGCCAGTACGCCGAGATTGGCCAACAGCGTCAGCCATTTGTTGACGGTTTCCAGGTTCACGAATGTGTCCTCAAGGGGTGCCTCGAATGTCCAGGTGGGCCATGCGTACGTGCAGAGCAGAGCGTAGATGACTGCGATTGGACCGACAGTCTATCCGAAGTCTTTGACTCGGCCTCGAGCAGGGATGCACGACCGGGACGCTCGTCGGGACTCACGAGCCGGTTGCGTTCGGAGGTCCGACTGACAACACTGTATGACATGAGCAGATTCCGGCCAATCGGCATAGAGCGTAACGTCACTGGTGTATCGCTGATCCGGTTCTTCCTGGCGTTGTCGTTCGTCAGCCTGACCGGTGCTTTGCAGACTTCACCCGCGTTGGCTACATGCAGTGATGAATCGGTGATTCTGGAGGTTCTCGGCTCGGGCGGCCCGGAGTACGATGACGGTCGCATTTCGTCCAGCTATATCGTACGTCGCAACGGAGCTGCGCGAATTCTTGTGGATATCGGCCCGGGTGCCAGCATCGCCTTCGGCCAGGCCGACGCGAGGTTTGAGGATCTCGACGCCGTTCTTCTCACGCATCTGCACGTAGATCATGCCGGCGATCTGCCGGCCTTCATCAAGGGATCCTACTTCTCGGATCGTGAGCGGGATCTTCCGCTATTCGGACCAGCCGGAAACGCACTCATGCCCGCAACAACGGACTTTGTCGCGCGCTTGCTGGGCGACGACGGCGCCTACCGCTACCTGCAGGACTACGTCAGTTCGGACCGCCGCTCCGACTACAAATTGCGCGTCGTCGATGTGCCCCTGGTGCGGGGCGATATCGAGCGAATCGAGCTTGGTGACGACACCGAGGTCAGCGCGACCCATGTCCATCACGGCCCCGTTGCCGCCGTTGCCTGGAGAGTGGATGTCGGCGACTGTTCAATCGCTTTTTCCGGCGATATGAGCAATCGCTTCGGAACGCTCGCAGCGCTCGCCCGCGATGTCGATATTCTCGTGATGCACAACGCGGTGCCGGAGGACGCCGGGCGTGTCGCCCGCAATCTGCACATGACGCCATCGGAGATCGGACGAATCGCCCACGCCGCCCGAGCCAGGCGCGTTGTCCTTTCGCATTTCATGCGGCGTACGCAGAATCGCCAGCAGGAAACGCTGGATGCAATTCGCCAACACTTCGAGGGGCCGATTGAGCTTGCGGAGGACGGCCGACGGATTGTGCCGTGACGCCGTTTGGTTCGACGTCCTGACCGACACACTTTTGACTGTTTGTCGCTAGCGTCTTTCCCGATCCGTTTGTCCGCCATCCATCGCGTACGGGACGGCGGGGCAGTCGGAATCAGAGCGGGCGCTACCGGTCGTGTGCACGTCGAGGAAGCTTGTTGCCGCGTAGGTGACAATGATCTCGATGCCACGTTCGATCGCGGTATCCATGTTTGAATGCTCGACCTCGAGCTGAAACGGCTGCCCGGGTTGCAGGAGATCCGAACTGATCGAGTACTCGGTCGCCGCGAACGTCAATGCGTCCGGATTGCTGATGGCGTGGCCACTGTGACCGATCTCGTTGCCATGACAGTCACCAAATATCACGTAGATCATGTCGTCGATGATGTCATTCGTATCCGCCGCGCCTTTGACGAACGGTGACCAGCGAACGACCAGATCCTCATCCGGATCAATCGACGAGGGGTCGGCCGGTCGTCCGTCCTGAAAAAGCGAAATCTCGATGGGTCCGGGATTTCGTTGTTCGCCGGCATCCCGACGGAACGTCGCCGGAAAATCGCGTACGTTTCCCGCCGGTGTGTCGAAGTCGAACAGGTAGGTCGTGTCCGGAAAATTCTCGGTTAGCGCCTCGATCGTGAACTGGCGCGTCCCGGCGAGGAAATGAATGCCGTCACCGGAGAAAGGAATCCCGTCCCTGGCCTCCCCCGGGCCGCGCAATACGGCGTTACTGACGCCGCCCGCTTCCGTTTCGAACACCTCGGCGAAAAAGACCGTGTTCAGCAGGGTGAGATCTCCCGTGGCGGACTGCCGGTGGTTAATGGACTTGCCGATCACGACATAGTCCGCGTGCTCCTCCGGACCGGCGTAGACCGATAGCGGCACAAGGCAGACACACAAGACAAGAGTGCGGGCGAGAGCATCCATTGATTCAAGGCTCGGTCACGTGACAGGCGCAGAGTATAGCCGTGAGCGTGTGTCACTGTTCGTGCAACGAAGAGTTTCCGTACCGACGCCGGGTTCGCTATCCTCCTCTGCCCGCACCGCAGACCGGAGATGCCGATGAAACGCGCCATGCCACTGCTTGGCCTCCTTGCAGTATTGCCCGCCGTTGCTCAACAACCGAACGATTACGACTACTTCGCTGCCAACCGGCAGATGATCCGGAACGGCGTGCAGGCCGTGCTGATGTGCAATGGCCTGTACACGTCCGGGCGCCCGATCGAACGAGTGTTCGAGCAGGAAGTCGCCTACCTGCGGAATCCTGTTGGAACGGTTGAGGGTGGCAACTACGCCATCGAGCGGGAGTATGGCGCAGTCGCCGTCGGTGGCGGCGATGACGGCGTGCAGATTCGCGCGGCGTTCCGCGAGGGTATCGGCTGTGTCGTCATGTCTCCGGAGCAGTCCGTTGACGATATCGATTCGCTGCCCGAGCTGACGCTCGCCTACCCCGACTTCGACCCGGCAACGACACCCTGGCCGAACGGCGATCTGATTGCTGAAACACCGGTGTCTACCGGTATCGACGGATCCCTGCTCCAGGCTGCGTCGGACTGGGCTTTCGACCGCCCGACCGAGGAGCAGGATACGCTCAGCCTGATCGTCGTGCACAAAGGCGAGATCGTTCACGAACGCTATGCCGATGGCATCGACATGACGACCCGTACACGAACGTGGTCGACCGCGAAAAGCATGCTGTCCACCCTCATCGGAATGCTGGTCGACGAGGGTCGTATGGATCTCGACGAGCCGCTGGGTTTCGAGTGGCTGCCGGAAGTTCGTTCGTCCGAAGACGATCCGCGTAATCGAATTACCTTGCGGCACGTGCTGAACATGTCGAGTGGTCTGTACCCCGTCGACAGCTTCGGTATGGAATACGTCACCGGTTCAGGGCTCGCGTACTGGGCGGGCGCCAGCTCTGTCGAGGGTGCGCGCCGCCGTGGTCTGATCAGGGAGCCGGGGACGTTCTGGGATTACGAGAACTACGATACGCTCCTCGCGGTATACGCGATGAAGCAGGTACTCGGCGACGAAAAGACCTACTCTGAGTTTCCGCGCCGCGCACTATTCGATCGCATAGGCATGCGCAGCACGCTCGCCAGCACCGACCGGTTTGGTGACTTCATTCTGTCCAGTCAGGTGTATACGAACGCACGCGACCTGGCGCGTTTCGGCTTGCTGTATCTGCAGGGTGGCGTATGGGACGGAGAGCGACTCGTGTCGGAGGACTGGATCCGCTTCGTGCGCACGCCCGCGCCGGCCACAGCCGAGACCGGCAACCAGTACGGTGGTCAGTTCTGGCTGGTCCCCGATGATCGCACCGACGTACCAAAAACCGCCTACTCAACCTCCGGAAATCGCGGCCAGTACGTCATCATCGTGCCCAGTCATGATACGGTGATTGTCAGGCGCGGCCTGGACTACGGCCGCCAGGGGTTCAATCGCTGGGATTTGGCCCGCGAGGTGCTGAAAGCGATTCCGGCAGCTGCGGGCGACGGTGACTAACGAGGCCTTCAACATGAGACTGATCCGGTTCTGGATTCTGCTCGCACTCATTGTGCTAACGGGCTGCGGATCAACGGCCATTGCGATTGACGGGTCCTACGAGCCCGCGTGTACCGCATTCGCCGGCGAAAGCATCAGCCTCAGGGACGGTCTTTACTCCTGGAACAAGTACACCGATGCAAGACGTATAGGGCCGAACGGCGAGGTCACCGACCCGTATCCGGACTTTCCGAAAACCGGCACCTACGGACGTGATGGCACGGTCATTCGCCTGCTCGATGACAACGGCGTCGCGATGGCTACGTGGTACCTGCATGAACATCAGGGAAGACTTGCGTTGCTCAATCAGGATCAGCAGGACGCCTGGTCAGCGGATGGTTCGTACCCGGATTGCATGCTTGTGATGGCGCTGTAAGACGTCGTTCCCCGATCCGGCACTGAACCCTTCGGCGCGAACGCTGTCTGAAGCTTTGAAACAGCTCGCTTCAAACGGAGCGCGACAGATTTTCTGAATTGAGAACCAGGGCGCACTTTGAGTGCCTATGTCGCTGATTGGAGACGACTATTTCCTTGCTGCTCACCTGGGCATCTGATTAGCTGGATCCAGGATTTCAATACTCGATCGGAGGCGTCATGAAGACCCTCGGTTTGCTCGCGACCTGCTTTGTCTTTATCGCTACGGCCAGCGCTCAGGAAGCGTCCATGGACGGTATGTCGGTTCAGTACTTCGAACCGCTCCGTGGCCTGCAGCTTCGCAGCAGCGGCCCGGTGTCGCGGAGCGCGGCCGTGCTCTACGACGTCGCTGGCATGGAGTTCGACGCCCTGGGCCAGCGCTTCGATCTCGAGCTTCAGCCAAACACCAACCTGCTGTCCGCAGAGCAGCGTGCGGGTATCGATCCGTCCATCGGAGTGTATCGAGGAGAGATTGCCGGGAATCCGGACAGCTGGGTACGCATCGTCACCCGCAACGGTGTCCCTGCCGGCCTGATCTGGGACGGCGATGAACTGCTGGCGATCGAACGGCCGGGTGAAAGCGCCGTTTCGACGACTGAACCCGTCATCTTCCGCCTGGCGGACATGGTCGTGGAGCCCGGCACGATGAGCTGTGCGGCCGGGTTAGGACCCGCACCCGCGACGGGCGCCGAGATGTACCAGGCGATGGTTGGCGAACTGCGCATGGCCCAGGCGGACGGTGCCGTCGAGGAGATCGAGATTGGCGCCGTTGCCGATTCGCTGTTTGCCGACGGACGTGCGAATGCTCAACAGGACGTTCTCGATCGACTGAACAACGTCGACGGTATCTACAGCAGTGAACTCGGCATACAAATCACCGTGCCCGTTGTCGACGTATTCGACGCGTCGAACGATCCGTTCACGGATACGACGGATTCGGGTGACCTGCTCGGCGAACTTGGGTCCTATCGGGCCGGCAACAGCAGCCAGAACCAACGTGGCCTGACGCACCTCTTTACCGGCCGCAATCTCGACGGATCCACGGTTGGAATCGCCTACATCGGCGTGCTTTGCAACAGTCGATTCGGTGCGGGTCTGAGTGAAGGACGCCGCGGTACGACAACCGATAGTCTCATTGCAGCGCATGAAATAGGCCACAACTTCGGTGCTGAACATGACGGCGAGGCCGGCGGCAGCTGTCCCGACGAACCGAACGACCAGTTCATCATGGCGTCGAGCGTGAACGGTAACCAGGAGTTCTCGTCCTGCAGCAAGGACGTTATGCGAGCAACGGCGGATGCCGCGGCGTGCATCGTGCCCCTGGCGAGCGTCGACGTAACCGTGAACTCCAACGGTCAGCCCGATGACATTCTTCTCGGCCGCGCGATCAATCTCACCTTCGAGATTCCGAACGATGGATCTGAAGACGCGACGGGCGTCAGCGTCGACGTTGCATTGCCGTCGAACGTGTCCTTTGTCGCCGCGGCAGCCTCCCAGGGCACCTTTACTGATGGCGCCGGTACCGTGACGTTTAGCATTGGCACCATTGCCGGGTTTGGCGCGGAGACCGTGACCGTCACAGCGAGCGCCGAGGGTGTCGGTCCGGCCGTCTTTGAAGCGACGGTTACCGCGACGAACGACGGCGTCACTTCGAACAACGTCGACTCGCATCTTGTCACCGTCGATCCGGCTGTGGATCTGGTCGTTAGCACGCCCTCCAGTGTTGCTGTCAACATTGATCGAAGTGCGACCGCGAACGTATCGATCCAGAATGCCTCTATCCTCGCCGCGACTGACGTTACGGCCACGATTACGCTCGATGCCGGGATTCGCCCTGACACCGCCACCTGGACGGTCGGCAGCTGCACCGTCAGTGGTCAGCAGATCGACTGCACCGCGACGGATCTGGGCGCGCAGAGTATGTCCACGCTGTCGATTGGCCTGACCGGACTGTCGCTCGGAACCGTTGGTTACACGGTTACGGTGGCCTCCACGGAGGCCGAGTCCGACGACACCGACAACGTTGTGTCAGGCGTCGTATCCGTGTCGCAACAGACCGCAACCGGTAACGGTGGTGGTGGAGATGATGGCGGCGGTGGTTCGCCCGGCTGGTTCGTCCTGCTGCTGCTCGCTGTCCCAGCCACTCGCCGGCTGCTCGCTCGCAGCTAGCGCTCGATTAGTCGCCTTGTCCCGCTACTGCAGCGGCGACACGCCCGCGTAGTAAGGGTGCAGGGCAATCAGCACGAGATAGATGACCACGCTGATGGTCGCGCCGATGATCTCGCTGCGCATGCTGGCGCGTTCGGGCTTCTCCCACGCTCCTTCGCGGCGATTGATCAGCGGAATCTCGATTAACGCCCACAGTCCGAGTGTTCCGAACAGGGTCAGCGAGCGGATGTCGCCGTTGGATAACAGGTGCGCGATCGACCAGACCAGGATGCTGGTCAACTGCGGATGACGCACGTAGCGTTTGATGTTGGTTTTGGCATGCGACGCGCCAAACAGGAATACGGCGACCAGCATCAGAAAGAACGCAACAGACGTGCCCCATACCGGGGGTGCGTAAACCACCACGGGTACGGAGCTTCGCCAGCCGATGACGATCATCACGATGCCCGCGAGCACGAGCAGTGAGTAGGCGCCGCGAAACGCGTTTTCCCCGATCGCACCCTTCAGCGACGTACAGGCGGAGGGTACGACGGAAGAGAGCAGGTGGACCGCGACAAACACGGCGAGTCCCAGCGTCAGCCAATTCATCCCGAGGTTTGTTCCTTGTGCTACCTGACGAGCGGCGGAACGTCAGTATACGCATTGCGCGAGCGTGTTGAAGATGGAAACTGACCTTCCAGTCGACCGGGCCCGCGTATACTTCGCCCATGCAGTTTTACGATCGGACAGCTGTCGCCGGGGCACTCGACTATCCGTCGCTGATCGATGCACTGGACGCGGCATTTCGCGTTGAAACGGCGTCTCCGCAGCGCGCCAGTCACCGGATTCAGCGGGCCGACGGTGAGCAGGGCACGCTGCTGCTGATGCCGGCGTGGCGGACAGACAGCGATATCGGCGTGAAGCTTGTCACCGTGTTTCCGGCAAACGCCAAACGGGGTCTTGGTGCGGTACAGGCCAGCTATATGTTGCTGGACGGCGATACGGGCGTGCCAAGGGCCATGCTCGACGGTGATGAGCTTACCCTGCGTCGTACCGGTGCGGCGTCTGCGCTGGCGGCGCGCTACCTGGCTCGGAGGGACGCACGCACCTTTCTGATGATCGGCGCCGGAAATCTGGCGCCGCACCTGATTCAGGCGCATGCATCGGTTCGCGGCTACGATCGGATCCTGGTCTGGGCGCGACGGCCCGAAGCGGCCGAGACGCTCGTCGACCGGATATCCGATCTGGCAGGCACAGTCGACGTCGTCACCGATCTTGCCTCGGCGGTCGCCGCTGCTGACGTCATCTCGTCGGCAACCCTTGCGGACGAACCGCTGATTCAGGGCAGTTGGCTGCAGGACGGTCAGCACATTGATCTGGTCGGCGCGTTTACACCCGCGATGCGTGAAGCCGATGCACAAACCCTGCAGCGTGGTCGTGTTTTCGTGGACACGCGCGCAGGTGCGCTTGCGGAAGCCGGCGATGTTATTCAGGCAATCAACGAGGGCAGGATCACCGCTGACAGTATCCAGGGCGAACTCGCCGAGCTGGCGGCTGGCAAAGTTCCGGGTCGGCTGGGTGACCTTGAGGTGACGGTCTTCAAGTCCGTCGGTACGGCGCTCGAGGATCTGTGTGCCGCGCAACTCGTCGTCGAACGCCCGGTCTAAAGCGGCACCGAGGATCGCGCCGGCGAAGGAATTTCCCTACCATGTGCAGCCCCGAATCCCGTGACGCAGGCTGCTGGCACGCCCATGAAACAAGCCGATTCCACACTCCGCCTCGGCAAGCGGTATGAACCGCACAAAGCGGACGAGGTCGATCTCGACCAGCTCTTTGCCGAACAGTCGATGCGCTCGGCGATTCTGGGCGCAGGGGCGGCTTTGGTCATCGTTGGCATCGTCTGGGTGTACGCGTGCATGCTCTTCGATAGCTCGTTCCCGCCTTTCTCCGTTGTCCAGGGTTTCTTCGTTGGACGTGCAGTGCGGCATTTCGGTCTCGGCCTCGATTGGCGCTTTCCTATGATCGCCGCCGTGGCGAGCGTGATTGGCGCATTTCTCGGCAGCTTTGCCTCTGCGCTGTTTCTGACCGGACGGGAGTTCGACATGTCTGCGCTGACGCTTCTGGGTGAGGTGTCCTGGCACACGATCTCGACGTTCGCGACGCGTGAGTTCGGCGCGGTTGGCACTATCTATGCGGGTATGGCGGCTGCCGTTTCCGCGTTCTTCGCCAAGCGGCGGCTGGATCGCTACGAGTCTGTAGCTCTACGCAAACACCGTGAGGGCATAACGACATGAGCGATGCCTTGCAGCTCTATGGCGATTCAATTTCCGGCAATTGCTACAAGCTTCAGCTCGCCTGCTCCGAGCTCGGTATCGACTATCGGTGGCACGAGGTCGACATCCTTGCCGGCGAATCACGTACGCCGCAGTTCCTGGCCATGAACCCCAACGGCAAGATCCCGCTCGCGGTATTGCCGGATGGGAAATATCTGGCGGAATCGAATGCGATCCTGAGCTATCTCGCCGACGATACCGAACTCGGTGGCACGGACGCATGGTCCCGTGCAGTTATTCTGCAGTGGTTGTTCTTTGAGCAATACAGCCATGAACCGAACATAGCGACGTCGCGCTTCATCGTCCGCTACCTCGGAAACCCGGCAGATAAACAGGCGGCGCTGGAAGAGAAGAGGGCCGGCGGCTACCGTGCACTTGACGTGATGGAACAGCACCTCAACAGTGAGCCGTACTTCGCCGGAGGCGTGTTTACGATTGCAGACATAGCGCTGTATGCCTACACGCACGTAGCCGATGAAGGCGGCTTCGACCTCGCAGGCTATCCACTGGTGCGTGCGTGGATAGAGCGAATCGAAAACCGTGACGCGTACGTCCCCATGCGTGCACCCGACCGCAACTGATACGGAGCAGGTATGACCGCTACCCTCGAGTTCTTTTACGACTACGTAAGCTCTTACTCTTACATGGCCAATGAAGCCGTCAAGTCACTCGAGGGCGTCGATGTTCATTACCGCCCCATGTTTCTCGGTGGCGTAATGAAGGCTACCGGGAACAGCCCGCCGGGAACGGTGCCGGCAAAAGGCCGCTATCTTGGGAAGGATCTTCGGCGCTGGGCTGCCCGCTACGACGTTCCGTTCCGCTTTAACTCGGTATTCCCGCAAAACACGCTGTCCGCGCTCCGGCTCGCGCTGGTTGCCCAGCACCGCGGTTCTTTCGATGCCGTTCATCAACCGTTGTTTGATGGCATGTACGTGAACGACCTTGATCTGAGCGATCCGCAGGTGCTCGCCGAGATTCTATCCGGTGCAGGGCTCGATGCGGAGGACTACCTGACCGCTATCGGCGATCAGGCGATCAAGGACGAGCTGAAAGCCAACACCGAGGAGGCCGTAGCCAGAGGCGCATTCGGAGCGCCGACGTTTTTCGTGGGTGACGATATGTTCTTCGGCAACGACCGCTTCGATTTTATCAAGGCGGCCCTCGCGGAGGCCCAATCGTAGCGGATCAGGCGCTGAGTACGTTCGATGCGTGCTGTACTTCTTCGGGGATCGCGGCGAGCTGCTCGGCGACCAGGTCATCCATTTGCCGAACCGACTCGGTGTTCGACACGAAGAATGGCGGGTTCCGACGCAGCAACCGCCAGTCGTTCGACTTGAGAACCCGAACGAGGTGGGTGATGTTCTTCTTGATCGCATCGATGTAAGGGTTTTGCCCGTCGTAGAGAACTTCGACGTATCGATAGGAACGGTTGAACTTGTTCTGCAGGCGGTCCCGTGTGATCTCCTGATAGAAGATGGGTGTCTTCTTCAGCAGATCCCGACCTGACGCATAGCGCACGACGTAATCGCCCGGCGACGAATTCTCGATCGCGACACCGCCCAGGACGAACTCCTTGTACAGTCGGTCGCGGCACTTCTCCAGGTAGCAGCGGTCCGCCATCTGAGCAATGAGGTCCGCAGTGCCGAGCAGATGTCCGCAAATTGCATCGCGCGGGTCATCAAGCTCGATAGCGTCGATCTCGACTTCATACCCGGTGTAGTGAACCATCATACTGCTGACCACCGCATACTTCGCGAGCCCGATCGTCGGGAGGTACCGGCGCAAAAAATCGGCGCTGCGACTCACGTGCTGAAGCGTGAATTCCGCACCGTTGCTGAATTCCTTGTCCCGCTCTTCGTGGCGGATGTAGCCGGCATCGTGAAACAGTGATGTAATGATCGCGAGCTGCGCGCGCTCCGCGCCGAGACGTTCATCGGGTTCGACACTGCGCTCGTAACCAACCACCAGGCGGGCCAGAGCCAGAGTCATGTCCAGCGTGTGCTGCATGTCGTGATACGTGGTATCGCAACCCAGATATCCCGGAAACCGGCCGGTGAAGAGGCGTTCGAAGTCGTAGAACGTCAGCCATAGCTTGTCGAAGGACGCGCCCGGGAAGGCCGTGGCGAACAGCTCATGAACGGCATTACGAACGGCCGAAGGACTGCTGACCTGCACGGTATTGGTGACATCGTAATCGTTGCGTCGGTCCTGGGACATAATGCGCTTGTTGTTCTTCTTGTCTCGCGTCTGCTGCAGAGTCGAGATGCCGGATTGACGCTCAAAGTAGCTGTTCATACTTTGCTCGCGGATGCGACGAAATGTCGGACTCTGACCGTTGGCGTGTCGATCGCGTGATCGCCCTTGGTTCGAGAGTCATGATACACCGTGCAAATTGGCGCAAAGTCGGGGTATTGAACAATAACCGGACCACCGGCCGCTATACGTGAAACTCGGCAACAACCGGTGTGTGATCGGATGGGCGTTCCCACGTGCGCGGTTCCCGATCGATGTAGCTGTCCGTACTGACCGCGGCGAGTGTATTGCTGGCCAGAATGAGGTCTATACGTAATCCCGCGTTGCGTCGGAAGGCTGCCGCCCGGTAGTCCCACCAGCTGAACACTTTCTCATCCGGTACGAACTTCCGAAATACGTCGACGAACCCGAGATTCAGTATGTCGGCAAGCGCTGCCCGCTCGGGTGGACTGCAAAGCACGTCTTCACCCCACTTTTCCGGGTCGTAGACATCGTTGTCTGCCGGAGCGATGTTGAAGTCGCCGAGAACAACAACGTGTTCGTGTTGTGCCAGCTCTGCCTGCAGGAATTCCTTCAGTGCGGCGAGCCAACGCAGTTTGTACTGATACTTGTCGGACTCGAGGCTGGATCCATTGGGTACGTAGAGATTCACGACCCGGACGTTCCCGACCGTAACGGCCAGAATGCGGCGCTGCGGATCCGCGAAACCCGGGAAATCCGTGACCGGGTCGGTGGGCTCACTGCGGGCAACGACGGCGACACCGTTGTACGTCTTCTGGCCGCTGGCGATCGATGCGTAGTCCATGGCCGCAAATTCCTCGGCGGCGAAATCCTCGGTGACCTGCTTGATTTCCTGCAGCACCAGGACGTCGGGTTCGGCTGTAGCAAGCCACTCCTTCACGTGACCCAGTCGAACCTTGAGGGAATTCACATTCCACGTGGCGATTTTCATGCGCGAGCTCTACGCGGCGATGTCTATGCCGCTTTGGCGGAGCAACGCGTCCAGGGTCGGCTTACGACCTCGAAACGCAATGAACGCCTGCATGATGTCGCGACTACCGCCGACTTCCAGAATCTCCCGGCGAAAGCTCGCAGCTGTAGGCGCGTCAAAGATGCCACGCTCTTCGAAAGCGGAGAATGCGTCGGCCGCCAGTACTTCCGCCCATTTGTAGCTGTAGTAGCCGGCTGCGTAACCGCCCGCGAAAATGTGCGAGAAGCTCATCGGAAAGCGGTTGAAGGACGGATGCGCAATGATTGAAACCTGCGCTCGAACCTCTTCGAGGACACTTAGTATCTGGGCGCCCTGATCGGGGTCGTAGCCCGCGTGAATGCGGAAGTCGTACAACGCGAATTCGAGCTGGCGGAGCATCGCGAGGGCCGCACCGCAGTAGCGGCTGGCATTGAGCTTGTCGAACAGGTCGCGGGGCAATGCTTCACCGGTCTCGAAGTGTCTCGACGACGTTGCGAGCACTTCGTACGACCAGGCGAAGTTCTCCATGAACTGGCTCGGTAGTTCCACTGCATCCCAGGGCACGCCGTTGATTCCCGCGATGCTCGGATAGTCCACCCGCGTGAGCAGGTGATGCAGCATGTGGCCGAACTCGTGGAACAGGGTGACTACGTCGTTGTGGGTCAGCAACGACAGACCGTTCTGATCGGGTGGTGAGAAATTGCAAACGAGGTATCCAACGGGCAACACGGTGTCGCCGTTGAGACTCTTGCGAATCACGCACTCATCGATCCATGCGCCGGCACGCTTGCCCGAACGCGCATAGAGGTCGGCGTAGAATCCGCCGACCGGCCTGCCATCCGCGTCGCGGAGCTCGAAGTACTGGATCGTGTCGTGCCAGCCGCTGACGCCGGGCACATGGACGACCTGTATCTGATACAGACGTTCGGCGAGCCCAAACAGACCCTCCACGACCTTCTCGGCCGGGAAATACGGGCGCAGTACCTCATCGGACACCGAAAAATCGCGTTCCTTGAGCTTCTCCAGGTAGTAGCTGGTGTCCCAGGCCTCAAGGGCATGTCCCGCAAGTTCCGTGAGGGCAGTCAGCTCGGCGCGAGCACCGTCGGACGTACGGGTCGCCAGTTCGTCCAGGAATTCGATGACCTCGTCGGTATCCGCGGCCATCTTGGTCGCCAGGGAATACTGGGCGTAGTTGTCGAAACCGACCAGCTCGGCCAGCTCGTGACGCAAGGCAAGAATCTCTTCGATGACCGGAGCGTTGTTCCACTGGTCGTCGTCTGCCTGGTCGGATGCACGCGTAGACCAGGCGCGGTAAAAGACCTCACGGAGAGACCGGTCGTCGGCGTGCATCATGACGGCGTGGTACGTCGGAAAGTCGAGTAGCAGCCTCCAGCCGTCATCCCCGGCGTCGGCCGCTTCACGGCGGGCGCGATCGACGATCTGTGCCGGCAGTCCTGCCATTCGCTCCGAGTTTGTAATGATCAGGTGCCAGGCGTCGGTCGAGTCCTGTACGTTCTGCTCGAAGCGTGCCTGGGTTGCCGCAAGTTTCTGCCGCGCCTCGCGAAAGCGGGCTTTCTGCTCGTCGGGAAGGGTCACTCCGGCGAGACGGAAGTCGCGCAGAGCGTGTTCCACGATGGCTTTCCGTGCTGCAGCCTCTGCGTCGCCAAGCGTGGCACCCACGGCTTGATAGGCCCTTTGCAGGGCTGCGTTTTGTGCAAGCTCGGTCGAGTAGTCGGTTATCAGGCCGAGACAATTGTTGTAGGCTTCGCGCCAGCCGCCGTCGCCGAGTACGCTGTGCAGGTGACCGATCGGCGACCAGACGCGACTCAGCTCGTGATCCATCTCTTCCAGCTGCGGAACGAGATCGTCAAAACTGCCGATGTTGTCTCCGTCGAGAAGTTTGGCGAGTCGCTCTCGGTGTTCGCCGATCAGCTGACGGATAGCCGGTTCTGCGTGCTCGGGTTTGATGTCGTCGAAACGCGGCAGCGATGACGTGTCTAAAAGCGGATTCATTGAGGGTTGCGTCCTGCAGAGGCGAGTCATGGTATCACAGCGACCCCGAATGCCAGTCAGCAGGAATGCAGAGGACTAATTGAGTGAGTGAGAAGTTTGACGTAATTGTAATTGGCGGTGGCAGCGGTGGCCTCGCGTTTGCACAACGGGCGTCCGAGTATGGTGCTCGGGTCGCTGTGGTCGAATACAAGCCGCTCGGAGGTACGTGCGTCAACGTTGGCTGCGTGCCGAAGAAAGTCATGTGGTACGCCGCCCATCACCGTCATGAGGCGGACCTGGCAGCAAGCTACGGATTCACGATCGACGTGCAGAATCACGACTGGGGCCTGCTGAAGGACCGTCGCGATGCGTATGTTGAGCGTCTGAACGGTATTTACGAACGCAATCTGGCGAACAAGAACATCGAGGTAATTCGCGGGCAGGCAAGCATCGTCGATCGGCATACTATCGCTGTGGACGGACAAACCTATGCCGCGGAGCGCCTTGTTATTGCGACCGGCGGCCGACCCATTGTGCCGCACATTCAGGGTAGTGAACTCGGTATCACGTCCGACGGCTTCTTCGAGCTTACGGAGCGGCCGCGGCGCGTTGCGCTGGTCGGTAGTGGCTACGTAGCGGTCGAGTTCGCCGGCGTGTTTGCCGCACTTGGCTCAGAGACGACCGTATTGACGCGCAAGGACGGAGTGCTGCGAAGCTTTGATGGCATGCTCCGCGAAGAGCTGCACCTGGCTATGGCGGATCAGGGCATCACGCTTGAAACGGCGGTCGTGCCACACGCGCTGGAGAAATCGGCTGACGGGCTGGAACTCAAGGCCGAGGACGGCCGGACTTTCGGTCCGTTCGACTGCGTGGTGTGGGCTGTCGGCCGGGCGCCGAACACCGAAGATCTGAATCTGGGCGCTGCGCTCATCGAAGCGGATGGCTACGGCTTCATACCAACCGACGAGTACCAGCGTACAAATGTAAAAAACGTCTATGCGCTCGGCGACGTGACCGGCCGCGTCGCGTTGACGCCGGTCGCAATCGCAGCAGGTCGCCGCCTGGCCGATCGCATCTATGGTGGCATGGAAGGCCGTCACCTTGAGTACCGCACGATCGCAACGGTGATCTTCAGTCATCCGACCATCGGCACTGTCGGCCTGCGCGAAGACGAAGCTCGGGATCAGTATGGTGATGACGTCAAGGTGTACACATCACGATTCACGCCGATGCAGTACGCGCTTGGCGAGCACAAACAGCCTACGTCGATGAAACTGGTCACGGTCGGCACCGAGGAGCGGATCGTCGGCTGCCACGTCATTGGCGATGGCGCGGATGAAATGATGCAGGGCTTCGCCGTCGCGATACGCATGGGTGCAACCAAGAAAGACTTCGACGACACGGTTGCGATTCATCCGACGAGCGCCGAAGAATTCGTCACCATGCGATAGCTGCCGTCCGGCGCGTTCCGGGACTCAGGCGCTGATCGTCAGCTGCTTCAATATGGGTTGCGTGTCAGGTCTTATACCGCGCCAGATCCTGAACGATTCCGCGGCCTGCTCGACCAGCATGCCCCACCCCATGACCGACCGGTCGGCGCCCTGGCGTGACGCCCACTCACTGAAGGGTGTTGGCGTCAGGCCGTACGACATGTCGTAGCAGACAGTTCCCTCGCTGACTGCGCTTTCCGGATACGGTGGGTTCTCGCCCTTGAAGCCGGCAGACGTCGCATTGATGATCAGATCGTAGGTCTTGTTGGTTGGCACATTGCCGAAGCCGCAGGCCGACACCGGACCGTAGGTGCCGAAGTGTTCGACCAGCGCCTGAGCCTTCGGCAGCGTTCGATTTGCGATGACCAGTGAAAAAGGCTGTGCCTCGAGCAACGGTTGCAAGACGCCTTGCGTCGCGCCACCCGCGCCGAGGATAAGGATCGTTGAGTTATACAGCGTAAGCCCGAGGTTCTCCTGCAGGTCACGCATCAGTCCGAATCCATCCGTGTTGTCGCCGAGCATTAGATCATTTTCGAATGAGACGGTATTCACCGCGCCCGCGATCTGCGCGCGTTCGCTCATCTCATCGACCAGTTTCGTGATTTCGGTCTTGTGCGGCATCGTGACATTGAAGCCCCGACCACCGGTGCGGCGAAACTGATTAACCGCGTTCTCGAGCTTCTCCGGGCGAACCTGCAGAAGCTCGTATTGCATATCCTGCTCGGTCTGCAGCGCAAACAGTCGATGAATGACTGGAGAGCGGCTGTGCGATACCGGGTAGCCCATGACACCGTAACGATCCATGTTCCGACTGTCCTCAGCCGTCCTGCAGCCAGACGGCCGCCTGAAGGGCGTAGTATGTGAGGATGGCGCTCGCGCCCGCTCGCTTGATCGACAGGAGTGCTTCGAGCACCGCTGCGCGATGATCCAGCCAGCCTTTTTCGCCGGCGGCTGCCAGCATCGCGTATTCGCCGCTGACCTGGTACGCCAGGGTCGGCACAGCGAACTCGTCGCGCACTCGCCGGATGATGTCCAGGTACGGTAGCGCTGGCTTTACCATGACGAGGTCAGCACCTTCGTCCAGGTCGAGCCCCACTTCGTGCAGCGCCTCGTCGGTGTTCGACGGCGCCATCTGGTAGGTGTTCTTGTCACCGCCGCCGAGGTTTGCAGCAGAGCCGACCGCGTCGCGAAACGGTCCGTAATAGCACGATGCATACTTGGCGGCGTACGCAAGAATCAGGGTATTGATGTTTCCCTGCTCCTCGAGACCAGCGCGGATTGCGCCAATCCGCCCGTCCATCATGTCCGATGGCGCAACGATGTCGGCGCCCGCAGCTGCATGCGATGCGGCCTGACGCACGAGCATCTCGACAGTGACGTCGTTCAGCACGTACCCGGCATCGTCGATGATGCCGTCCTGGCCGTGAGTGGTATAAGGATCGAGCGCCACGTCGGTAACAACGGCGATATCCGGCACGTTGGCCTTCAACTCGCGCACCGTCGTCTGAACCAAACCGTCCGGGTTGTAACATTCGTCGCCGTTGGGGGTCTTCTTGTCACTGTCGATGACGGGAAACAGCGCGACGGCGGGAATGCCGAGTGATGCAGCGAGGCTGGCATCCTCGAGAATTCCGTCCACGCTTTTGCGTTCTACGCCCGGCAGCGACGGCACTGGTTCGCGTCGATCCTCGCCGTCGAGAACGAACATCGGATAGATGAAGTCCCCGGGCCCAAGGGTGGTTTCCGCCACCAGACGGCGAAGCGCCGCCGTCCGACGGATTCGCCGCATTCGCGTGGCCGGGTAGCCACCGCCCAGAAAATTACTCATTTTGGTCAAAATCGCTCATTGAGCTTGGATTTTCGCCGGATTTGGGTAGGGTTTCCACGCCTTTGGGGAAAAAACCCGGAATCGGGGTAATAAATACAAAGAGGGGCCGGTCAACTCGGATGCACAGCAAAGCAGATAGCGAACGCCGAAATCGCTTCGACAGGATTGTGGCGGTGTTTCATCGGGATATGTACCGATACGCCGCCTGGCTGTCACGCGATCCAAGCGTGGCCGAGGAGGTCGTGCAGGAAGCCTTGCTGAGGGCCTGGAAGTCGCTTGACGCGCTTCGGGACGACGATGCGGCGAAGCCGTGGCTGCTGACGATTGTACGTCGCGAGAATGCCCGGTACTTCGAGCGCAAGCGGCTCGATACGGTCGACATCGACGACCTCACACCGGCGCAATCGGCGATGGTTGCCGAAAGCGAGAATGAACAGGTGAGAGACGTTCGAGAGGCGATCTACAGGCTGGACGAGGATTATCGCGAGCCGCTGGTGCTGCAGGTACTTCTGGGCCACAGCACGCAGGAGATCGCGGATTTGATGGGATTGAAACAGGGCGCGGTGCTGACACGTCTGCACCGGGCCCGGTTGAAACTCAAGGATGTCATTGTCGCGGATGAGCGACGTATTGAGCAGGACACTACAGAGTAGTAATACACGTAATGGAAGCGTCAAATTTCAAGGAGATTATTGCAGCAGATCCGTCGGTCGATCTCGACACACTGGAACTGTCTGCAAATGAACGCGCGGCTGCCGAAGCATTTCGTGAGGAGATGCGCGCGCTGGACGGCCTGATCGGGAAGGCGTTGAACATCGATGTGCCCGAACTGACCGTGCCGGAGTTGCCGGAAATGGACACCAGCAACGTTGCACAAATGCCGGTTCGGAATAAGCCTCGGTTTACCACGCCGGCGTGGATAGGTATTGCTGCCAGCGTCGCTCTTGTCGCTGTGATCGGCGTAAGAACAATGACACCAACGACTTACCCGTCGTTGGCGGCCGAAGTGATGGCGCATCTCGATCACGAGCCACAGGCCCTGGTGCCAACGGGCGTTGCCGTCGAGGAACGCCGGCTTGAACGAGTTGTCAGTAAAGGTGGGGTTGAGCTGGACAGAGATGTGGGCTTGGTCACGTATGCGCGCACCTGCATCATCAATGGAAAATCTGTGCCTCACCTCGTAATAAAAGGGGAGTCCGGCCCGGTCACGTTGTTACTGATGCCGGATGAGAATGTAAACAGCGCCGTGCCACTGGAAGGTGAGAGTATCAACGGTGTTATCTTGCCGGTGGGCGATGGGAGTATCGCCATCATCGGAGAGCGTGACGAAGATCTGAGCAAGATAGAAAAGCAAGTTGTCGACTCGGTAACGTGGAGCATTTGATCGAGTCGTCGAATTCAACAGCCTGGAGACGGGCACTATTCAAGTACCTTTCGAAGGTACTGCCAAACCAGAGAAGGTAGGAGAAACAAATGTCTGAAAAGCAAATCGCAAAACCTGTTGCAATCGCAGTTGGTGCAGCGCTGGCTGGCTCTTTTGCAGTAGCAGGCGTTGCAAGTGCTGACACTGGTGCTAGCCCGTTTGCCATGACCACCCTCGGTGCCGGCTACATGCTGGGCGCACAGGAAGGCAGCTGCGGCGAAGGCAAGTGCGGCGGCGACAAGGAGAGCGAAGGTTCCTGCGGCGGCGACAAGGGCGGCGAAGGCTCTTGTGGCGGCGACAAAGGCGGCGAAGGTTCCTGCGGCGGTGACAAGGGCGGCGAAGGCTCTTGTGGTGGTGACAAAGGCGGCGAAGGTTCCTGCGGCGACAAGGGCGGCGAAGGCTCTTGCGGCGGTGATAAAGGCGGCGAAGGTTCCTGCGGCGGTGACAAGGGCGGTGAAGGCTCTTGCGGCGGCGACAA
>CAZMEA010000019.1:0-20631 GCA_964565135.1 uncultured Woeseiaceae bacterium
CAGGTGAGCGGCATCAGCGCCGCGCGCGAGCTTCCGGTCGTCTGGGCCGTGTTCAAGGGGTCCGCTCTCAACAAGCTCATCATGGTGCCGATAGCACTCGCACTGAGTGCCTTCGTGCCGTGGATCATTACGCCGCTCCTGATGCTTGGCGGCGCGTTCCTGTGTTACGAGGGATTTGAGAAAGTCGCCCACAAGCTGCTCCACCCGAAGGCCGAGGACGACCAGGAGCATATCGATCGGCTTAACGCCATCGCCGACTCGGAGAAGGACATGGTCGCCTTCGAGCAGAAGCGCATTCGCGGCGCGATCCGCACGGATGCAATCCTCTCGGCAGAGATCATTGTCATTGTGCTCGGCACCGTGCAGTCGGTTGACTTCCTGACAAGGGTCGCTGTGCTGTCCGTGGTGGCGGCGCTCATCACAGTGGTTGTTTACGGCCTCGTTGCTGGCATCGTCAAACTCGACGACGCGGGCCTGTATCTGATGAACAAGAACGGCGATTCGAGTTGGCCCAGATTCCAGCGCTGGGCGGGTACCCGCATCCTGCGCGCGGCCCCCATGTTGATGAAGGCCTTATCCATTCTCGGCACCGCCGCGATGTTTCTGGTGGGAGGCGGCATCCTCGTGCACGGTATCCCGCCGGTCTACGACATGCTGCACTTCGTCGAAGGCTATGCGGGCAGCCTGCGTGTCGGCGGCGGGATTGCCGCCATCGTTGCAGCCATGGCCTACAACGGGATCTTTGGGCTGGCGGCCGGGGGAGTCATCGTCGGTGCCGAGAGCATTCTGCGCAAGCTGCTACCGGGCGGGCAGTCAGCGGAGACGCACTGACTGCGTACGTTCAACGCGTGCGTTGGGCATCGAACCTCGCGCAATCGTCCCTCACATCAAGCCAGGCAACCTGGCTGGCCGTGTAGATATGCTGGGTGGGCACAACCCGGTTGGGATCGTCCAGCGAGTTGATCGTCAGCGTGAGGTAACGTGGATGCTCCGCGCTCCGAAACGACAACGACGAACCGCAGCGGCTGCAAAAGCCGCGATAGATTTGCTCCGACGAACGATACTCATCGGGTCGACTCTTCAGCCACTCGACCTGATCAGCCTCGAAATCCATCCAATTGCCGAACGCCGCACCGGCCGCCTTCTGACACATCCGGCAGTGGCAGTATTCAGCGAGGAACGGCATGCAGGACGTCCGGTAGCGAACGGCACCGCAAAGGCAGCCTCCTTCCAGTTGTTTATCGTCACTCGTCACGTCAGCGGTTCCTTCGTTTTCGGTTGCGGCAGGGCACTGATGGCCAAGATAATGCGGTACTCGCTTGGCATCTGACCATCAATCAGGGGGGACGCAGTATGAACAAGTACATGTTGCTACATTTCGGATTTGAAACGCCAACGCCTGACATCATGGCGAAGTGGACCGCCTGGTTTGAATCCGTCGCTGAACACACGGTGGAACATGGCGGCTTCATGGGCGGCACGGAGATCTCGCACGAGGGTTCTCGCGCTCTAAGCATGGATGCCGACGCGATCACGGGCTTCTCCATGATAGAAGCTGAGTCCCTGGAACAGGCCGAATCGCTGGCGAGTTCAAACCCGTTTATCAAGAGCATCCGCATCTACGAAGTTCGTTCCCACGGTCAATGAGCACCGAACTGCCCGTTAACGCGCTGCGGGCGGAGACGCCGGGCTGCAGCAATGTCACCCATCTGAACAATGCCGGTGCCGGGCTGATGCCGGCACCCGTGCTGCGTGCGATTACCGAGCATCTGCAGCTCGAAGCCGACATTGGCGGGTATGAAGCCGCGGATCGACGAGCCGACGACCTGGAAGGCGCATACGATTCACTAGCCACTTTTCTCAATTGCGCCAGAGACGAAGTCGCCTTCATCGAGAATGCCACGCGCGCCTGGGATATGGTGTTCTACAGCATTCCGTTTGAGCCGGGCGATCGCATCCTTACCGCACAGGCCGAATACGTCAGCAACTACATGGCCTATTTGCAGATGCAGAAGCGACGCGGCGTGAAAATCGACGTTATCCCCAATGACGAGTGCGGCCAGGTCTCCGTTGATGCGCTGAAAAACATGCTGGATGAACGCGTCAGGCTTGTGGCGATTACCCACGCGCCAACGAATGGCGGATTGCTGAATCCTGCGGCGGAGATCGGCCGCGTCACGCGCGATGCGGGCGTCCTGTACCTGCTTGATGCTTGCCAATCGGTCGGCCAGGTCCCCATTGACGTGGAGGCGATTGGCTGCGACATGCTGTCGGCAACCGGACGCAAGTACCTTCGGGGTCCGAGAGGAACAGGCTTCCTGTATGTGCGGCGTCATCTCATCGAATCCCTCGAACCGCCGTTTATTGATTTGCATGCGGCCGACTGGACGAGCATCAACGAGTTTCGGATTCGCAGCGACGCACGACGCTTCGAAAATTGGGAAACCAACTTCGCGGGCAAACTCGGCTTGAAGGCCGCGCTCGACTATGCAGCGGCCCTCGGGATCGACCGCATCCGCAATCGCGTGCGTGCGCTGGCAGATCGGTTCCGGTCACTGCTCAACAACCTGGACGGCGTCCACATTGCGGACGACGGCGTCGACAAGAGCGGCATCGTTACCTTCCATATCGACGGTATCCCGGCCGTCGACATCAAACAGCGACTGCGCACTTCGAACGTGAACGTGTCCGTTTCCGACATTGCGATCGCTCGGCTGGACCTCGAAACGCGCGATCTGCCGCCGCTCGTCCGTGCATCGGTGCACTACTACAACACCGAGGACGAGCTCGATCGCACCTGCGAGCTGATCCAGTCGTTCTTGGCCAGCTGACGACGATAGCGGTGTCCAGCGCAATTGAGATCGTGCGACTGACGCGGGGAGACGCCGAGCTCGTCAAGGATTTGCTTACCGTGTTCGCTGACGCGTTCGACGAACCGGAAACCTACAACGATCGCCGGCCCGACGACCGCTATCTCGATCGTGTGCTCGCGAGCGACACATGCATTGTGCTTGCTGCACGAGAGGGTCAGACGATCGTCGGCGGTCTCGTGGCCTACGAGCTGCCGAAGATCGAGCAGGCACGCAGCGAGATCTACATTTACGATCTTGCCGTGACCAAGGTTGCGCGACGCCAGGGCGTCGCCACCGGGCTGATCCGACAGTTGCAGCGGATCGCTGCTGACCGAGACGCCTGGGTGATTTTCGTTCAGGCAGACCACGGTGACGACGCGGCTATTTCGTTGTACTCGAAACTTGGCGCTCGCGAGGACGTTTTGCACTTCGATATCGATGTCGACTATGCCGACGGATGACGCCTTTGAATGGCACCCGGCGCTGCTGCGCGCCGTCGAACTGATGCGCTCAGCGCTGCCGGACGCCGCAGATCTTCCGGACTCTATACCGGCAAACGGCATCGGCGATGCCGAAGCGCTGGAGCGAATGGCGCCCCACGTACTCGGCAGAGCATCGCCGCTCGACGATCCGTTGACACTTGCCCATATGGATCCGCCGACACCCTGGCTGACCTGGGTGATGGCGATGTGGAACGCACGGCTGAATCAGAATCTTCTGCACCCGGCCACAGCGGCCTTTGCAAATGACGCAGAGACTCGCGTCATCGAGTGGCTCAATCCCTTCTTCGGTATGTCGGGCGGTCAGTTCTGTGCCGGTTCCAGCCTCGCCAATCTGACCGCCCTCTGGGTGGCACGCGATGCAGCCGGCGTCGACTCCGTTGTCGCATCCGAGGCCGCGCATGTCAGTGTGCGGAAATCGGCGAGAATTCTGGGTTTGCCCTTCAGGTCGATCCCGGTCGATGCGAGCGAACGAATAGACGCATCACGCCTCGGCGACCTGTCCAACGCGTGCCTGGTATTGACGGCAGGCTCCACGGTTACGGGCAGCATCGATGCGCTCGAAGTGATCGGCCAGGCGCGCTGGACCCACGTCGATGCGGCCTGGGCAGGCGCGTTGCGACTCACGGACCGCTACGCGCCGTTGCTTGATGGGATCGACGCCGCCGACTCTGTCGCTCTATCGGCGCACAAATGGCTGTTCCAGCCGAAGGAATCAGCATTGATTCTCTTCAAAGACAACGAAACCGCCAGCACCACTACCGCTGTATCAGGCAGTTATCTGACCACGGCGAACGTGGGCGTACAGGGCTCACGGGGCGCCGCCGCCATTCCGCTGATGGCGACCTTGCTTGCATGGGGACGAACGGGTCTGGCAACGCGGATCGAGTCGACCATGACCATGGCCGACAGACTCGCGGATGCTGTCGACAATGATCCACGCCTCGAACTCTGGTCACGACCGATCTCCGGCATTACCGTGTTTCGCCCGTTGCAATCGACGACCGACGCATTGCTCGAACGATTGCCCGCCGGCATGTTCTCCAAAGGCTCGGTCGCAGGCAGCAACTGGCTGCGATCCGTAGCCGCAAATCCGCTCGCAGACCTCGACGCAATTGTGGAAGTGCTTCACAACTCGCTTGCCGAGACGCAGTAGACTGCCCGGATGACAGACGCCAATTCCATAGCTGATCTCCTCGCCTGCCCGCGCTGCGACCGAACCCCGTTGGAGGAGACCGATACCGGCCACCGTTGCCCCGGATGCAAGACCGAGTTTCCAAGTGTCAGCGACATACCCTGGCTGTTTGCAGACCCCGACGCAGCGCTCGGTGAGTGGCGACGCCGCCTTCACTTCGCCATTCAGCAACTGGTACACGAAGAAAGCGCAGTGGCCGATAGCCTGAAGCAGAACGACCTGCTGCCATCGACGCAACGGCGACTGGAACTGCTGCTGGCTGCCAACGAAGAGCACCGCAAGGCGCTGACCGCTCTGCTCGCACCCCTCGACATTGGCGCGATGCAGGAAGCCTATGCGTCACACCTGGCGATGCGTACGCGCTTGCCGAGCGACCAGGGACTGAACACCTATTATCACAACGTGCATCGTGACTGGGTCTGGGGCGATGAGGAAAACACCGCGTCCGTTGAGCTGATCGTTGCTGCGTTGGGCGACGCTGAAGTCGGCGACTGCCTGATCCTTGGCGCCGGCGCGGGCAGGCTTGCCTATGACCTGCACAAGCGAACGGACGCGAAACGCACGGTTGTCGTCGACTTCAACCCTATGTTGTCGATGGTGGCGCAGGCCATGTACCGCGGCGACAGCCTGGAGCTGTACGAATTCCCGATTGCGCCGTCCAGCCTCGAAAACGTTGCGGTCCGTCAGACCCTGCAGGCGCCCGAAGCTGCCGACGCGGGTCTGCACCTCGTGTTGGCCGATGTCTTGCGCGCACCGTTCGCCAAGGGTTCGTTCGACACGGTCATCACGCCGTGGCTGATCGACATTCTCAGTGAAGATCTACGGATTTTTTCGAGGAGAATCAATAATTTAATTGGCAAGAACGGTCGCTGGATCAGCTTCGGGTCGCTGGCCTTCGAGCACCCGGATCGTGGTCGCCGCTATTCCCCGGACGAGGTTTCCGACATTGCGGTCGAGGCGGGCTTTGCTGAGCCGGCTCTGCATGAAGCTACGATTCCCTACATGTGTTCGCCCTTGAGCCGTCACGGCCGGCGGGAACGCGTCGTCACGTTTCGCGCCGACAAGGCGGACAAGATCAAGGCACCGGCGCGACACAAGGCCTTGCCGGACTGGATCGTCGTCGGCAAGGAGCCGGTCCCGATTCTGCCGGCGTTCCAGACACAGACGATGTCGACGAGAATCTACGCTTTCATCATGTCGTTGATCGACGGCAAACGATCGATCGAGGACATGGCGAAACATCTGGAACAGCAGAGACTGATGCCGCGGGAAGAAGCGGTACCGGCAATCCGGAGCTTTCTCGTACGAATGTACGACGACAGCCAGCGCAACCCTAACCTCTGACCTGCACTGCGCCTTCAGGCGGCCTTTTCGTCAGTCACGCGCTCATCGCTGTCGACGAAGCGAGCGCGCAGGTAAGTGGCTATGTCGTCTATCGCACGTTCGCTTTCAGGCATACGTCCGATGAAATACTGAAAGACGTGCCACATATCCGGCCAGACCTGCAGCGTTACCTGTACATCGTCGGCGGTCATCTTCTCTGCGATGCGCGTCGAATCGCTTAGCAGAATTTCATGATCCCCGACCTGAATCAGGGTCGGCGGCAAATCATGCACATCTGCGTAAACCGGCGATATGAGCGGGTTCTCGAGTTCCTCAGACGGCGCGTAATGCGAGGCGGCTCGGGGCATGTCCTTGCCATCGAACAGGGGATCCTCGTCTGCGCGACTCCGAATGGAATCACCCTGCCCCGTCAGATCCAACCAGGGCGAAAGCAGCACGGCCGTTCGCGGCAACGGTGCACCGGCGTCACGAAGCGAGAGCAGCACAGCCATCGTCATCCCACCGCCCGCGGAGTCGCCACCGATGGCGATATTCGCTGGGTCGACGCCGCTCCGGACCAGATCGAGGTACACCTTCACGCAGTCGTTGAGGCCGGCCGGAAACGGATCTTCCGGCGCCAATCGGTAGTTCGGGAGCAGAGCCCGCATACCCGCTTTGGTCGCGATGTGACTCACCATCGACCGGTGCGTCTTGCTGCTGCCACTGACGTACGCGCCGCCGTGCAGGTAAAAAAGAACGGGGGCATCCTGACAACCGCTGGGTACCAGCCAGTCGCATTCCACGTCTGCGATGTCGACGTAGCGGACGCGAGTGCCAGGCGCCGGTCGCGACTTCTCGGCCAGGTTTTCCCAGATTTCCCGAAGTCGGGGAATGTCCGGATCGCCACCAATCTTCTTGAACAGGTGGCGGGTTACCAGCCGGACGAAACGTGCTCTAAAACTGATCATTGACGAAGTATATCGTGTTAGCCGGAAGCAGCCTGACGGGTACGACGTTCCAGTCGTTGCTGCAGCAGCGTCACGAGACCCGGCGCGTAACGCGCCAGATAGTGCGTGAACCTGGATGTCATATCGGGGAAGACGTGCCGCCGGTCTTTTTGCACGGCCAGCAGTGAGCGGCGCACGACGTCTTCCGGAGCGGACAGGATCTCGGCCGGCACGGCGCGTGGCTGGTCGAAGCCGAACTGGTCCGAATGAATGATCGGTGTGTCGCTGAATGACGGGAAGACGGTCGAAACCCTGATGCCGTGTTCGGCCAGATCCAGAGCCAGACCCTCGCTGAAACCGCGGAGCCCAAACTTCGACGCGCAGTAGCTCGATAGATACGGCGACCCGACCCACCCGGCCAGGGACGACACGTTCACGATGTGGCCCGAACCGCGTTCAATCATGTCGGGCAGGAGCAAGTTTGCCAGGCGCATGGGCGCCAGCAGGTTGACCTGCATCAACGTTTCCCACCGGTCCCCGGGCACGAGGTCGATACGCCCTGCGACGGCCACACCGGCGTTGTTGATAAGGACATCCGGGGAGAGCTCCCGCGTCCGCAGCTCGGTGACGAGCTGCCCCGGCCCATTCGGCAGCGACAGGTCGCAGGTAACAACAGCCTCAATGCGCCGGCGGCGCTCCTCGGTGTCGGAAACGTCGGCGATAAGTCGGTCGAGTGCCGCAGCCTCGACATCCGTCACGACAAGGCGGCTGCCGAGGTCCAGCAGCTGATCGACAAAGTGGCGCCCGAAGCCGCCGGTAGCGCCGGTCACGACAACCAGCGCGTTGGCAAGATTTGTCACGGAGACTGCTGCTGTCAGTGGGGACTGCGGTAGCATAGCGGCCCGATGCCGAACACCCAACCGAAAACGACCGCCGCAATGGAAAGGCACGCCACAACCACGGACGAACCACCTTCTCTGCTTTGGCTCGCCGTCGGCGCTCTCGCTGGATTGGCCGCAGCCGGTTACGGGCTGCTCGAGCAATCGGGGTCCGAGTCCGGATTGCCACCCGGTGCCGTCGCCCGCGTCAACGATGCCCTCATCGATTCCCGACAGGTCGAAGGCGCCATCATGCAGTTGGCGCGAACGACAACTGACGAGGTTACAACCACCGCGAAAGCGGACGTTCTGCAACGCCTCATTGACGAGGAGCTTCTGCTGCAACGCGGCATCGATCTCGGCATGGTCACGTCAGAGCTGACAGTTCGCACCGCCATCGTCGAATCGCTGATTGCGTCAGTCACTGCGGAAGCCGACGCCGCGGATCCGGACGACGCTGACCTCGAAGCGTTTATGCAGGACAACGCCGATCGGTATACCTATGCATCCGCCATTCGAGTGGAGGCATGGACAACCGATGATGAGTCGTTAGCCCGACGGTTTGTGCAGCAACTGGAATCGAACAGCGAGTCTGCGACTGCAGAGCTCGTCCCGGTACCCGGCTTGCCAACCGCGCCGGCGCCGCTCGAACGTCTGCGCATGTTTCTCGGCCCGGCGATCGCCGCTGCCGCTGCCGACATTCCTGCGGGAAACAGTGCGGTCTTCGCACGACAGGGGCGCTGGTACGTCGTCCGCGTTCTTGAGCATGCCGAAGCGACGCTGGCCAGCCTGGACAGCATCCGGTCGCAGGTTCTGCTGGACTATCGGCGCTCTCTGGCGGACGGGCGGCTCCGGGATTACCTCGAGGAACTCCGGCGATCCGCCGATATCGTCGTCGAGCTATGAACGCTTGCCGCCGGATCCTGCGTGCCACCTTCGCAGTCGCGCTGTTGGTGACGGTGAGCGGCATTGCCAGCGGCCACACGCGCAGCGAGAGCTATTCGAACTGGCGACTCGATGCGAACGGTGCGGTTGGCGTCGTCACCGTATCGAGCGGCGAAATCATCACCCTGATGGACACAACAGCACCTCAGCGGCTCGAAGCACTGTTCCTGCAACACGTTGCAAATACGACGACAGTGCAGGCAGGCGACACAATGTGTCAGGCCCGTCCCCCGCTGGCACTGGACGCAGCCCGGGGTTTTCTGCGTGCCGAACTCGCCTTCGACTGCGGCGACAACGGGCCGACCTCCATCAGCTACCGCGCGCTGTTTGACGTACTGCCCGCACACGTCCATTTCATGCGTGTGCACGTCGACGGTCGACGTATCGCCGAGGACGTTGTAACCGCCCGCTCCGCCCCCTGGGTGCGAGATGGCGCGGCCGATCGTCAGTCCTTCACCGCGTTTTTCGATCTGGGCGTCGGCCACATCCTGAGTGGCATCGATCACATTGCCTTTCTCGCCGGGCTGTTACTCGTTGCGGGGAGCCTGGGGCGTAGCATTGCGGCGGTGACCGGCTTCACGATAGGCCACAGCCTGAGCCTTGCGATGGCGGTGCTCGGCTACCTGCAGGCGGACGGACGGCTTGTCGAGGCGTTCATCGGCTTTACGGTCGCCCTGGTTGCCGTCGAGTATTACCTTCGACACCGGCCGGAGGACGGTTGGTTAGGAGTTTCCGTCGCGATGCTCGCCGTCATCGGCGGCCTTGGCGGAATCGTCGTTGGCTCGATTGATACGACAGCAATGGCGACTTACGCCGGTTTCGGCGTCTTTGCACTCTGCTACTTGCGCGCCTCGGCCATTCTGAGTCAACGAGGCGGCGGCTGTGCCGATCTCGTCCTGCTTGTGGTAACGACCTGCTTTGGGCTCGTGCACGGCTTCGGCTTCGCCGGATTCCTCATGGACTCGGGCGTTGGCGGCAATGAACTCGTCATTCCGTTGCTGGGGTTCAATCTGGGTGTTGAAGCCGGACAACTCGGCCTGCTTGCACTGGCGTTTATTGTGGCCCGCGCCCTGCGCGATACCGACGCGTATCGCCTGGCACCGGTCGGCGCCGCCGCTCTGTGCGGTATCGGGGTCTTCTGGTTCGTTGGTCGCAGCCTGGCGACCTGAGTCGACTAGCGCTCCAGGTACTGGAGCTTGTCCTTGACGTCCTTCCAGTCGTCCGCATCGTCCGGTGCCGGCTTCATCTCGGTAATCACCGGCCAGTTCTGCGACAGCTCGGCATTCAGCTCGAGGTACTGGGACTGATCGGGCGGCAGCTCATCCTCCGAGTAAATCGCCTCGACCGGGCACTCCGGTTCGCAAAGCGTGCAGTCGATGCACTCGTCAGGGTCGATGACCAGAAAGTTAGGGCCTTCGTGAAAGCAGTCGACGGGGCAGACTTCAACACAGTCGGTGTACTTGCACTTGATGCAGGCTTCGGTAACTACAAAGGTCATTCGCTGGGTCCGGAGTGTAAACCGGGCCTTACGCTATTCGATGTCCGTATTCAGTGCAAGCCTTGCGGGAGAGCCGGTCAAGGGGCCACCGGCGCCCCCGAAAGAACCGGCACAGCGGCGCCGGGCCAGCCGATTCAGCCTGCAGGACTCGCGCCCGTCAATCGCCATCGTTCGTCGTCGACGACAGCGGCGCCATCTTCTTCCAGCTTCAGCAGATGCGCCAGAAGCGAGCGCGTCGCGACCGGGTGTACGGCCGGATCAACGTCATCGTAGACGTCGGCCACCAGCTCGGACACTTGCGCGTTTGGCCGATGGCTCAATTTGTCGACAACCTTCGCCTCGCGACGCAAACGATGCTCGACCAGCCAGTCGATCGCTTCGTACGGTGTTTGGATGAGCTCGCCATGGCCCCCGGCGATAGCTTCGATGGAGAATTCCCTCAGGCGTCGGAGAGAGTCCAGATAATCGTTCATGTTGCCGTCGGGCGGATCGATGACCACCGTCGAACCATTGATGATGTGATCACCGGTAAACAGCAAGCGGGTGGCTCCGTGCAGGAAACAGACATGGTTGGACGCGTGACCTGGTGTGTGCAGCATGGTCAGCTCGAATTCGTCCGTGTTCAGTACCTCACCGTTCTCTGGCACGTGATCCGGCGCAAACGTCATGTCCTGATGTGGACCCGCAGGCGCTGCGATGCCAATTGCCGTTGCACCCGTTTTTGCCCGGAGCGGCCCGGCGGCCGGCGAATGGTCGGGGTGTGTGTGAGTAACCAGGATCCATCGAACCGGCGCGCCCGCGACCTCCAGTATGCGCTCGACATGTTCCGGCATGTACGGACCCGGATCCAGCACCGCAACTTCGCGCTCACCCAACAAATACGTGTTCGTACCGGGTCCCGTCATCAGGCCCGGATTCGGTGCAACCAGCCTGCGAATGCCCGGGGCGAGCTCGACCGGCTCGCCGGGCTGCAGTCGATCACTCATCGTCGAATTCATAGTCGGGATACAGCTGGTCGCCCGGCATAACGATTCGCGGCTTGCCGTCGACGGAAATGACAGCGGGGAGCTTGCGGTTCACACCCGCCCGACAGCGCCGTTCGGCCCAGGCAACCATTGACTCGACGTCGCCGAAATCGTCAAGCGTTTCGAGAGATGCCTCCGTCGGACGCGGCAACTGTAGCTTCGCGTCCCGGGCATCGGCGAGCGCCGCTGTGGCGGTCAGCCATCGGCTATCCGTCAGCTCTCTGCCGCAATGACTGGCGACCTGGCCGTCCGGCAGCCGAGCGAGAAAGAACCGTGTCGCGAAGCGCTTTGGAATCTCGCGCGGTGTTACCCAGTACTCGAAGTAGACCAGCGAATCACACGCCAGCCTGAGATCATGCGCTTCGAGGAATTCCGGCCACGTGAGACTGCCAGCGTTCAACGCATCCCGGTCCGAGGCCAAGGCTTCAACGCCCGGCCAGCGGCCGGTGGTGTTACGCGCAAGCAGGATTCCCGCCTCCTCGAACAGCTCCCGGATAGCGGCGCTGTAGTAAGCAAGCCCGCCATTGTCGAGATCGAGACGGGCGTTCGCGGCACCCGCATCAAGACCGTCGCATCGCGACCAGACTTCGTAGTCGGACGTCTCCACTAATCCGCCCGGGAAAACGTAGGAGTCGCCAAACGAGGCTCTCGAGTGACGCAGCACCAGCAAGAGCTCCGGCCCTGCACAACCTTCGCGAACCAGGGCGACGGTCGCCGACGGCAACGGGGGCTGTGGCTTCGCAGACATCGGAGTCGCCGTCATTCGCCGGAGGGCGAGGCCTGATCCAGGTAGTTGTTGAATCGGGTCAGCTGATCGGACAGCACCGAGTCCACCGGCCCGGCCAGTGACTCAAGACCGTCCGGCGCGTAGCCACCCACCACGTAGCGCATCGTGATCCGGGTGCCCTCCGTAATGTCTTCGAACTCGACCGTCAGGTTACCTGCGACGCCAAGGAGCCCGAGAGGCCCGAGCCCCCCGCTGAGACGTAACATGACCCCCGGGTTGGCGAACGTAACCGTCATGTGCACCAGTCCGGCACCGGTGCCAAGCGACTCGCAAAAACAGCCCATGGGACGCGCATCGAGATACAGCGCAGCCGACGTCCCTGAAACCGTGTGATCGGGGTTCCACCACTCAGCAACATCCTGGACGAACGCGTCGTAGGCGAACACACGGTCGCGCGTCGTCTCGATGACAGATTGCGTGGAGAATCCGCCAGGACCCGCGTCGAGCACGTCTGCCCGAACCTGGGAAGCGGAAAGCAAAGCAGTAACGGCGACAATGGCCTTGGAGAATGTAGTCATCGGGCATCACTCGTAGCACCTAGGCAGACGTATCGCGCCTGCCCACAGAGCTTAGCGAATCCCGAAGACAGGTGCGAAACGGCTCCGTCTGACCGATCAGCCGATCACAATCACTCCGCTTTCGCTCAGAACAACTGGATTGGCAGCAGCGACTCGAGCAGAAACAGGGCAGCAAGAACAGCAGCGGCAAAGTAGAGTCTTCTGAGTGCGGTCATGACGAGCCAGGTTTGTTAGCGTGCTGACATGCTGGCCCCGGCACGCTGAACCGAAGCTGAAGGGCGCAGGGTTCGCGGGTTGAAATCCGCAGCGGCATCACAAACTTTGGCGGACAACTGTCGCAAAAAACTCGAGGTCTCTGCTATTTCCTTATCCCCCTCCAACGCCGCGTCCGCCGATCTGACGGACTTCCTCGAGCGGCACGGCCGCGTGACGGTGCTGAGCGGCGCCGGTTGCAGCACCGCGTCTGGCATTCCCGAATACCGGGATGACGAGGGCGAATGGAAGCACGCGAGGCCAGTGCAGTACGCCGACTTTCTCGCCTCTGGCGCGGTACGCCAGCGCTATTGGGCGCGAAGCTTCGCCGGCTGGCAAAACGTTGGCCGCGCGCGACCCAACAGGACCCACACGGCACTGGCGGAACTCGAGGTTCAGGGCTTCGTGACAGCATTAATCACACAGAACGTCGATAACCTGCACCGGGCCGCAGGGAGTCGAAACGTGATCGATCTGCATGGCGTACTGCACACCGTCGTGTGCCTGGCTTGTCGTCGCCAACTTGACCGAAACGATATGCAGAACATGCTCGCAGCAGCCAATCCGGGCTGGATGGCCGACGTATCCCGGATCGCACCGGACGGCGACGCGCATATCGACACAACCGGTTACGCCGGATTTTCAGTGCCGGACTGCCGTCAGTGTGGCGGGTTGTTGAAGCCGGACGTCGTCTTTTTTGGCGAGAACGTTCCCCGCGATCGGGTCGAGCGATCGTATGCGGCGCTCTCGGAATCCAATGCGCTGCTCGTTGTCGGTTCGTCGCTGATGGTGTTCTCGGGTTTCCGGTTCGTTCGCGAAGCCCATGCTGCCGGCAAGCCCGTCCTGATCATCAATCGCGGTCGCACCCGCGGCGACGACCTGGCCACGGCAAAGATCGAAGCGGATTGCGGCGAAGTACTCGGCGCCGCGAGTGACCGCCTGGCCGCCTGACGTGCAACGTGCCGCACATTCCTGAGGGCTGGTCTGTTGCCTTCGAGCATCCGGCCGTCGCCGCCTGCTCGGACCGCGCGCTGGTACTGACATCGCTCGGTATTCCGTACGAGATTGTGCACTTCGACGGCCTCTGTCGACTGGTTGTACCGGATGAGTACCTGGAACGTGCGCGCTACGAAATCTGGGCCTACGAGTCCGAGAATCGACCCGGACCGGCACCACCGCCGCCGGTTCAGGTCACGGAGCAGGATGGGCTACCCGGCATCCTCTTTTACATTGGTACGATCGGCTTGTTCGCGTGGCTCACCGGCGAAGCCATGTTTGGCCGTGACTGGCTCGCAGCAGGACGTATCGATGGTCGCCTGTTACGCGACGGAGAACTGTGGCGCACGTTCACGGCTCTGACACTCCACCTCGATATCCGACACCTGCTGGGCAACATGGGTTTTGGTGCCTTCTTCGGCTACTTTGCGGGCCGCCTGGCCGGGTCCGGGGTCGCATGGCTAAGCGTGGTCGTGTCGGCGGCGATTGCGAACGGCATCAATACTCTGTTGCTTGACGTCTCCCATCGATCAATCGGCGCATCGACGGCCGTCTTTGCGGCGCTGGGGCTGCTCGTCGGCTTCGTATGGCGGGCCCGGCTTATGTCCCAGGAACGCTGGCCGTATCGTTTCGGACCACTGATCGGCGGTTTTGCGCTGCTGACCTTTACCGGCACCGGAACGGAGAACACGGACATCGGCGCGCACCTGATGGGTTTTCTTTGCGGCTTCGGTGGCGGATACCTGCTGGTGCGTTACGCGGCGCGCCTGGACGATGCGGTCACACAATCGAGAGCCGGAGGCGCGGCGCTGGCCCTGGTTCTGGGCAGCTGGATGATCGCCCTGCTCTGATACCACCGATTCGCGTATTCCGCCTCGCGGGGTACACTTTCGGCCGTGGGTTCGGCGCGCGGGGAGACCTCGGCAAGCAATGAAAACTCTGCTGTTTCTCGTATTGGTCGTAACCGTTTCCGCAGCGACCCTGCAGCTCCGGTATGGCGCGGGAGAGCCATACCCCGATCTCGGCAGTGAAGCCTTGTTGAGCGAAGAAGCCCTGGAGACAGTGCTTTCGTATCCGGAACCAATCGGCAATGTTGCCGTGACCGACAGCGGCCGCCTGTTCTTTACCGTGCACCCGGAATCGCGACCGCGTGGTAACAAGCTGCTCGAGTGGATCGACGGAGCTGCAGAGCCGTATCCCAACGGATCGGTACAGCAGACGCTGTTTCGAACCGTGCTGGGACTGTACATCGACCGCCAGCAACGTCTCTGGAGCATCGACCACGGCAATCATGGTTTTGGTGACGCGCGTCTTCTCGCATTCGACCTGGCGTCGAATGAGCTGGTGTTCGACCGGACGCTCTCTGCTGACGTCGCGCCGGCAGGGTCGATGCTACAGGATCTGAGAGTCAGTCATGACGGCCGCTATGTTTTTATCGCCGACGCCAGCATCTGGCGGCAACGACCCGCCATCATCGTCTATGACACGCAAACGCAAACCGCACGTCGGGTGCTTGAGAACGATCCGTCCGTCGCCGTCGAGGATTACCTGATACGCACGCCCACGCGAGATATGCGCTATCTGGGCGGGCTGCTGTCGCTGAAAGCGGGGGTCGACGGCCTTACGCTGGACGCTGCGGGTGACTGGCTGTACTACGGCGCAATGAACCATAGCGGCCTGTTTCGCGTCCCCGTAAGAGCGCTGATCGACACCAGCCTGCCCGACCGCCAGGTGGCGAACCAGGTCGAGCGCGTAACCGACAAGCCGCTGAGCGATGGCCTGAACGCCGGCACGGACGGCAGCATCTACATTACCGATGTGGAGCATGGCGCCGTGTTTCGCTGGCATCCGGATGCGGAGCTGGAAATGCTCATCCGTTCGCCCGAGGTTCGGTGGGCCGACAATCTCGACTTTGGTGAAGAGGGCTGGCTCTACATCGCCGACAGCGCGATACCCGATCTGGTTCTGCAGACGGGCGATCACATTCGCAATGCCGGCCCGTATCGCATCTTCCGTTTTCCCGTTCCGCAGCCCTGACGGGCGGCATCCGTCTCGTGCCGGTTCCTGCGCTGTATGCCGTCGTTGTGCTTATCTGGGGCTCGACGTGGTTCGCCATAAAATTCCAGCTTGGTGAGGTCGCGGAGGAGATGTCGGTGGCGTATCGCTTCGCCATCGCCGCACTTTGCCTGTTTGCGTTCGCAAGACTTCAGGGCAAATCGCTTACGGTAGACAGATCGCTGTATCCCTTCGTGATCGCGCAGGGCCTTCTGATGTTCTCGGTCACGTACGTTCTGGTCTACCTGAGCAGCAACTACGTAACGACCGGGCTCATTGCCCTGCTCTACAGTCTGATCGTCGTCTGCAACGGAGCGCTCGAACGGCTCTTCTACGGCACGCCGTTCGACGGACGCCTGGCAGCGGCCTCATGTGTGGGCCTGACGGGCACCACGCTGGTCTTCTGGCCGGAGGTCTCGGCTTTGTCGGTCGAGGACGAGGTCATCGTCGGCATTGGCTGGACACTGATTTCAGTGCTCATTGCCTCTCTCGGCAACATGGCAGCGGTTCGAAATACGGCACATGGGGTACCGGTCATTCTGATCAATGCGCACGGCATGCTTTGGGGCGCCGGGCTGACGTTCCTGATCGGGATCGCGCTGAACCGTCCGGTCGGTTTTTCGTTCGAATGGCCCTACCTGGCATCCCTGCTCTATCTCTCCGTCATCGGCTCGAGCGTCGTATTCGGGTGCTTCATGCTCCTGCTGAAGCGCATCGGGGCTGCACGAGCATCCTACGCTTCGGTACTATTCCCGGTCGTTGCCCTGCTGATATCCACAGCCTTCGAGGATTATCAGTGGACGACTGCTGCATTGATCGGCGTTGTGCTTATACTTGGCGGCAACTGGCTGGCGCTCAGTCGAGTACCAGCAAGAAACCGCACGCACTAACAAGACTCAAACACACTTCAAGGGACACCATGGAAGACCAGCTTAACGAACTCATCGGGTTCGACGTCGCCGGCTTGATGACTCAAGCGCAAACGCTCGGCGTCGATTTCGGCGTGCGCATCATTGTCGCACTGCTGATTTTCTACATTGGCCGCATGATTGCGCGCAGCCTGAGCACTGGCGTCCGCAAGGTGCTGGCCGCACGCGAGGTCGACAAGATCCTCGAGACCTTTGTCTCAAACCTTGTCTACTGGGCCCTCCTCGTCGTGGTCATCATCGCTGCCATCGACCGGCTCGGGATCGAAACCACGTCGCTGATCGCAGTCATGGGTGCCGCCGGCCTCGCCGTCGGCCTTGCTTTGCAGGGCTCGTTGTCGAACTTTGCCGCGGGCGTGCTGATCGTGATTTTCCGGCCCTACCGTGTTGGCGACTTCGTGGAAGCGGCCGGTGTCTCGGGCTCCGTTGAACAGGTCCAGATTCTGACCACCATTCTGAAGACCCCGGACAACAAGCAGATCATCGTGCCGAACTCGGCCATCATGAGCAGCATCATCACCAACTTCTCTGCAAACGAAACGCGCCGCGTGGACCTGACGATTGGCGTCAGTTACGACGACGACCTCGACAAGGTGCAGAAAACGCTGCAGGAAATCGTCGACGCAGACGAGCGAATCCTCAAGGATCCAGCCTGCGTCATTCGCGTGCATGAGCTGGCTGATTCAAGCGTCAACTTTGTTGTCCGACCCTGGGTCGCCTCCGGCGACTACTGGGGCGTGTACTGGGATCTTACGGAGACGATCAAGAAGCGGTTCGACCAGGACGGCATCTCCTTCCCGTTCCCGCAACAGGACGTGCACATTCACCAGGTTTCCGCCTGACGTCCGGCGGAGCAAAAGGCGAGACCTCGGGCCGAACCGGGCAACCGGTTCGGCCTTTTTCGTACTCTCTCGGTCAACGAACGCGCCGGCATCGCGTTGTACGCAGGAGGACAGCACGAGCTGGCGACGTTCAGGAAGGATTCAGCCGGCCCGTGCATACTGAGTGAACATGCCAGACGGTATCTCCATCATGCACAGATTCAAGCTCGTTTTAGTCGCCGGTGCTTTCTCGGCATTCGCCGTCGGGTGCGCGTCGCATCCAGAGCCAATCGTCGACTTGCAGGGCGTCAGCGCGGCCCAGTACGAACGCGATCGGGACGAATGCGCGGCCTATGCGGACCAGGTCGAAATTGAGCAGGGTGTCGCCCGAGGCGCGACCGTTGGTGCCGCGGTTGGCGCCGTTGCCGGGGCCATAAGCGGTGAGGCTGACAGGGGCGCCGGCTACGGAGCCCTGTACGGCGGCACACGTTCCGGACTGGACGGGGCTCGCGAGAAGCAAATGGTGTTCAAGCGCTGCCTGCGCGGCCGCGGTTACCGGGTGCTGAACTGAGGACCGTTCTCGCCGGGGCATCACCCGGGTAGCTTGACCGACAGGCGTACGACCAATACTGTATAAACATACAGTATTGGAGACTATGCGTGCGTTCAGAACCGGTCAAAGGAAGAGGCATCGGCACCCGGCCGGACGGTCGGTTCGCCAGCCGCCGTGTAGATACGACCGGTTCCGACAGGCCGGACGACGCCGAGGAGATTGCGCCGGAAACCCGTCTCATCGCCACTACGGCACGCGGCATCATCAGCCGCAACTCGTCACCGGATATACCGTTCGATGCCTCTATCAATCCATACCAGGGCTGCGAACACGGCTGTGCGTATTGCTACGCCAGGCCTAGCCACAGTTATCTCGATCTCTCCCCCGGCGTGGACTTCGAGACGCAGATCTATTTCAAGGCCAACGCCGCCGAACGGCTGCTTGCGACGTGGAAAAAGCCCGGCTATGTGCCTGAACCGATCACTATCGGAGCAAACACCGACCCGTACCAGCCCGCGGAGAAGCGACTGAAAATTACCCGCGCCCTTCTCGAGCTTTTTCTTGAACACAGACACCCGGTCAGTCTGATAACGAAAGGCACACTCATCGATCGTGACCTCGACGTTCTGGCGGAATTGTCGGACCGGCACTTGTGCTCGGTTGCAGTCAGCATCCCGACGGCCAACAACGTTCTGAAGCGCCGACTCGAACCGCGCGTGCCCGCCGCCACTGCCCGATTTCGGGTCGTAGAACGGCTCACGAAAGCCGGCGTGCCGGTTACCGTCATGATGGCACCCATCATTCCCGCACTGAACGACAACGAGATCGAAGCAATTGTTAAGCGTGCCGCCGATTCCGGGGCAAGCGCCGCCGCCTGGATTCTGCTGCGCCTGCCCCACGAGCTGAAATCGTTGTTCGCCGACTGGCTGGACCAACACTATCCGGAGCGCGCGAGCCACGTGATGAGCCTGGTCCGGCAAGCGAGCGGCGGCCGGGATTATGACAATCGATTTGGTGTTCGCCAGCGCGGCACGGGCGAATACGCGGGCATGATCGGACAGCGATTTCGCGCCGCGTGCAGTCGTTACGGACTGAACCGCCCGGACGCAAGACAGAACCTGGACTGTACGCAGTTCGTGCGACCGGCCGAAAAGCAGATAAGCCTGCCCTTCTAGGGCCTGAAACAAACGTTTACAAGGTTTCCCCGGGCTGACGCCTACCGCGGCTTCGGGGGAGTCGGTATAGTGAAAGTTGGCTCTGCTGCCGATCTGAACATAAGAACTATTCGAAGCGGCCGGAGTCTGAGTGTCTACGTTGCTGCTGGAATACCACTCACCATGCAAGACTGTTCAGAGAAGCTGATTCAGTTGCGAACACTGCGCGCCGTGCGGGCAGTGGCGTTGCTGGCAGCCGGCAGTCTGATCGGCGTCGCCGGCTACGCCCAGGACTCGGTCGTCGGTCCGATGCCCGAGGCGGAAGAAGAGCTCGAAATGATCGTTCTTCCGGGCAATGCGGCAATGCCCGACGACGAGCTCCCGGACGAGGAGCTGGATGCGAGCATTCTGGACCGGCCGCAGGAAACCGATGCGGTTCGCCTCGGGCGACTCTTCACCTTGTTCACGGACGCCATTGCGGAGCGGCAGTTCGAGGAGGCCGATACGCTGGCAAAGCAGATTGTCGAACAGGCAATCCGTTCGTACGGTCTCGACAGTCCGGAGTCCGCAAAGGCGCTGACGAATCTGGCGATCGCGCAGCACGGTATTCGTGACTACGAATCAGCCATCCTCAACTACGAGGCCGCTATCGGCGTGTTCGAGCGTACCGAGGATATGTTGTCGTACAGCCTGATAAACCCGCTGCGCGGCCTTGGCGCGGCGCAGCTGGCGAGCGGTCGGCCCGACCTGGCGCGCGACAGCTTCAATCGCGCCGTCCACATTAGCCACGTCAATGAAGGCCCGCACAATCTGGAGCAGGTGGAAGCGCTGGAGTCGCTGGCCGAAACGTACCTGAGCGTTGGCGAGCTGAATGACGCGATTGAGGTGCAGAAACGTATCTATTACCTGCAGGCCCGCAATGTCGACAACCGCAGCCTCGAAATCATTCCCGCGTTACGGACCCGGGCGAGCTGGCAGAACAGGATGCGGCTTTACGACCAGGAGCGTTTCACGTGGCGCCGGGTCATCAGCGTGATCGAGCAGCACAAGGGGAAAGACAGTCTTGACCTGATCGAACCGCTCACCAATCTCGGCCGAACGTTCATGTTTGTAGGCGTCTCGACGGCGCCGTACCAACCTACGGCATCCGTCTCTTCGGGCGAGGTCTACCTGAAGCGCGCGGTGCGCGTCGCAGAAGCGAATCCGGATGCGGACTGGCGGCTGTTGCCCAAGACCATGCTAGAGCTTGGCGACTATTACATGCGTTCGGCGCGGCCGAACCGCGGTCAGCGTGTCTACGAAGAGGTCTGGCGCATCCTGTCGGAAGGTGACGACCCGGAAAGACTCGCCTATCGTGCCGAGCTGCTCGAGCAGCCCGTTCCGCTGCAGGAACTGCGTGTACCCAA
>CAZMEA010000020.1:0-20392 GCA_964565135.1 uncultured Woeseiaceae bacterium
GCGCTTCTGAATGTCAGCCTCGAAGGGGCTGTTGGGTAATCGCTATGAGTAATGAAACTATTCTGGATATTGAGAACCTCGCCGCCAGCGTCGGCGGCACGCAAATCTTGCAGGGCCTGTCGCTCCGCGTCGGACAGGGCGAAGTGCACGCGATCATGGGACCGAACGGTTCCGGCAAGAGCACGCTTGCGCAGGTCATTGCCGGCCGGGACGACTATGAGGTGACTGGCGGCAGCGTGACCTTCCGCGGCACCGATTTGCTGGAACTGGATCCGGAAGAGCGTGCCCGGGCGGGAGTCTTCCTCGGCTTTCAGTACCCTGTCGAGATTCCGGGCGTCAACAACGCCTATCTGCTGAAAGCGGCACTGAATGCGAAGCGCGAACACCAGGGCCTCGGCGAAATCGACGCGTTCGAATTCCTCAAGCTCGCCCGCGAGAAAATGGCGCTGCTCGGTATGGATCAGAGCTTCCTGAATCGTGGCGTGAATGAAGGCTTTTCGGGCGGTGAAAAGAAACGCAATGAAATCCTCCAGATGGCCATCCTGGAACCGGCGCTCGCGATCCTGGATGAAACGGATTCAGGTCTCGACATTGACGCTCTCAAAGCGGTGGCTGCCGGCGTCAATGCCTTGCGGGCACCCGACCGTTCGATCGTACTGGTGACTCACTATCAGCGGCTGCTCGACTACATCGAACCGGATTTCGTGCACGTACTATCGAAAGGACGAATCGTCCAGTCTGGCGACAAGACGCTGGCCACGAAACTCGAAGCCGAGGGTTATGACTGGGTGCTGGAGGCCGCCACAGCATGACCGCGGCGCTAGACCAGGCGCGGCTGGAAGCCGCGGTTGCTGCTCGCAGCGGCGATGCGCTGACCGGCATACGGTCGGCCGCACTCGCCCGCTTCCTGGGCCAGGGCCTTCCCGGGCCGAGACACGAAGACTGGCGCTACACGAATCTCGGCAACGTCGTGGACCTCAGCAATCGCTGGCTCGACTCTGGTGCACCGCGGGCCGAGGCTGACAGCATCTCGACCGCACCGGAGGCGATCGATGCTGTATGGATACCGGTCGTCAATGGCGTTGTGGATCGAGACAGACTCGCGCAGGCGGCTGATGCCCTTGGCTCAGACGTCACCGTCACCCTTCTGTCCGAAGCATCGGGCAATCCGGAACTGCTGATCGATGATGCGCTGGCCAGCCTGAATGCGGCATTGATGCCGGATGCACTGCGCATCCAGGTCTCGGCGAATTCGACCGTAAACAAACCCATTGGACTGCTCATTGACGATACCGGCAAAGACGACGCGGTTACTCAGCTTCGCCTGATTGTCGACGTCGGAGCGAATGCCTCTGCCGAGTTCGTCGAACTGCATCGCTCCGAATCCGGCGGCGCCCGCTTTTGTAACTCTGTCACCGAAGCGCGTATCGACGATGGAGCGCGAGTTGCATGGGCCAAGATCCAGGAACGCGCCGAAGGTGATACGCAGATCGGTCGGCTACAGGTCACGCTCGGCCGGGACAGCCGCTTCGAACACGCCGCGATTGACCTGGGTGGCCGTCTGATTCGCAATGACACGACAGCGACGATTGCGCACCCGGGTGCGCACTTCGGCACGGCAGGCCTGTACCTGACCGGCGATAACCAGCATGTGGACAATCATGTCACCGCGGACCATCAGGTAGGTCCGGCGACCAGCACGCAGAACTATCGCGGCATCGCCGGTGGCACATCCCGCTGCGTGTTCAATGGCAAGGCGATGGTCCGGGAAGGCGCCGACGGTACGGACGCCGAGCAGTCCAATCACAATCTGCTGCTGTCCAGGCGTGCCGAGATCGACACGAAACCGGAACTCGAAATCTATGCCGAAGATGTGAAGTGCAGCCACGGCGCAACGGTCGGCCAGCTCGATGACACCGCGTTGTTCTACCTGCGTTCTCGCGGCCTCGATCGGGATCAGGCGGCACGGGTATTGACCCGGGCATTTGCCGGCAGCGTCATCGAGCAGGTGCCGGTTGCCGCTGTCGCCGACTACCTGTCTACGGCCATCGATCAGAAGCTCGACCGAATCATTGAGGAAAACCGGCATGACTAGCCCTGCGACGTCTTCGGTGCCTGACGCCGTGGACATTGCGGCGTTCCGTAAGGATTTCCCGACGCTCGATCAGGAGATCAACGGTTACCCGCTGGTCTACCTGGACAATGCTGCGTCCTCACAGCCCGCCCAGGCGGTCATCGACGAGATCGCACGTTACCAGAGCGAAGATCATGCCAACGTGCATCGCGGCATCCACACACTGAGCCATCGTGCGACGGACCTGTATGAGCAGGCGCGAGAACGCGTCAGGCGCTTCCTGAACGCCGCAGAGTCCCGCGAAGTCATCTTCACACGCGGTACGACGGAGTCGATCAACCTTGTCGCTGCGAGCTATGGCCGGGAACAACTTGGACCCGGCGATGCGGTGTTGCTCACGGAGCTGGAACACCACTCCAACATCGTCCCGTGGCAGATGGCCGCGGAAGCGGCCGGTGCCGAAGTTCGGGTAGCGCCTGTCGACGACGCAGGCGAGGTGCATGCCGATGCCGTCATTGAGTTGATGGACGAACGCGTGAAGATCGTGGCACTGGCACACGTCTCGAATGTTCTGGGCACGATTCTTCCGGTCGAGGACATCATCGCAGCGGCGCATGCGCGCGGTATTCCCGTACTCCTGGACGGCGCTCAGGCCGTTCCCCATACCCGGGTCGACGTACGCGAACTCGACGTCGATTTCTATGCATTCTCCGGACACAAGCTGTTCGGCCCGACCGGTATTGGCGTGCTGTACGGCAAGGCGCAGCTGCTCGGCGCGATGCCTCCCTACCAGGGTGGCGGGGCGATGATCGATGAAGTGCGTTTCGAAGGCACGACGTACAACGAGCTGCCCTATCGATTCGAGGCAGGTACGCCGAACATCTCGGGAGCGATCGGTCTGGGCGTCGCGGCCAGGTATTTATCGGAGGTTGGCATGCGGGCCGTCGAAGAGCACGTCGACGGGCTCCTCGAGTATCTGACCGAGAACCTTGAAGAGCGACCTGATGTACGTCTCATCGGCACGGCCAACAAGAAGGCCAGCGTGCAGTCGTTCCTACTCGGCGACGTGCACCCTCACGATCTCGGAACCATCCTCGACCAGCAGGGCGTCGCCGTGCGCACCGGCCACCATTGCGCGATGCCGCTGATGCGACGATACGGGATCCCGGGTACGGTGCGTGCGTCACTGGCCCTGTACAACAACCGTGATGACGTCGACCGGTTTTTGACCGCCCTCGACAAGGCGCGCCAGATTTTCGCGACCTGACGGTCGCCCACTGAACGATAACGAGGCCAGGCAAGAACAATGTTTTTCGGCTACGACAATGAGCCAGTAACGCTGTCCCGAGACGTTACGGCAGTCATCATCCCTGCAGGCGAACCGGTCAACCTTCGTGAAGGCACGTCCGGCGTGATTACTCAATCGCTCGGCGGCAGCTTCACGGTGTACGTCGAGGGGAACCTGTTTCGAATTCCCGGCACGGACGCAGACGCAATTGGCAAAGAGCCGGTCAAACCGCCGTCGATCCCGGACAACGCGACCGACGCGGATTTCGAACAGGTCATCTGGGATCAGCTGAGAACCTGCTACGACCCAGAAATCCCGGTCAACATCGTCGACCTGGGACTTATCTACAGATGCGAGATCGCGCCCGAAGAGGATGGCAGCAGGACCGTGAGCGTGGACATGACGCTGACAGCCCCCGGGTGCGGAATGGGCGATATTCTCGTCCAGGATGCACGGGACAAAATCCAGCTCGTTCCCACCGTCGGTAGTGTTACCGTCGAACTGGTCTTTGATCCGCCGTGGAATCAGAGCATGATGTCAGAAGAGGCCCGCCTGCAGACAGGGCTGATGTAAGCCGCCTATGAAAACGCTGACGCTGGTCAGACACGCAAAATCGAGCTGGAACGATACCGGACTGGCCGATCGAGACCGCCCCCTCAACGGGCGCGGGGAACACGATGCGCCAATGATGGGTGCGCGACTAAAGGACAGCGGTCTGCGCCCTTCCCTGCTCATCAGCAGCCCCGCCGTACGCGCCTGGACGACAGCACGCATCATCGCCGCGGAAATCGGCTACCCACGCGAGTTTCTGCAACGAGATGAACGGCTGTACCTGGCCGGAACGGCCGAGATTCAGGCGGTCATTGCAGAACAGGATGTCGGCTTCAACAACATCATGCTGTTCGGCCACAACCCCGGTTTCACCGAGTTTGCAAATCGCCTCGTTCCGGGAATCACCAGCAACGTGCCCACCTGCGGCATCGTGTCTGTCGATCTCGACACGGACGACTGGGACCTGACCGTTATGCCCGCCTGCACGCTGCGTTTCTTCGATTACCCGAAACGCGTCGTCGACTAGGTGTCGCCGGAGCGGCTTCGAGACCTGAGTGCCCTCCGCGTGTGTTTGTCGGGTCTTCCCCGGGTTGCCGGCATGAGCAATCGGTCACTTTTCAGTACGTCCAGTTTCTGTTCGCGACGCTGGCGTGAGATGTCTGTTTCGCAATAGCACGCCTGCGCCTCTCTCGCCGGACCTCGCCGCGCAGGGATGGACAACACGTCAATCTCGTATTCAAGTTGCTGCTTGGCAATCGATAGGCGATCACCGGGCTTTACCCGCGCTCCCGGCTTTTGTCGTTCACCGTTGAGTTTGACGTGCCCCCCGCGCACGGCATCGGTCGCAAGCGAACGAGTCTTGTAGAAGCGGGTAAACCAGAGCCACTTGTCCAGGCGTTCCGCGGCTGACGTGGGTTCATGCATACGCAAAGTGTGCCAGAGATGCCGCTGCTATACTCGGCAGCCCGCTCTCAGGGAGACACCGACGTGGACAACGCGCGACTGGAAGCGCTTGCACAACAGACCGATGCCTTGCGTGACCAGGGCCTCTACAAGGTCGAGCGACTCATTGCAGGACCGCAGCAAGCCGCAATCGACGTACAGACCAACGGCGCCACACGTGAAGTCATCAACCTGTGTGCCAACAACTATCTCGGGCTTGCCAACCACCCGGCGTTGATTGACGCAGCCCACAAAGCGCTGGACGAATTCGGTTTCGGTGTCGCATCGGTGCGATTCATCTGCGGCACGCAAACCATTCACAAAGAGCTGGAAACCCGCATATCCGCGTTTTTGGGCACCGAGGACACAATCCTCTACCCGTCCTGCTTCGACGCAAATGGCGGCCTGTTTGAAACGATTCTGGGTGCGGACGACGCCGTAGTTTCCGACGCGCTGAACCACGCGAGCATTATCGACGGCATACGGCTGTCGAAAGCACAGCGCTTCCGTTACCAGAACAACGATATGAACGATCTCGAGACTCAGCTGAAGGCAGCTGACGGCTGTGCGTCAAAACTGATCGTGACAGATGGCGTGTTCTCGATGGACGGCACCATCGCCAATCTGAGCGACATCTGCGATCTCGCCGACCGGTACGGCGCACTGACGATGATCGACGACTGTCACGCGACGGGGTTTCTCGGGGCAACCGGTCGCGGCACACACGAGTATCGCGACGTGGTTGGTCGAGTCGACATCATCACCGGCACGCTGGGCAAGGCGCTCGGCGGCGCGTCCGGCGGATTCACTTCCGGCCGCAAGGAGATCGTCGGTTGGCTCCGACAACGATCGCGGCCCTACCTGTTCTCGAACTCGGTGGCGCCAGTGATCGCCGCAACGTCGATTGCAGTGCTCGACCTGCTCGAAAACGACACGAGCCTCCGGGAACGCGTCCATTCGAATGCCCGGTATTTTCGCACACGGATGACTGAGCTCGGATTTGATCTGAAACCAGGGGAGCATCCCATTGTTCCGGTCATGCTGGGAGACGCGCGGCTGGCCACTGACATGGCGAATCGACTTCTCGATCACGGTATCTATGTCGTCGGCTTTTCCTTCCCAGTAGTGCCGCAGGGTGAGGCAAGGATCCGCACGCAAATGTCAGCCGGGCTTGAGCAGGGTCACCTCGATACAGCGGTTGAGGCGTTTGCGACCGTCGGCCGGGAGCTGGGAGTCATCGACTGATGCGCGCACTGGTGAAGGCCCGCTCGGAGCCCGGCATTTGGTACGAAGACATCCGCAGGCCGAAGATCGGGCACAACGACGTACTGATCCGCGTTCGGCGAACGGCAATTTGCGGCACTGACATTCACATCTATCAGTGGGATGACTGGGCCCAAAGGACTATCCCTGTGCCAATGGCAGTCGGGCACGAATTCTTCGGGGAGATTGTCGACGTCGGCACAGAGGTTCGGGGATTCGCGGCGGGCGACCGGGTATCCGCGGAAGGCCACGTGACCTGCGGCGTCTGCAGAAATTGCCGCGCCGGACGCCGACACCTCTGTGCGAACTCTGAGGGAATCGGCGTCAATCGTCCGGGCGCCTTCGCAGAGTATGTCTGTGTCCCCGCATTCAACGTTTTCAAGTTGCCCGACGCGATCAGTGACGACATGGCGGCGATTCTGGATCCCCTCGGTAACGCGGCCCACACGGCCCTGTCTTTCGACCTGGTCGGCGAAGACGTGCTGATCACGGGCGCCGGTCCGATCGGTATCATGGCGGTCGCTATTGCGAGATATTGCGGTGCAAGACACATCGTCATTACCGACGTGAACGAGTATCGACTGGACCTCGCGCGAAAGATGGGCGCGACGGTCGCGCTGAATGTGGCCGAAGGTTCGATCGACGACACGATGCGCGAACTCGGCATGACAGAGGGTTTCGATGTCGGCATGGAAATGTCCGGCAACCCATCCGCGTTTCGCGATCTCGTCCGCACCATGCATCACGGCGGCAACGTCGCCCTGCTCGGCATTCCACCCGACGACATGGCGATCGACTGGAATCAGGTGATCTTCAAGGGGCTTGTGCTAAAGGGAATCTACGGACGGGAAATGTTTGAGACCTGGTACAAAATGGCAAGCATGCTGCAAAGCGGACTGCAGATTGAACCCGTCATTACGCATCGCTTCCCGGTCAGCGACTATCAGTCAGCGTTCGAGTTGATGGCCTCCGGGCAGTCCGGAAAAATCATTCTTGCGTGGGATTGACGGTTCGACGATCAGTGGACGGAGCAAAAGCAGTAGGAGTACATGCCCCGGGGGTCATCAAAGCGAAGGACCGGCAAGAGTGTTTTGTCAGCAAGGTCCATTAACCGCCTGGCCACTTCTGATCGATGTCCCGAAGCAAAGTCGGGAAGCTCGAGACCGAGCCCTATAACGCTCCCGATCAGCTCCAGAATCATCTGCTCAGTCGAGTCGAGATCACGCTCGAGATAGTCCATCTGGTAGTCGTCCAGCTCAGCGAGCTCCGCAGCACGGGCGACTGCGGCATCGAGGTCACCAACGCTGTCGATCAAGCCGTGCTCCAGCGCCTCAGTACCGGTCCAGACCTGCCCCTGTGCGACGGCATCGACTGCGTCTTTTTCGAGGTCCCGATAGACGGCGACCATGCTAATGAAGTCGTCGTATCCCTTGTTGATAAAGTTCTGCAGGAAATCACGAGCGTCGTCAGACAGCTCGCGGTCAATCCTGAACTGGCCGGCCCAGCGCGTGGTACCGACGCCGTCCGTGTTGATGCCGACAGACTCGAGTGACCGTTGCACGGTCGGAAACATCAGAAACACTCCGATCGAACCGGTAATGGTGGACTCCCGCGCCATGATCTCGTCGGCCGCCATCGAGATCCAGTAGCCCGCGGATGCGGCGATACTGCTCATCGATGCCACCACAGGCTTACCGGCAGCACGCAGCGCCTCGATCTCGTTGCGTATCTGCTCGGCCGCAAACGAACTGCCACCCGGTGTGTCCACGCGAAGAACAACCGCTTTGATCGAGTCGTCAAGCCGCGCCTTACGTAGCAGCGCGGACGTAGACTCACCGCCAATCAAGCCTGGCGGCTGACTGCCGTTCAACACCTCACCGGACGCAACGACGACCGCAATTTGATTCTCCCCGGCTGCAGGCCCGTCGATCATTCGCATCTGGCGCAGATATCCGCGCATGCCGGCGGCTTTGTATCCCCGGTCGCTGTCCTCGTCCTCTCCAACGACTTCTGCGATTCGGGACCGCAGCTGTTCACCGGTCATCAATCCGTCGATGAATCCCAGCTCGGCAGCAGCCATGGCGAGATCGCCTTCGTAGGTCTCCTGGTGGACCAGGAGATTCTCCGCGAAGTCGTCCAGAGCGTTCGGCTCGAGACCGCGGCCCTCAACGACGCCGCGTTGCATGGTAGCCCAGAGCTGCTCGGCCAGATTTGCGCGGGACTCACGATCAGCCGGCGACATATCCATGCGCGTAAACGGCTCGACCGCCGACTTGTGCGTCCCGACTTTGAACACGTTCCAGTCAACCTCGAGCTTCGCCAGCGCCTCACTAAAGTAGTTCGAATACAGGCTGAAGCCCTGCGGCAAGAACATGCCGTCGGGGTGCATGTAGACCTCATCGGAGCCCGCGGCAAGGTAGTAGGCCGCCTGGCTATAGAAGTTTGCGTTGGCAATGACCGGCTTGCCGGAACTACGAAAGTCCTTCAATGCATCGGCAAGGCGCTCCAGCTTGGCCATCCCGCCACCGCCAAGGCCGTCAAGCTCGAGCACAACGGCGGTAATGCGATCGTCGTCACGCGCAAAGCGCAAAGCGTCCTCGACGTCGCGTATCAATGTCTGGTCCGGGGCATCGTCGACCAGTTCAGCGAGCGCGCGATCGAAGGGCTCCCCCTCGTATTCCTCGACGAGCGACCCGACCGGCGCGATGACCAACGCGCCGCTGGCCGGCACGACCGCAGGCGGTGGCGCCATGATGCCGCCGATAATGGCGAACAGGAACACCAGCAGGAACAGGTGCAGAACCTTGCGGAAGCCGTCGACACCCGTCCAGACAATCCGGAATACACGACCAATGCCTCTGAACACGCTCAATGGAATCTCCGTTTACTGACCGGACCAGGGCTGCCGCCGGGTCTGACTCATCAGTGGCAATGTGTACCGAATTCGATAGATACGGCCGGCATGATCGTCACTCACTAATAGCGAGCCATCCTCGAGTATCAGCAGGTCGACCGGGCGGCCAGACACCTGTTCACCCTGCAACCAGCCTTCTGCGAACACCTCATAGTCCAGCGCGTGGCCGTCCTCAAGACGCACGACCGTCACCCGATAGCCGATTTTCTTGGAACGGTTCCACGAGCCATGTTCGGCGATGAACGCGGCCCCTTGGTACTCTGCAGGAAACATCTCGCCGTCGTAGATTTCCAGCCCGAGAGGCGCAACGTGCGGACCCAGCTTGCGAACCGGTGACTCGAATTCAGCGCAGCTTCGGCGGTCGCCGAACTCCGGATCCAGAACCTCACCACCGTGGCAAAACGGGAAGCCAAAATGCAGCCCGTTACTCGATGCTCGGTTGAGTTCCCCCGGCGGGAGATCGTCTCCCAGCATGTCGCGACCGTTGTCAGTAAACCAGAGTTCTCCGGTCACCGGATGAAATTCCAGCCCTACCGAGTTGCGAACCCCGTACGCAACCGTTTCCTTGTTTGAGCCGTCGGGGTCCATACGTTGAATAATGCCAAAGGACTCGAGATCACAAACGTTGCACGGCGCGCCAATGCTCATATAGAGCTTCCCGTCCGGACCAAACTTGATGTAGCGCCAGCCGTGATGCCGTTCGGTCGGAAACGACTCGTCGAGGACTTCATAGTCAGGAATCCGGTCGAGGTTCTTCTCGATGTCGACAAAGCGAACCAATCGACGCGTCTCGGCGACGTAAAGGTCGCCATCGAAGTAATCGATCCCGTTGGGTGTCCTCAGCCCCTCGGCGATAGTGACGATTCTGTCCGCCCCGCTTTCGTCCGGACGAATCGCGAACACGCGCCCATCACTACGCGTCGACACAAAGACAGTACCGTTGTCACCCATCGCCATGGATCGAGCGTTTGGAATTTCCTCAGCGAAGACCTCGATCGAAAAACCTTCCGGCAAGACGATGTCGGCGAGGCCGGGATCCGATTGCGCCGCGCCGAGGAGCGGGTACAGCATCGAGGTGAGCAACAGGAAAGGAAGCGCGCGGTTTTTCATCAAGTATCCGATGTAGAGTGGCCTAGTCCCCGACCAGCAGCAGGGACAGATCCGGCCAATAGGTAATTAATACAACCGACAGCATCAGGATTAGCAGGAACGGCAAGGTCGCCATATATACCTGCATGATCGGCTTGTCGAAGCGATAGCTGGCAATGAACAGGTTCAAGCCGACCGGCGGCGTCAAATAGCCAAGCTGCATGGCCGCCAGAAAGACGATTCCCAGGTGAATCGGGTTAACGTCGTACTGCGCAGCTATCGGCAGTATCAGTGGCACCACCAGGACGATCGCGGCAAAGATGTCGAGAATCGCTCCGAGGAGCAGCAGGAACACGAGTAACAATGCCAGGAAACTGCCCTGGCTATTGACGAAGCCCGCCACGAACGACAGCAGCTGCTGCGGCACGCCGGCATCGATCATGTAGTTGGTCGACGCCAGAGACACGCCGAGTATCACCAGAATACCGCCTACCAACAGCATCGAGTCACGCATGACCCGCGGCAACTCGTTCAGGCTGACTTCTCGCTGTATGAAGACCTCAACGATCAGCACATACAACGCAGTGATGGCCGCTGCTTCAGATACGGCGAAGAAACCCGAGTAGATACCCCCAAGCACGACCAACGGCAGCGGAATCTCCCATCGCGATTCCTTGATGGCCGCTGCCAGGTCTCCGAACGAGAAACGTTTCAGAGGCTGCTCGTTGCGCCGCCCAACCCAAAGGCTGTAAACCGACAACATGATGAGCATGAGCACGCCCGGCAAAACACCGGCACGAAACAGGTCGTCGATAGATACCTCCGCCACTACGCCGTAGAGAATGAGCGGCAGAGACGGTGCGAAGAGCAATCCCAGGCTGCCGGAGGTTGTTACCAGGCCCAGATTGAAATTCTCTGGGTACTTATCCTGCTGAAGGGCCGGATACAGGATGGCCCCCAGCGCAATGATGGTGACGCCGGACGCACCGGTGAACGCCGTGAACAGTGCGCAAGCGGCAAGCGCGACCAGCGCCAACCCCCCCGGCATCCAGCCGAGCAACGCGCCGCTCAGGCGAACCAGCCTACCCGGCGCCTCGCTTTCGCTGAGCAGGTAGCCGGCAAACGTGAATAGGGGAATGGCCGACAGGAACGGCATGCCGGCGAGGCCCGCGATCTCGATGGCTATGGCCATGAGATCGATTTCCTGGCTTTGGTAACCCAACATCGCGCTGGACGCGATGATGGTGAACAGCGGCGCTCCGAACACCGCCAATAGCAGCAGAATCAGGCTGAAGACAATCATGACGGCGAATTAGTAACGATCCGCCGCAGTTGCGTCAGCGACGCGAGCAGAAAGCGATAGCTCATGACAGCAAAGGCAAACGGCAGAATGCTGTATGCCCACCACGCCGGCAGATTGATCTCAGTGATGACCGTGTCGCCGAACTCACGCGTCAGCTCCAGGTAGCGCCAGGACTGCAGGGCGAGCAGCGCGCAGATGCCGGACGCGAAGCCATCGACGATGAGGCGCGGAAAGCGGGCAAATCGTTCCGGCACAAAATGGGAAACGACATCGATACGCAGATGTCGATCACTCCGACTTGCCGCGATGGAAGCCACGAGGGTGATCCAGAGCACGATCAGCTTCTGGAGTTCGTCATTCCAGATAAAGCCGCTGCTGAAAAAGATGCGCATGACGATCTGCGTGACCGCCAGCAGCATCAGCGCGGTGAATAACAGAACCAGGATCGAGTTTTCTGCAGCGACGCCCCAGCGAGACAGTCGAGCCAGGATTCCTGATTCCTCGTCGGTCACTCCTGCGTCCCGCTCGCGGCGTCCGCTTCGACACCGTTGGCGGAACGGTATTCACCTACCGCAGTCTGGATATCGCTCAGTAGCTCCTTCGAGAACATGCCCCGGTCCGCCATACTCGCCGTTGTTTCCACCATCGAGGCCCGAATGCGTTCGACTTCACCATCGATCGGCTCGACCTTCTCGATGCCAACCGACAAGAGTCCGTTCAAGGCATTCTCGCTTTCGGCCCAACTGCCGGCATCGACACGGGCGTAAACGCCGCGCATAACATCATCGATCACCGCTTTGTCGTCATCGCTCACGCGACGCAGCGCCCGATCGCTGATGGCAAGAAACGCCATCGGATACAGAACTGGTATCTGCGTCACGTACTGCACTTTGGTGTGCCACTGCAGTGCCAGCGCAACGACCGGGGGAATTGCGACAATGTCGATGAGCCCGGTTTGCAATCCTGTCAGGACGTCGGTCACCGGCAGCGGTACAGGTGACAGCTGCAGTGCCTTCATCGCCTCGTAGCTGATCAGGTCGCCTTCCGGCAACCAGACCTTTTTGCTGCGGAGATCATCCAGACCACGAACCGGTTCGTTGGAAAGGATATAGGCAAAACCACCACCGGCAAATCCGTACGTTCGGTAGCCAAGCTCCTGCATGCCTTCTGCAAGCACAGTGTCGAAGCGACTGCGCACGAAGTCGATTTCCTCGGGCGATTCAAACAAGAAGGGCAGCCCGTAAATGTTCAGTTCGGGATACTGCTGCTGAAAGTCGCTCGGCGAAAAGGTGCCGCCGTGCAACTGGCCGATTTTGATCTTTTGCATGACCTTCGATTCAGCACCCTGCGCGCCGCCCCAGAAGAACTGCAGCTTTACGCGGCCTTCTGTACGACGCTCGACCTCCTTCGCGCCCGCAGTGAACTCACGCGCCCAACCCGAATTCTGCGGAGCGAGAGTCGCAAGTTTGAGTCGGGTCTGCGCCTCGGCACTCTCACCAACGAAGGCGAGCAATACAACGGCCAGGCTCAATAGTGTGTTTCGCATGTTCGTTCTCCCTGATCGACGTACGGTCAATCGGATGGTGTCGCCGGCGCTAGAAATAGTCGTCCGCCGTGGACAGCAACTCGCGCGCATCCCGTTGCGCGAGCACGTTAGTCAATGTGTAACCCGGAACGACCGGATCGGCCGCGAGGATTTCTCCGAGCAGACGATCATGAAGTTCCCGTTCGTAGAGCGGCCGAGCGTAGCCTTTCACGTACTCGACCTTGGCAGACAGATCGGAACCGCCGCTGAGTTCGATCGCTCGCTGGAAATACTGCTGGGCTTTCTCGGGTTCCCCACCAAGAGCCGGCGGACGCAGGGTCGCAAGTACGCCCAGATAGCTGTAGACGGAACCGTCTGACTCGCCGTCGCCGATTTCCAGGTAACGCATCAGCAGCGCTTCCATATAGGGAAGCTGGGCCAATGCCACCCAGTCGTCGCTGTGCGCGCGTATGTAAGCAAGAAATGCGACGCCGTAGGCGTAAACCAGATCGCTCTGTTTGCTTTTCAAGCCGCCGAGCGTTGCCTCGAACTCATCGAACGACTGTCCTTCCCAATCGCACGACGGCGCATAATCGTTGCAGAGCGCTCTGGTGGCGTAGTCCCGTGCCCGTTCGGTCAGCCGTGCGGCGCGTTCGGGATCGTCAGCAAAGACGGCACCGTAAGACGCGTACAGATTCGCCGCGGCAGCCAGGATCATGGGATCGTCCGGGCTACCCTCAATCAGACTGTCGAGCAGAAGCAGGTAGGCGGGTGCACCGTCCCGCACCGTCTCAGGGTCAGTCTGGTTCAGGACGGCAGCGGACAGGTTGTCCGCGAAACCGCTCGCCGCATTGGACACGAGCGCTGCACACCCGGTGGTCTGCACGGCAGCAAAGACCAGCAAGAGTCGGAGCCCGATTGTTCGCGTGACGGATTTCATGCCCATGCCTCAAGGACATCCTGGCGAGCCAATGGTTCAGCCTCTCGCGGACCGCTGTCCGGCTTCTGCGAGCGGTTTCTCACTTCCGCCAATGCGTAGCAATGGCGGTCGAAAAACTAGATCTTTTCCTTGATTCGCGCGGCCTTGCCGGTGCGCCCACGGAGATAGTAGAGCTTCGCGCGGCGTACATCGCCGCGACGCTTGACCTTGATATCGCTGACCGTCGGGCTGTAGGTCTGGAAAACGCGCTCAACACCTTCACCGTGCGAGATCTTTCGCACCGTGAACGATGAATTCAGGCCACGATTGCGCTTGGCAATGACGACGCCTTCGAAGGCCTGCAGTCGCTCGCGGGAGCCCTCCCGGACCTTCACCTGCACGACGACCGTATCGCCCGGGGAGAACGGCGGAACGTCGCGCGTCATCTGTTCGCTTTCAATTGCTTCTATTTCTTTGCTCATTGGTCTCTACCTGCCGGCATCCCGCCGGTCGATCATTCAATTCATTCACCCGCAACGTGCGAGCGTGTCCTACGCATTCCTGCCCGACGCTTAACTGCCGTCCGGGTTCTCCCGCAGCCACTCATCGAGCTGCAACTGCTCGTCAGCGCTCAACCCTCTGCGTTCGAGCAACTCAGGACGGCGCCGAAACGTCCGCCCAAGTGCTTCGCGCTTTCGCCACCGGTCGATCCTCTCGTGATCGCCGGACAGCAGCACGTCCGGTACCGCCCGCCCCGCCACGACCTCGGGCCGGGTGTAATGCGGGTGATCCAGCAACCCATCCCCGAACGAGTCGTTCGCTGCCGATTCCGCATCGCCCAGCACGCCGGGCAGCAATCGCGCAACGGCGTCGACGACAGCCATCGCCGGAAGCTCACCGCCACTCAGCACGAAATCACCGAGCGAGAGCTCCTCGTCCACGCAGGCATCGATCAACCGCTCATCGATGCCCTCGTATCGACCTGCCACCAACACCAGCCCATCGAGCCGGGCATAGCGTTCTGCGCATGCCTGGTCGAAGCGCCGGCCCTGCGGGCTCAGGCAAACGACCCGGCTGGTCGACGGCAACGCCGTCTTCGCGGCACCAATGGCCGCTGCCAGCGGTTCGTACTTCATGACCATGCCTGGCCCGCCGCCGTAAGGCCGGTCATCGACCGTACGGTGCACGTCACCGGCAAAGTCCCGCGGATTGATCGTTTCAATGCCGAGCAAACCGCGATCAACGCCCCGGCCGACGACGCCGTGGCGCGCGACCGACATAACCATGTCCGGAAACAGGGTGACGATGCGAATCTGCATCCCTCTACTCCCATTCCCAGTCAACGACGATCAACCCTGCCCCGAGATCGACGTTTTTTATCACCGACCCCGTCAGAAACGGAATCAGCACTTCGTTCTCGCCCTGCACGACCAGGACATCATTTGCACCTGTCTCGAGCAGGTGACTGACACGTCCAAGGTCCGTTCCATCCACTTGCCGAACCGCCAGACCTTCGAGGTCCGCCCAGTAGTAGTGACCGGGCTCCGGATCCGGCATTTGCTGCCGCTCGACGGCCACTTCGGCGCCGATCAGCGCCTGCGCAGCGTCCCTGTCCTCGATGCCGGCAAACTGAACAATCAGTCCCTTGCCGTGTTTCTTGCCTGCCGCGATTCGGGCCGGCCGCCAATCCTGTCCCTGTCCGAGCTGGCAGTCCCGGTAGTCGAGCACTGCGTCGCGCGGTTCAGTGAAGGAGTGCAACCGCACCCAGCCGAGGACACCGTAGACCCCTGACACTCTGGCAAGGACGATCGGTTCCCGTTCAACGCTCATAGTGTTCGTCAAGCCGAGTGACTTGACCTGCCGCCCGAGGACGGCAACGCAATCAGGCCTCTGCGACGGCCTCTTTACGGCTGACCTTCAGGAGCTTTGCCACGCGCTCAGACGGCTGGGCACCCTGGCCAATCCAGTAATCCGCACGTTCAATATCGACACGCAGGCGCTCTTCCTGGCCTCGTGCCACCGGATTGAAGAAACCAAGGCGCTCGATGTAGCGGCCGTCACGACGGTTCCGACTGTCAGTGACCACCAGGTGATAAAAGGGACGCTTTTTCGCGCCGGAGCGCGAAAGACGAATGCTGACCATAATTATTCCGTTACAAATGATTGGGGCGCAAACAACCCTTGGCTGCGCCCCCAACTAAACCGCGCATTGTACTTATTTCAGCGGGAATGTGAAGCGCTTTAGGAGGGCAATTTTGCCTGCCTTTTCGCGGCCTTAGGATCGACCCCGGCATCGACGCCAGGCGCCCCCCGACACTGTCCCGGCAACTCTGGCAGATGCAGCCCGCGGCCGATCCGTAAGGAGGCCACAGGGCGCCGTGTTCGGCCTAGCGGAATCCGGGCGGCCGCCCGGCCCCGCCGAGGCCGCGCATCATGCGTTTCATACCGCCCTTCGACATCTTGCGCATCATCTTTTCCATCTGAGTGTGCTGTTTCAAAAGGCGGTTAACGTCTTGAATTTGCAGGCCACAACCGGCAGCAATCCGGCGTTTTCGAGAGCCGTTGATGGTCTTCGGAAAGCGCCTTTCGGCGGGGGTCATGGAGTTGATAATCGCAATCTGGCGCTTCAGCTGCTTCTCATTGGCCTGGTCCTTCAGCGCAGCGGGATTGACATTGCCCGGCAGCGGCATTTTCTCCAGCATCGCCGCCATACCTCCCATGTTCATCATCTGCTGCAGCTGATCGCGCAGGTCAGCAAGGTCGAAACCACGCCCTTTCTTGAGTTTCCTTGCCAGCTTGTCGGCCTGCTCGCGATCGACCTTGCCCTCGATCTCCTCGACGAGAGAAAGCACGTCCCCCATGCCCAGGATGCGGGACGCCATGCGTTCAGGATGGAAGACCTCGAGCGCCTCGGTCTTCTCGCCGACGCCGAGAAAACGAATGGACTTGCCGGTAACCTCCGCGACGGACAGCGCGGCACCCCCTTTGGCGTCGCCGTCCGCCTTGGTAAGAATGACGCCGGTCAACGGCAATCTGTCGGCGAAGGCTCTCGCTGAGTTTACGGCGTCCTGGCCCGCCATACTGTCGACGATAAACAGGGTCTCGTGGGGCGACGCTGTCGAATGCACGTCCGCCACCTCGTCCATCATGTCGTCGTCGACGTGCAAACGTCCTGCCGTGTCGACGATGAGGACATCAACGTGCGACCGGCGAGCTTCTTCCAGCGCGCGGCGGGCGATCGCGGTCGGCTTTTCCTTTGCATCGCTAGGGCAGAATGCGGCACCGACCTCACCCGCCAGAGTCTGCAGCTGGAGAATGGCCGCCGGACGATGCACGTCCACGCTGACGAGCATGACGGATTTGGACTGCTGCTCAATGAGCCGGCGTGAAAGCTTCGCGGCCGTGGTGGTCTTACCGGCGCCCTGCAGGCCTGCCAGCATAATGACGACCGGCGGCTGCGCCTTGAGGTCGAGTTCGACTGTCTCTGCACCCAGCAAACCGACCAGTTCGGCGTGGATGATTTTGACCAGCGCCTGACCGGGCGTCAGGCTCTTGCCGACCTCCTCACCCAGTGCGCGGTCCCGGATACGCTCGATAAACGACTTCACGACCGGCAACGCGACGTCGGCCTCGAGCAAGGCCATGCGCACCTGCCGCAGAGTGTCCTTGATGTTGGCTTCAGTCAGCCGGCCCTTGCCGCTGATGTTGCGTGCGGCCTGGCTGAGGCGATCTGTCAGGTTGTCGAACATACGTGGCGACCCGCGCGTAAGAGGAAGGCGCGAGTGTATGCAATGCCCGTCACGTTGTCAGTTAGCGGTCGTCTAGACCCGGATTACGGTGCCCCGCTGCAGCATGCGGATGTTCTTGTCCGGTGCCGCCTCGATGACCTGCGACAAGATGCGCTCTTCCTCACCGGGCTTCATGCCCGTCACCCAGATCTCGGGCTCATGGTCGAGTCGCTCCAGGTCCCGGGTCATTGTCGTCGGACAGTAATGGCCCGCCCGTGCGGCGAGTTCCTCGAGCTCATTGGGGAATGAGACCTCGATAACCAGAGCCCGCAGATCATCACAGCCGTTCAGCACCGGCCAGAGCGTTTCATTCGACTTGGTGTCGCCGCTAACCGCAAACACGCCACCCGAGTTCTGCACCGTGTAGCCGATGGCCGGAACCGAGTGAGCGACATCGATCGCATGAAAGTCACGGTGGCCGATCGTTACCGTGTCGCCGGGATTGCAGACTTTGTAGCGCAGCATGGGCTGCTCAGGTGTCGGCAAAACGGCAAAGTCGGGCCAGATCACCCAGTTAAACAGATGATCCTGGATCGCTTTGAGGGTTTCAGCACGACCGTACACCGTCACCGGCGTGTCGACCTCGTCGGTGAAAATCGAGTCGATCAGCATGGGCAGACCGGCGATATGATCGAGGTGTGCGTGGGTGAGAAAAACGTGACGTATTGGATGCAGATCGTCCAGGGCGAGGTCGCCCACGCCGGTGCCGGCATCGAGCAACACGTCGTCGTCAATGAGCATCGCGGACGTTCGGGATCCGGCGCCGATACCGCCGCTACAGCCCAAAATCCTGATCCGCATAATGCCGTCGCCTTGATTGCTTGCAGTGATCTCATCCCGACCGCGGACACGTTGGCGCAGCGACGTACGTTGCAGGTTTGCGTCGATGGCACAGGGTTCTAAACACCAGCACCATATGGGATGATTCGGTCGACGAAAAAGTAGGTCACTGACTGCCGGGTTTCTGTGTCTCAAATCACAGTTCTTTTTTTGTACATAATTGCAGGCGCGTCGATTGCCCTGTCCCGCTGGCCCAGCTTTGCGGATCGGCAGCAACCACTTGTTTCAATGGCAGTTTTTTGGGGCGGCGTCGCGGTCCTGTGGCACGCATGGCTGCTCTGGTCCGGGCTCGCCGTGACCACGGGTTTGTCCCTGTCACTGGGCAACACCGCCTCGTTTATTGGACTGCAAATCGCGGTGATCGCTGCTCTCGGTGCCGGAGAGGCAACCCTGCGCGGTCTCTCCGGCGGGTTACTGATACTTGCCGGTTTCTGCGCGAGCGTCACCGGGGTCGGCGGCAGTGGCGCAACGCTCGGCGAACTCGGCTGGCAGATTCAGGCACACGTTCTGATTTCATTATTCGCCTACGGTCTCCTCACGGTCGGGGCGATTGTTTCGCTGTATGCCCTGGTTCAGGACCGGCGTCTGCGAACGGCCCAGCTGTCGCCGGTCAACCAGCTGTTCGCGCCCCTCGAGACAACAGAGAAGCTGTTATTCGGAGTGACCTCGACAGGTTTCCTGATTCTGCTCCTTGCCGTCTTCTCCGGCCTCGCGTTTGTCGAGAACCTGTTCGCCCAGCATCTGGTGCACAAGACCGTACTCTCGCTGATCGCCCTGTTCCTGTTCGGGGTCTTGCTGGCGGGCCGCCAGTTTGCCGGCTGGCGTGGGCGTCGAGCGGTGTTCCTGTATTTGTGGGGATTCATTGTGCTTGGTCTGGCCTACTTCGGAAGCCGGTACATTCTGGAATACCTGCTGGGGCGGACCTGGGGCTAGGAACAATCTTTCGCCTGTTTCCTTGACAGAATATCGCCCCCCTGCTGAACTGATCCGGTACTGGCTGTAGCGAGGTGCTCATTCCTTGAGCGACGACGTTCCGCTAGCGGCCCTTCTGGGTGTGCTGGCAGTTCTCCTATTGCTCTCCGCGTTTTTCTCCGGCACGGAAACGGCGCTCATGCGCCTGAATCGATACCGTCTTCGTCATCAGGCCAGTGACGGGAACCGCGCCGCGCAACTCGCCGAAAAGCTCCTCGAGCGACCGGATCGCCTGATCGGGCTGATTCTGCTGGGCAATAACCTGGTCAACTTCACTGCAGCCGCATTGGTTACGCTGATCGCGTTGCGTGTCGGTGGTGAACCTGCCGTCGCGATTGCGACGGTCCTGTTTACCGTGATCGTCCTGATCTTCTCCGAAGCGGCACCGAAGACGCTGGCCGCCCTGCATCCCGAACGCATCGCCTTCCCGGCCGTCTTCGTCTACTACCCGTTGCTGGTTATCACCTATCCGTTCGTTTGGCTCGTAAACGTCATCTCCAACGGCTTTTTATGGCTACTGGGTGTACGCAATAGTGACGCGACCTTGGCGTCGCTCAGCAACGAGGAATTGCGCACGATCGTTTACGAAGCCGGCACGCTGATTTCGCGCAAGTACCGCAGCATGCTCATCAATATCCTCGACCTCGAAAAGGTATCGGTCGACGATGTGATGGTGCCGCATAAGGAGATCGTCGGCATCGATCTCGAGGACGACATCGCTGACATAACAGAAGTAATTCGAAACAGCGAGCACACTCGATTGCCGCTGTTTCGAGACACGATCGATAACGTCGTCGGCATACTGCACCTTCGCAGACTCGGCAATCGCGCCGATGAAGTCATCATGGACAAAGCCGCTCTCGAGTCGCTCGTCGATGAGCCCTACTTTGTTCCGGAAGGCACGCCGCTCTCGACCCAGCTCG
>CAZMEA010000021.1:0-20306 GCA_964565135.1 uncultured Woeseiaceae bacterium
ACCAGGAGAAGATCGATGAGCCGTCGGCCTGCATCCTGTGCGCCTGCTGCTCGACGAGCTGCCCGAGCTACTGGTGGAACAGTGATCGCTACCTCGGGCCTGCTGCGCTGCTGGCCGCGTACCGTTGGCTCGTTGATAGCCGCGATGAAGCGGCCGGCGATCGACTCGATGATCTCGAGGACCCGTTCCGTCTGTATCGCTGCCACACGATCATGAATTGCACGAACAGCTGCCCGAAGGGTCTGAATCCGGCTCGCGCAATTGCCGAGACCAAGAAGATGCTGCTGGAGCGTCGCCACTAGGCCGAGCCCGGCCGCGCTGCGCCCCACGATGGACGACGCACGACTTCGCTGGCAGTGTCGCCGGGGCATGCGTGAGCTGGATGTCCTGTTGACCGGCTACCTGTCGGAGCAGTATCCGCAAAGCTCCAGCGACGAAAAGCGGGCGTTCGAGCAGTTACTGACGATGTCCGATCCGGAGCTGGTCGGCTATCTGTTGAAGGGTGACGAAGCCCCGGATCCCGACGTCGAGTGTGTCCTCAAGCGGCTTCGCCGCGACCCTGAGTCCGGGTAGGCAGGCACGCTTCATTGTCTTGTTGTCTGGCTGGTTGCTGACGCTCGCCGGCCTGGTCACTGCGCTGCATACGCATCTGCCTGCGGTGGGCCGAGGGGTGCTTGCGAGCGTGTGGCTGCTGGCGTCACTTCGGCAGCTCTACCGACAGGCCCGCGCGTTCCGTTCGGTCGCAGCCCTTGTGATCGGCGTCGACGAGCCCCGCGTCCAGATCATGGGTGACAGCCCGGGATCGTGCGACCTGCTGCCGGGTAGCCTGCTGTTCGAGCGATTCGGATGGCTGTGGCTCGAACTGCCGGACGGCTATCGCTTCGGCGAACTGATCCTGCGTTCGGAGACGCCAGAAGACGACTGGCGACACCTGCAGGTGGTCTGGCGGTGGGGCCGCAGGGCGCATGATTAAAGGCTCGGTCCCTGTTACCATCGTAGTCCGTGCGCTCGTTCTGAGACGCCCATCACGATCTGCCAAGAATCCCATACCGATGCGCTATTCCCGAGAACTTTCCGTGTACCAGCCGGTCTATCCGGTTGGCGGACGGATTGGCGGCAGGGAGCGCAGGGTTTGCGCTGATGGCGAGTGAGACAACTGACGCCCAGCTGGTCCGCCGAGTCCAGAAGGGTGACAAAGGTGCGTTCGACCTTCTTGTGCTCAAGTACCAGCACAAGATCGTCAATCTGGTGCTTCGCTACGTGCGGGATCCGGACCAGGCTATGGATATTGCCCAGGAGGCATTTCTGAAGGCCTACCGGGCACTGCCGAGGTTTCGGGGGGACAGCGCGTTTTACACGTGGCTGTACCGAATCGCGGTCAACACGGCGAAGAACCATCTGGCAGCGCAGCGACGGCGTCCGATGGACGTGGAGCTTGATTTGCAGGACTCGGAGCAATACGACCTGCATGCCAAGCTCAAGGAAACGGACACGCCCGAGGGGGTAACGCTCAGCGAGGAGCTCAATCAGACGGTACAGCGCGCGATCGAGGCGCTGCCGGAAGATTTGCGAACTGCCATTGTGCTGAGGGAAATCGAGGGCATGAGTTACGAGGAAATCGCGCAGACCATGGACTGTCCGGTTGGCACGGTTCGTTCGCGGATCTTTCGCGCTCGTGACGCCATTGGGAAGAAGATTGGCAATCTGATCGGCTAGCCGCAGAAGCGGCCCGGTCAGCGGAACAGGATTTGGGGGCGATGCCCGTGAAGGTACAGTAATGAATGAAGCATTGAGAGAGCAGATCTCGGCGTATGTTGACGGCGAGCTGTCGGAAAACGAATCGGAGCTCTTGCTCCGCAGGCTCTGCCAGGACGCGGATCTCCGCAGTCTTGTGGCCGAGTACATGACTGTGGCGCGGGCCGTACGCGGTGATTCGTACTCTTTGCATATCGAAGAACTGCGCTTGCGTGTTGCCGGGGAACTCGGCGAAGACACGGGCACGCCGTCCGTTGTTGAAGCACCGCCCGCCGTGTCGCGATTCATGCGTCCGGTCGCCGGTGTCGGCATTGCGGCCGCCGTCGCGGTCATGGCGCTCGTGCTCCTGCAACAGGTGAGCCCTGTCGATCCCGTCGTGACCACGGCGACCAACAATGATCTTGCAGCGATTGCTATCGACGACGTGCCGCTCTACACCGAGCCAACGGTCGACCAGGTTTCCGGCAACCGTCCCAGCGGCATGCTGACCCGCTATTACCAGCAGCACAACGAGCGCGCAGCCGATATTGGTGGCAGCGGAATTCTCACGCGTCTTGTCGAACTCGAGCTGCGCGACGGTCAGCTCGTGCCCGCCGACGCGGTGGCTGTCGATGATGCGACTGGCGCAGAGGATGACGAGGCTGTCTACGGCAGTGACGTCAACGACGAAGAATAAACCCGGCAGGCCGAATCCGAGCAACTGATATGCACGTTCTCCGCGGCATCCTCGTCAGCTTTCTGGTCCTGAGCGCCGTCACCGCCGACGCGCAGTCGGTGACGCCGAATGAATGGCTCGAGCGCATGTCGAGCGCTGTAACCACGCTGAATTTCGAGGGCACCGTCATTCGACGTCGCGACGGACAGTCAAACGCCATGAAGGTGACGCGTCGCATCGTGGACGGTGTCGTCCAGGAAAAGCTCGTCAGTCAGGAGGGCAACGGCCTCGAAATCGTGCGACACGGTACCGAGGTCTATTGCATCCTCCCCGACAAACGTTCGGTGCTGGTCGAGCAGTGGGACGATGGCCTTACGCTGTTTTCCACCTTGCCGACCGGTCAGCTCGATTTCGGTAGTGAGTACGACCTGCTGCTGGTCCGCGAGGAACGCGTCGCTGGACGGCGAGCCATGTTGCTGGCAGTTCGTCCTCACGACGGCTACCGATACGGGCATAAGGTCTGGCTGGACCGCGAGACGGCATTTCCCCTGCGCACCGAACTGGTCGGCGGGGACGGAGCGCTTCTGGAGCAGCTCAAGTTCGCCGACATTGATCTCGATGCGGATATCTCCGCCGATGCGCTCAAGCCATCGTTCGATCTCCAGCAGTTCACCTGGTACCCGGAGTCGGCACGTGCAGACGTCGCGACGATCGATAGCAATTGGGGCAGCGACGATTTGCCGGCAGGCTTCCGACTGGTGTCTGCGTCCGAAGAAATGCTCGAGGGTTCGGACTCACCGGTCGTGCACCTGATGTACAGCGATGGCCTCGCGTCCGTGTCCGTGTTCGTCGCTCAGTCGGGTGACGATCAGAACCTTCCTGGCGGTCTGCTTGGCGGACCGTCGAATATGCACAGCGTCGAGTCGGACGGCTACCTGGTCACGGCGATGGGCGAGGTGCCGCCCGCGACCGTAAGACGCATCGCAGTGTCGATGCGTCGCCAGTGACGCTCGTCGCCGCGCGTAAATCCAGAACGGCCGCACCGGCCTATTGATCCCTCGATATCAGTTGTGGACGCGGTAAACGCAGCGCAGGGAATTGTCGAGACCGTTCAGGGCAGTAGCGCGACCGTACGTGTACCGCGCACCACGTGCCCGCGCTGTGCGGCCGGGCAGGGCTGTGGCGCAGGTATCTTTGCCGGCCAGGGTGGCGATGTATCGGTGACTGTCGATTTGCCGCCTGAATCGACGGTGCATGTCGGCGATCGAGTAAACCTGACGGTCCAACCTGGCAGCCTGCTGCGCGCGGCGTTTACCGCATACGGTCTGCCTCTGGCGGGCCTGGTCGGTGCGGCCGGCATCGCGCGTGCGTTGGACAGCGCGGAGGTCGAGTCAGTCGTCTGGGGATTGTGCGGTTTGGTTGGCGGCATAATGCTCGCGCGACGACGACGGGATCGTTGCCTGTCGTCGTTGCAGCCACGAATCATTGGGTCCGCATCGTCGGGTTCGGCTGCCTGAAAATGGCCGTATTCACAGTGTACAGCCGTCCGGGCTGCCACCTCTGCGAGGTCCTGATTGAAGAGCTCTTGCCGATGCTCAGGGGCCGGGCAGAATTGACGGTGATAAACATCGACGACGATACTGATCTGGTTGCGGCTCACGGCACGCGAATCCCTGTCGTCGCCTTCGAAGGCCGGGAGCTGTGCCACTATCACCTCGACAAGCCGGTGATCGAGCAAACCCTCGCATCGCTTTGATTCACGAACGTATATACTTCGCCGCTGCGTAACGCGGCCCGCTCTCTATGGACCATATCCGTAACTTCTCGATCATCGCCCACATCGATCATGGCAAGTCGACCCTCGCTGACCGATTTATCCAGCTGTGCGGTGGTCTCCAGGATCGAGAGATGCTCGAGCAGGTCCTGGATTCGATGGATCTGGAGCGTGAGCGTGGAATCACGATCAAGGCGCAAAGCGTATCGCTCGACTACAAAGCTGAAGATGGTGAGGTGTATCAGCTGAATTTCATCGACACGCCCGGCCACGTTGACTTTTCCTACGAGGTTTCACGGTCGCTGGCTGCCTGCGAGGGAGCACTTCTGGTCGTGGACGCCGCGCAGGGCGTGGAGGCGCAGAGTGTCGCAAACTGCATCACGGCCATCGATCAGGGTCTGGAGGTTTTGCCGGTCCTCAACAAGATCGATCTGCCGGCGGCAGAGCCCGAGCGGGTGATCGACGAGATCGAGGACATCATCGGCGTCGATGCACAGGATGCCGTCCGCGTCAGTGCCAAAACCGGTGAAGGTGTCAAGGAACTGCTGGAGACGCTGGTTCGCACCATTCCCCCACCGGTTGGCGCGCCGGATGACGAACTCCAGGCGCTGATCATCGACTCCTGGTTCGACAACTACGTCGGCGTTGTGTCGCTCGTCCGGGTGGTCAATGGTCGACTGGAAAAGGGCAGCAAGATCACTGTGATGTCCACGGGTCGCTCTTACGTGGCGGATCGGGTTGGCAGCTTCACGCCGAAGATGACGGATCGGGCAGCCCTGGAATGCGGTGAGGTCGGTTTCGTGATCGCCGGTATCAAGGACATCTACGGCGCTCCCGTCGGCGATACGCTGACACTGACCCGTCAACCCAGCGCCGAGCCTCTGCCCGGGTTCAAGCAGGTTCAGCCCCGTGTCTTTGCCGGCCTGTTTCCCGTCAGCTCGGATGATTACGAGAACTTTCGCGAGGCTTTGGACAAGCTGCGCCTGAATGATGCGGCCCTGCACTTCGAGCCTGAGACGTCAGCTGCGCTTGGATTCGGCTTCCGATGCGGCTTTCTCGGTATGCTGCACATGGAGATCGTGCAGGAACGTCTCGAACGCGAGTACAACCTCGACCTGATTACGACAGCACCTACCGTGATCTACGAAGTCCTGCTCGCAAGCGGCGAAACCGAGTACGTGGACAACCCATCGAAGCTGCCACCGTCCAACGAAGTGGCCGAGCTGCGGGAACCGATCATTTCAACCAACATTCTGGTGCCGAATGATCATGTTGGTGCCGTGATGAAACTGTGCAACGAGAAGCGTGGGATCCAGAAGGAGATGCGCTACCTCGGTGGGCAGGTATCCCTGGAGTACGAGATGCCCCTGGCTGAGATCGTGCTCGACTTTTTTGACCGACTTAAGTCCGTCTCGCGCGGCTTCGCTTCCTTCGACTACCAGTTCGAACGGTTTGAAGCAGCACCGCTTGTGCGGTTGGATGTTTTGATCAACGGCGACAAGGTCGACGCGCTATCGATCATCGTGCATCGATCGAATTCCCAGTACCGTGGACGTGAGCTTGTTGACAAGATGCGGGAGCTAATTCCGCGACAGATGTTCGACGTCGCAATCCAGGCCGCGATTGGCGGACAGATTATTGCCCGGAGTACGGTGAAGGCCCTGCGCAAGAATGTGACCGCCAAGTGCTACGGTGGTGACGTAACGCGCAAACGCAAACTGCTGGAGAAGCAGAAGGCTGGCAAGCGCCGCATGAAGCAGATTGGCTCCGTGGAGATCCCCCAGGAAGCCTTTCTCGCCGTGCTCCGGGTCGACAAGTAAGTTAAGGATCTCTATGAACTTTGCTCTGATTCTCGTCGTCCTGACCGCTGTGACCGGCGTTATCGTGTTGTTCGACAACCTGGCAAGACGTAGAGCGACGGACATGCCCGGCGAGTCGGATGCCGACGAAAAGCCCGGGATTCTCGTTGAGTACAGTCGCTCGTTTTTCCCGGTGCTGTTCTTTGTCCTCGTCATTCGGTCCTTTATCTTCGAACCGTTTCGTATTCCGTCGGGTTCGATGATGCCGACGCTGCTGCAAGGTGACTACATCTTCGTCAAGAAGTATTCCTACGGTCTTCGCCTGCCGGTATTGGAAACGAAAATTCTCGAGACCGGCGAACCTGAACGTGGCGATGTGGTTGTCTTCCGACTGCCATCGGAACCAACCGTCAACTACATCAAGCGCGTTGTTGGCCTGCCGGGCGACAGGATTGAGTACGATGGCCACAGACTGACGATCAACGGAGAGCTGGTCGAGCTTGAGCGTGACGCCGATACCCCGGAGCACGCCGGCATGGCTCAGTTTACCGAGCAGCTTGGTGATCGCGAGCACGCGATTCTGATTGCCAACCCGGGATACACGATGCGCGATGGTGTCTTCGAAGTGCCAGAGGGTGCGTACTTCATGATGGGTGACAATCGGGACAACAGCCGCGACAGTCGTTTTATTGGCGCCATTCCTGAATCCTTCCTGGTCGGCGAAGCCGTGCGCATTTGGCTACACATGGACGGCATCGAGATACCCGGATGGGACCGTATCGGTATGAAGATCCAATAATGTGGGGCGAGTCACTGTTTTCGTCCCCGGTCGCGCGATATTCTCGATGGCGTTATGCCAAATAGCCCCGGATAGGACGTCGACTCCGGGTCATCGGCTGTGACACGAACCTGGAGTTCTAGAGTGCAAGCGAGACAACACAGCCCCGTCATGCGACACCAACAGCGCGGAATGACCACGCTGGGCTTCATTATTCTGGCGGCCTTTGTCGGCCTGTTTGCATTTGCCGCGATTCGCCTGACCCCTGTCTACCTGAATTACATGAAGGTTGCCGGCGTGGTCGAGGGTGTCTTCGAGGAGTTCGACGGGCAGAACCCGACTATCGGTGCTATCAAAAACTCCATTATCCGACGGTTTAGCGTCGAGAGCGTCACCGAGCTCCAGCCGCGCGATATCGAGGTCAAACCGGAAAGCAACGGATTTCTGGTAACGGCAGAGTACGACCACACGGTCCCGTACATTGCGAACGTTTCGTTCACCGTCCACTTCTCGAGTTCGAAGCTGGTACGGCGCTGACCGCGATGCGGCCCCCGGCCGAATAGCATAAACTCCCCGGAATCACAGGTAGCGTGCCGCCCGGCACGTCCTTCGGACTGTGGTTCGAATCCGGATTTCGGGGCCAGAAGATGAAAGTGGCGGCCAGTTGGCTCAAAAACAGTCTCGACTACGATTTTGCTGACGCGTCGTTGCTCGAACGAGCGCTGACGCATCGCAGCGCATCCGGTAGCAACAACGAGCGACTGGAATTCCTGGGTGATGCGGTGCTCGACTTCGTCGTATCCGACATTGTGTTTCATCTTGAAGCTGACGCGGACGAAGGTGATCTCAGTCGGCTTCGAGCGTCACTCGTTCGTGATACGACGCTGGCTGAAGTCGCCGCAGACCTCGGCCTCGGTCAGCACCTGATACTCGGGCCCGGCGAACTGAAGAGCGGCGGCTTCCGAAACACATCCATCCTTGCCGACGCACTCGAGGCAATTTTTGGCGCGGTTTATCTTGACAGCGGCTTTGACGCGGCCGACGCCGTGATTCGTCGTGCGCTCAAGCAGCGGATCGAAAACCTGCCGGATGTTGCCGATTTGAAGGATCCGAAGACCCGACTTCAGGAGCGGCTGCAGGCGGCTGGCCATCCGCTGCCGGAATACGAAACCGAATCCGTGTCGGGGAAAGCGCATCGGCAGACGTTCCTGGTCCGTTGCGTTGTAAGGGCTTTCGGACTCGATACGCAGGGAAAAGGCTCCTCGAGACGCGCTGCGGAGCAGAAAGCCGCTCGCCTGATGCTTGAGGCGCTGAAAAACTCGACGGATGTGAATCGATGACCGCGGAGTTCACCTGCGGTTTTGTGGCCGTTGTCGGGCGACCGAACGTTGGCAAGTCCACTCTCATTAACGGGGTTCTCGGGACGAAAGTCAGCATCGTCTCGCCGAAGCCCCAGACAACACGGCATCGAATTCTCGGTGTCCACACGGCCGACGATTACCAGGCCGTGTTTATCGACACACCAGGTCTGCACCGGGATGCCGGGCGCGCCATGAACCGAATGATGAATCGGACGGCGGCAGCGGCGCTTCTGGATGCGGATGTCATCCTGTTTGTCTGCGAGGCGCATACATGGCGGGATGAAGACGACGATGTGCTGAAGCGACTGCAGGCTGCAAAAGCACCCGTGATAGCGGTGCTGAACAAGGTGGATCAGATACCCCGAAAGGATCAATTGCTCGCGACTATCGCCGACATGACGCAGCGATTCGATTTCGTCGAGATCGTGCCCGTTTCGGCGAAGAAGGGTGACAATGTTGCGGGGCTCCTCGAGACGCTTAGAACCTATCTGCCGGAATCGCCGCCACTGTTCCCTCCGGAGATGCTGACGGATCGTGGCGAGGCCTTTCAGATCAGTGAGTTGATTCGGGAGAAGCTGACGCTGCAGCTGCGTGACGAACTGCCGTATGGATCTACCGTGCAGATCGAGCGTCTCGAACGTGACGACGATACGGGCCGGCAAATCATTCATGCTGTCATCTGGGTCGAGCGGGATTCGCAAAAGGGTATCGTCATCGGCAAGGGTGGCAGCATGCTCAAGAGTATCGGTCAAAGCGCTCGTCGCGAGATCTCCCGACGCCTTGGCGAGCCCGTGCATCTCGAGCTGTGGGTGAAGGTCAAAAGTAACTGGGCCAACAACGAGCAGGACCTGCAAAGCCTTGGGTACGACCAGGTCTGAGCTGCGGGCGGACTGCTGTGCCTGAGGTCGAACGCATCGAGCAACAGCCGGCCTGGCTACTGCACCACCGGCCTTTCCGCGACACCAGCCGGATTCTCGACCTTCTGAGCCGCGATCATGGTCGTGTCTCGGTGGTGGCGCGCGGCAGTCGTTCGGCGAAGTCGAAACTCAAAGGTATCCTGCGTCCCTTTATGCCGCTGTCGGTATCGTGGGTCGCGCGGTCCGATCTTGGCACGTTGACCGGTGCAGAGATCGGCGGCGACCCGGTGTCACTTGGCGGCGATGCGCTGCTGTCCGGTTACTACCTCAATGAATTGCTGCTGAATTTGATGCATCGGCACGATCCGCAGCCCGAGATATTCGAAGCGTACTCCACAACGGTGGCTGCCCTCGCTGGGACGCGCGATGTCGCCCCTCAGCTTAGGGTGTTCGAACTCGAGTTGTTACGATTGCTTGGCTACGCACTCGACTTCGAGCACGACTACGCGTCGAACGAGGTGCTCGAGCCAGAGGCCCGCTATGAGTACCGGCCGGCGCGAGGCGCGGCGCGTGTCGGCGATCGACAGGGACACATGGTGTTCAGTGGTGCGGAGCTTCTGGCAATCGGGGCCGGCAAATTCGAGGACAGTGAGACGCTTGTGGCGGCAAATCGCTTGTTGCGCGGCGTAATCGCGTATCATCTCGACGGAAAGGAACTCAAAAGCCGCAAGGTCCTGCGCGAGATTCGTCGCGCCGGCAAAGGCGAGCCCCGAACGACCGAGAATTCAGCGTAATGACCGCAGATTTGCACCTCGGCGTGAACGTCGATCACGTCGCAACACTTCGCCAGGCACGAGGCACAGATTATCCCGACCCTGTTCAGGCGGCCCTGCGGGCAGAACGGGCAGGTGCCGACAGCATCACAGTGCACCTGCGCGAAGACCGCCGACACATTCTGGACACAGATCTGCCGCGCCTGCAGGCTGCCATGGCGACGCACATGAACCTGGAAATGGCCGTTACGGACGAGATGCTGACCATCGCTGTCGGCCTGGGCCCGTCCGACTGCTGTCTCGTTCCCGAGAAGCGAGAAGAGTTGACGACCGAGGGCGGACTCGATGTGTGCGCGCAGATCGATCGAGTTCGCACGGCTTGTCAGCGGCTCGGTGAGGCCGGTATCCGTGCGTCACTCTTTATCGATCCGGACAACGCTCAGCTCGATGCCGCTCTTGATGCCGGTGCGCCCGTCGTCGAATTGCATACCGGTGCTTACGCAGAGGCGGCCGGGGAAGAGCAGGACAAGGAGCTCGCGAGAGTGGCCGCTGCGGCGGAGTATGGGGCTCGCATTGGCCTGACCGTCCACGCAGGCCACGGATTGCACTACGAGAACGTTGGGCCCATCGCTGCTTTGCCGCAAATCGTCGAGCTGAACATCGGTCATGCAGTTATCGCGCGGGCGGTGATGGACGGTATCGAGACCGCCGTCGCCGATATGAAGGCTGCCATGCTCGCCGCGCGCGGCTAAGGATTTCTGGTGATTTTTGGTGTTGGCACGGATATCTGTGAGCTCGTGCGCGTGCAGCAAACGTACGACCGCTTCGGTGAACACTTCGTCCGTCGATTACTGATGGACGAAGAGCAGGCGTTGTTCAATCCCGACAAACGGCCTGCCAGATTTCTCGCCATGCGGTTTGCGGCGAAGGAAGCCACGGTCAAGGCCATGGGTACCGGTTTCGCGCACGGCATGTGGATCCGCGACGTGGGTGTCGTCAACAATCCCTGGGGCCGACCGGAGATCATATTCTCCGAGCGGGGTGCCGCAATGTGCGAGAAGCTGGGTATAGGCGATGCGCATGTGAGTCTCAGCGACGACGCCGGACTCATCGTTGCGTTTGCGGTTGTCATGAACAAAACGGGTTAGATTGCATGCACTGCTTCGCATTCGATATTGAAACTGTTCCCGACGTCGATCTTGGACGGCGGCTGTGGGATCTGGACGGGTTGTCGGACAAGGACGTCGGCAACGCGATGATGTTTCGACAGCAACAGAAGTCCGGCAGTGATTTTCTGCCGCTGCACATGCACCGCGTCGTTGCGATATCCGTCGCGCTGCGAAGCCGGGACAGTTTTCGGGTCTGGACCCTGGGAAATGCCGACGCCGAGGAAGCCGAGATCATTCAGCGCTTCTACGATGGCATCGAACGGTACGGGCCGGACCTCGTGTCCTGGAACGGTGCGGGTTTCGATCTGCCGGTGCTGCATTACCGGGCGCTCAAGCACGGGATTCAGGCGCCGCGCTATTGGGAAGTCGGCGACAATGACCGGGACTACCGCTACAACAACTACCTGAGCCGGTTTCACTGGCGCCACGTCGACCTGATGGACGTGCTGTCGGGTTTTCAGATTCGAGGCCGGGCCGGTCTCGACCAGGTTGCGGTCATGCTCGGCTATCCCGGCAAACTCGGAATGAGCGGCGACAAGGTCTGGTCGACGTGGCTGGATGGGGGGATCCAGGCCATTCGTGACTATTGCGAGACAGATGTCCTCAACACCTATCTCGTGTACCTCCGGTTTGAATTCATGCGCGGTAATCTCGATGAAGCGTCATTGAAGAGCGAGCTCGAACTGGTTCGTACAACGCTTGGCGAATCGGAAAGCGCCCACTTCCGGGAGTTTCTCGACGCCTGGGTCGCTAGCTGACGGGCATACCTCGATGGCCAGACGAGAACCGGAGACGGCGCGAATTCGCGCCGTTACCCACGAAGGGCAGGGCATCGCAGACCTGCCCGGCAAAAAAGTCTTCGTAGCCGGGGCGCTCGAAGGCGAAGAGGTTCGTTTTCAGCGCCGCAAGAAGCGCCGCAACTACGATGAGGCCGAGCTTCTCGAGGTGATTTCGCCGAGCGAGTCGCGTATCGAGCCTCGCTGTGCGGCTTTCGGACGCTGCGGGGGATGCGTCTTGCAGCACGTCTCTGCCGACGAGCAACGCGCACTGAAATCCCAGGTTCTGCGTGACAGCCTCGAGCGCATCGGCCGGGTTTCTCCGGACGAATGGCTGCAGCCGCTGACCGCGGGCGAGGGTTGGAACTACCGGCGTCGAGCGCGACTTGCCGTCAAGGACGTGCCCGGTAAGGGTCGTGTGCTGGTGGGTTTTCGCGAACGACACTCGCCGTATGTAACCGACATGCATCGCTGCGAAGTGCTACGTGAGCCTCTCGATGCTCTGATTGACCCGCTGAGTGAGCTGATTGCCGGCCTGTCGATTCGTCGACGCTTGCCGCAGGTCGAAATCGCAGTCGCTGACAACGCCACTGAGCTGGTTTTTCGCGTACTTGATCCGCCGACCGGGGACGATGTCCGGGCAATGACTGAGTTTGGTAATGGCCACGGGTTGCGTATATCCCTGCAGCCGAAAGGACCGACGACGGTCTACTCGATCACCGGCAACGACGAGGAAGAGCCACTGGTCTATCGATTGGACGCTTTCAATGTCGAGATTGCCTTCGCGCCCACCGATTTCGTTCAGGTCAACGGGGCGATCAATGAGGCCATGGTTGCACGCGCGATCGAGCTGCTGGACGTCGACACCGAACACAGGGTGCTTGACCTTTACTGCGGTATCGGCAACTTCACGTTGCCGCTGGCGCGAAAGGCGGCCCGTGTCTTGGGTATCGAGGGCGAAGAGCAACAGGTGATCCGTGCGCGGTCGAACGCCACACGCAACGCAATCGACAACGCCGATTTTATTGCGTCCGACCTTTCGGCTATCGACGAGAAAGCAACATGGCTGAATGACCAGTGGGACCGGATCCTTCTCGATCCGGCGAGGAGCGGCGCGCTGGAAGTTGTCAAGCAGATGTCACGACTGCGCCCCAGGAAAATTGTATACGTGTCCTGTCATCCAGGGACGCTGGCACGAGATGCCGGCGAGCTCGTCAATGTGCATGGCTACAAGCTCGAGGCTGCCGGAATCATCGACATGTTCCCGCACACGGCACACGTCGAGTCCATTGCCGTATTCGCTCGCGGCGACTGATGTTTTGACGGCGCGGCCAATCGCGCTAGGCTTCTCGGTATGGCACTAGGTCCCATCATGCTCGACATCGAAGGCACGGAGCTGTTGCCGACGGACCGTGAGCTCCTTCGAGACCCCGCAGTCGGCGGCTTCATCCTGTTTGCCCGAAACTACGCATCGCCGGCACAGATCGCGGATCTTGTTGCCGAAGTCCGCGCGTTACGGACGCCGCCACTCCTCGTTGCTGTGGATTACGAAGGTGGGCGGGTGCAGCGTTTCAGAGAGGGCTTTACGCAGATTCCCCCGATGCGCCAGCTCGGTCGCCTGTACGACCGGGATACCGACGCTGCATTGGACCTTGCGGAACAGGTGGGTTGGCTCATCGGTTCGGAACTACTGGCCGTTGGTATCGATCTGTCGTTTTCGCCCTGTCTGGATCTGGACTGGGGTGTCAACTCGGCCATTGGCGACCGCGCCTTTCATCGACGCCCGGACGTGGTTGCCGCATTGACGCTGCGGTACTGCCGTGGTCTGTCGAACGCCGGTATGTCGGCGGTCGGCAAGCATTTCCCCGGGCACGGCGCGGTTGCCGCGGATTCCCACGAGCATCTTCCTGTTGATCGTCGTGATTTCGGCGACATCCTCGATGACATACGGCCGTACGAGACGCTCATGCAGCACCGCCTTTTGCCGGCCGTGATGCTGTCGCACGTGGTTTACGCCGAGGCCGATGCGATGCCTGCAAGCCTGTCGTCATACTGGATCCAGCGCCAGCTACGTGGCGAGCTGCGCTTCGACGGTGCCGTATTCACCGATGACATGAGCATGAAGGCGACCGCGCAGTTCGGCAGCATGCCTGAACGAGCGGCAATGGCATTGCAAGCGGGCTGCGACATGGTGGTTATTTGCAATGACAGGACGGCAGCTGCGCGCGCAGTAGCGTCTCTGGGTGACTACTCCAACCCGCCGTCGCTGGTGCGCCTGGCCCGCCTGCACGGTACGCACTCGGGCGATCTCGCGTCCTTGCACGACAGCGACGCCTGGCAAGCGGCCACAGAGGTCGTGAACAAGGCGATGGCACGTCCCGTTCTGAAACTCGACGCCTGATGGTCCCCGGAACCGCGGACTTCGGTCTTATCACCGGAAGCGGGCTGCACGAGTTTGGCGCCGGCGATGACGTTGCCGGTCGGGAAACGCCTTATGGCACGACGTCAGCCCCATGTCGGTCGGTAACGATCGGTGGACAGGTCGTGCTGGTGCTTCCGCGCCACGGCTCATCTCATGAGATACCGCCGCACCGCATAAACTATCGAGCCAATGCCTGGATGCTCGAATCGCTCGGTGTAAAGAAAGTCGTCTCCCTGAACACGGTTGGCTTCATTCCGAGCGCAATGCAGGCCGGAGAACTTGCCGTTCCTGCACAGCTTATCGACTACACGTGGGGTCGCGAGCACACGTTTTTCGACGGCGGGGAGTCCGGCGTCGAGCACATTGACCTGACCGAACCGTTCAATCCCGGGGTACGTGAGCGACTCTGTTTGGCGGCCGCGGCGGCCGGCGTTGTCTGCCACGACGGCGGCGTTTACGGGGTTACGCAGGGTCCGCGTCTTGAAACCGCTGCAGAGGTGGACCGACTCGAACGCGACGGTGTAGATCTGATTGGCATGACGGCCATGCCCGAGGTCGGCTTGCTTCGGGAACTGGGTATCGACACGGCCTGCCTGTCGATGCTGGTGAATCCGGCGGCCGGCCGCGGAGCAGGCGAAATCCACGCGGATATCGAGGCGTCGATCGCCGCGGCACGAGCGGCAGCAATGCGCGTTTTAGAGGCGTTTTTCAGGGCTTAGCAGCCTGTGAACCGCGACACAGTGTAGCGCTGCGGCATTGCGCACACTTGCGGCATGGCCGAGATTCCCAATGACGTTCTGCTGGAGCTGATCGCTGCGACCTCCGAGCCCGTTCTTCTGGTGCGCGTGGACAGCCCGGACTGGCCAATCGTACTCGTGAATCCCGCATTTCATGCCCTCACTGACGTAAAGGACACGCTGAACCGGTCCTTTCCGGACGTCATGGAACCGCTGATTGGCAAGGACATGACGCGTGAGGCTGGTTCGGCCTTAAGGACACTCGAGCCGGCGACGATTCCGGTCGATGTCGCCTCACGCGAGTTTCTGCTGACGCTAATGCCCATTCGTCACGACGACGGATCGTCAGCGGACTATTGCGCCGCCTATCTGCGCACGGCGGGGCGCCAGGTAACGGTGTCCGGGGATGGCAAGACCGTTAGTGCATTCACCGGGGCGACTCGACGAGTCCGTGACCTGAGCGCCGAAGATCCGGTCACCGGGCTCATGAACGAGACATCGTTCCGGGAGATCCTGGTGCACGACTGGGCGGTAGCAGCGCGCGAGGGCGCATTGTTGGGCCTGACGGTGTTTCGTTTCGATGATTACGATGCCTACGCCGGTGTCTTTGGCCGCCATGGTGCCGAATCCAGCCAACGTCGCGTCGCGCAGATTGTGCGTCGGAACCTGAAGCGTGCGAGCGACGTCGCTGCGTGCGCTCCGGGGGAAGACGGTGGTGTCATCCTCGTGCTGTCCCACGGTTCCGAGCAGGCGCCGCTGGACGCGTTTGCGGAAAAGATTGCGGCATCGGTGCACGACCTTGGATTGCACCATCCGCGTTCCAGGTACGACCGGTTTGTGACCGTGACGTGGCACGCTGCGTCGTTCGACCCGCGATCGGTATCACGATCGGCGGAAGCCTCGCTGGACCGGCTACTGCGGCAAGGTGGCGGGCTGCAGAACGCCGCTGTCGTCGGCGGGTAAGACCGCCGGGTTGCCCGTTGCACCTTCAACGGGAACGGCCATGTCGTCGATTGCTGGCGTCGGATCGAGCGCAGATCCCGGCTCAACCAGCGTCAGGCGGGCAATCAAACCGAACCTCGGATGGTCGAAGTATCGGGTGTCTCCGTTACGCATGATGCGGTCTTCTGCGATGCTATAGCGGACGTATACCGTATTCGGATCGGCCCGCATGCCGAAGTAATCACTGTCGGCAGCGCCGTCACCAAAGTAGGGCACATCCGTCGACGGTGCGGCGTCGATCACCTCGCCAAAGCCTGTTCCTGACTCCGGAATCGACCACGTGAGATCAGCAACCAGGTGCACGAAGCGACCAAGGTAGAGCGTCAGTGTACCGTCGATGTCGTCGGGAGGAGCGCCCAGTCGGCGCAAATCGATCGCCAGGGATCTGTCCTGCTCGACGACGATCTGCGTCCAACCACTCCAGAGAACCGGCTCATACGCGTCCAGCAACAGCAGCCGTTCGTGCACGTCGGTCATGCTCAGCGCATCCTGGGGAATAAGGCGCAGGTCAATTGCATCACGCGTGCGAAACGCATCGAGTTCGGTTACAGCGAAGTCGGCTTCGCCGAAAGGCAGAATCTCGACCGGTTCGTCGAGCATTGTCTCGGACAGCATGCGATCGTCGCCAAATGCCGGTGCGTCGCTTGCAGCTGAATCGACATCCGCGGTCTCGGCGTTGGCGAAAGATGCGAACTCCTGACGCTCATTGTCCAGAGTGTCTGGCAGGCCAGGGTCCAAAGTGTCTGGCAGGCCAGACAATGGCGGCACATCGTCTTCGACGTCCGGAATCGGCTCTGGTTCCGGCAGGTCCGGTAGGAACACTTCCGTCCCCGCCGAAACGCTCTCGTCATAGCGAAACACAATGAACTCCAGCGCGTATCGACTGGGCGCATCGTCGTCCGCAGATGGATCCTGGGGGGTCTGCGCGATTGCGCCCGGCTGCTGCAACATGCCAAACGCGATCAGTACCAGCGCAGCCGCATTTTCTCGCCGGAGTGTCATGTCAGTCATCCATTACCGAGAGCGCAAATCAGCCCGCCAGTGCCCGGCCCGGGTCACCGCCGGATTCGAGTTTGTCCAACAAAGTGTCCAGAGCGCCGAGGCGCGTCTCGAGGTCAGCGAAGTTACCGGCAAACTGTAGCCGAGTTGCACCGCGCATGCGATAGGTCCGACCTTCATTCTGGATCAAGCGGATAATAACCATCGGATCGAGGTCGGCGTTTTCGGAGAACTGTACATAGCCACCTTGATCTGCCGCATCAATCTTTTCGATGCCAAGCCCGGCCGCGCGGAGTTTGATGGCGGCAACGCGCATTAGCGTCTTGGCCGGCTCCGGCAGCAGCCCGAAGCGATCGATCAGTTCTACCTGAAGTTCGCGCAGCTCCTCGGTGCTACGCATGCTTGCGATACGCTTATACAGAATAAGCCGCAGGTGAACGTCGGGTACGTAGTCGTCGGGCAGCAGTGCGGGCACGTGAAGATTGATCTCGACCCCGGCGTTCAGGGGGCGGTCGAGATTCGGTGTCTCCCCGGCCTTCATCGCCTCGATCGTCCTGCCGAGCATTTCCGTGTAAAGGGAAAAGCCAATCTCGTGCATCTGACCGCTCTGCGTATCTCCCAGCAATTCGCCGGCGCCGCGAATCTCGAGATCGTGCGTTGCCAGTGTGAATCCTGAACCGAGATCCTCGAGGGAATCTATTGCCTCGAGCCGCTTCTCGGCATCGGCCGTCATCGCCGCTTTGGGAGGGGCGACGAGATAGGCGTAGGCGCGATGGTGTGACCGACCGACTCGGCCTCTCAGCTGATGGAGCTGCGCAAGTCCGAAGCGGTCCGCCCGATTGATGATAATCGTATTCGCGGTCGGTACATCGATGCCGCTTTCGACAATGGTTGTACAGACCAGGACATTGAATCGCCGATGATAGAAGTCGAGCATCACCTGCTCGAGTTCCCTTTCGGACATCTGCCCGTGGCCTATCCTCAGAGTGGCCTCCGGTACGAGTTTTTCGAGTCTGTAGGCAACGTCCTCGATGTCCTGGACGCGGTTGTGTACAAAGTACACCTGACCGCCGCGCTTGATCTCGCGCAGGCAGGCCTCGCGAATCATGCCGTCGTTCCACTGGGCAACAAACGTTTTTACGGCAAGGCGCTCGGCCGGTGGTGTTGTGATTAGAGACATTTCGCGCAGGCCGCCAAGCGCGAGATTTAACGTCCTTGGGATCGGCGTCGCGGTAAGCGTCAGAACGTCGATCTCTGCCTTCAGAGACTTGAGGGCCTCCTTGTGGCGTACGCCGAAGCGGTGTTCCTCGTCGACGATGACCAGACCTGCGTCCCGGATGTCTTTCAGGTGCTGCAGTAGTCGATGCGTGCCGATGACCACATCGACGGTGCCGGCTTTGAGCCCGGCAACGACTTCCTCAGCGTTTTTCCTGGAGCGGAAGCGGGATAGCACTTCGACACGAACTGGCCAGTCTGCGAACCGGTCGCGGAACGTCTGACCGTGTTGCTGCGCCAGTAAAGTCGTCGGCACCAGCACGGCGACCTGCTTGCCGGCTGTCACGGCGGCGAACGTCGCGCGAAGCGCGACCTCTGTTTTGCCGAAGCCGACATCACCGCACACGATGCGGTCCATCGGTCGGTCTGACGCCAGGTCGCTGAGTACATCATCGATGGCCTGGACTTGATCTTCTGTGGCGACGAACGGGAAACCGGCCTCAAACGCGCGGTAATCGGCCTCTGGCCAGCGCAGTCGGTTGCCCGGCCGTGCGGCGCGACGCGCGTAGATGTCGAGCAGTTCTGCAGCAACATCGCGGATGCGCGCGATCGCGCGCTTTTTCGCTTTAGCCCACTGGTCACTGCCGAGGCGATGCAACGGCGCATTTTCCGGCGAAGCACCAGTGTACCGGGAGATCAGCTCGAGTGATGTCACGGGTACGTACAGCTTGTCGTCGTCGGCGTATTCCAGCATGAGAAATTCGGCGCTGATGCCGCCGGTTTCCAGGGTAACCAGTCCGCGATACCGTCCGACCCCAAATTCTTCGTGCACCACCGGCGAGCCAATCTCGAGATCATTCAGCTGCCGAATGATCGACTCCGGATCTCGCTCGCTGCGCCGCAGGCGGCGGCGTTGCTTCGGCCGGTCTCCGAACAGCTGCTGTTCAGACACAATCGCGAGTCGCGCATCGGTCAGCAGGACGCCGTCCTCCAGCGGTGCCACGCCGACGCCGATTCGAGCATCGCCGGTGAGGAAGTCCCGGAACGATTCGCTGCGCTCAATTTCGAAGCCGCGCCCGCGCAGGAAATCCATAACGCTTTCGCGACGACCCGGCGAATCGGCCGTAAACAGAACGCGGCCATCGAACGACGCCATGAACTGCTGCAGGGCCGCAGAGGCGTCCTCGTAGCGCGTCTCGATACGCAGCGCCGGCGGCTTTTGGGTCGCAATGTTGAGATGACCCGGGGACTCGGGAGCGGAGTGATTGCTATAGATGACGCGCTGCATCTCGTCGAGGCCTGCCTGGACTGCGCCGGGCTCCAGGAAGCTCTCTGCGGGTTTCAGGATCGGCCGTTCGGCATCAATGCTGCAAAGGTCGTACCGCTCTTCGATTTCCTGCCAGGCGTTGTCGAGAATGTCGCCCAGATCCTCCGGCACCAGGATAAGGCTGTCCCGCGGACAATAGTCCAGGAATCCGGCCGGTGAATCGAAAAAGAGCGGCAGGTAGTACTCAATGCCACCGTGCGCGATGCCGTTGGAGACGTCGCTGTAAACCCGTGACTTCGACGGTTGACCTTCGAAGCGTTCGCGGTAACGCAGGCGGAAGTCACGAATACCGGCCTCGTCGAGCGGAATCTCGCTGGCCGGTAGTATCCGGAGTTCGTCAACCTTGTCGGCCGAAAGCTGGCTTTGTGGCTCGAAGAACCGCAGCGAGTCAATTTCGTCGTCGAACAGGTCAATGCGGACCGGCGATGTCGAGCCCATGGGAAACACGTCGATCAGAGCGCCGCGCACCGCGTATTCGCCGTGCTCGGTGACCTGCGGCACCCGTGCATAGCCACACGCAGCGAGATCGCTCACGAAGTTGTCGCGATCCAGCGTCTGACCGACGCGCAGTACCAGTGTCCGTGCGCCAACGTAGTCACACGGTGGTAGCCTCTGAAGAAGGGAAGGTGCGGATACGACGCAAATTCCATTGGTCGCCGACGGGAGCGAGCCGAGAACGTTCAGTCGCTGGGAAATGATGTCCTGGTGCGGAGAGAACGCGTCGTAAGGCAGCGTTTCCCATTCCACGAAATGGCTGACCGGCAGGGCGTCCCCCGCGAAGTAGCGTAGCTCCGCTTCCAGTTGATCGGCGTTGCGCGGGTTGTCCGCCAGAACGACGACCGGCCGCTGCAGTTTGCGGGCGAGTTCGACCATTGCCAGGGCTGCGCTGGCGCCAATGAGCTGACCC
>CAZMEA010000022.1:0-19787 GCA_964565135.1 uncultured Woeseiaceae bacterium
CGCGACCGCGCGAAAAATGTGTCCTCGCATGAGAAGTCTCGTTTGCCCAAACGCCTGCTTATTGTGTCGGTTCGAATACGAATCGCAAGTTTCGTTCAAACAAACTGGATTGCTCGGGCAGCGGTAACGGCGAGGCTTTGTACACCGCTGCCTCGACCGAACGGCGGACTGCCTCGTCGCCGTTGCATCGCTCCACGACCACGCGCAGCACCTCGCCGCGCGCGTCCTGGCTCACAGAGACCGTGCAGCTCGTCCCCGCCGTAGCGCTCGCTGGTCGGATCCAGTTGCGCTGGATCTTCTGCTGCAGCGCAAACGAGTACCGCTCGAGCGCGCCTGCGTTCATCGCGTCGATACGAGACTGTTCCGCAGCCAGCTCCGCCGCAAGCTGGGCCTGCCGCTCCGCTTCCTCTGCCTCGCGCCGACGACGCTCATTCTCTTCCTGCTGCCGCCGTATCTCTGCCTGTCGGCGCTGCTCCGCCTCCTGGCGGCGGCGCTCCTGCTCGGCCTCGGCCCGCCGTTTGCGCTCGGCTTCGGCCTCGCGTTGGCGCTGGCGTTCCGCCTCCTGCTCTCGTGCAACACGCTCCCGTTCCCGCGCCAGTTCCTCCTGACGCATGCGCTCTTCAGCCTCGGCGCGCTCGCGCTCGGCCACAGCGGGATCCGGTTCAGGCTCCGGCGGTGGTTCGACGACCGGCTCTTCTTCAACGACAGGTTCCGGTTCCGGCTCTGGTTCGGGCTCTGGTTCCGGTTCGGGCTCGGGCTCCGGCGTGGGTGGCGGCGGCAGCGGTCCGTCGGCCAGCACCGTGCCTTTCAGCGTAAGCGGAACCGGAGGCGTCACCGTCCGGGAAAAATCGAACGCGTACAACAACGACGCCACGAACGCGGCATGCAGGATGCCGGAGCTGAGCATGGCCAGGATGTTGTAGCGATCGCGCATGGTTCGCGGCTACTCGGGAATCGGATAGGTGTCCAGCGGGTCCGTGACGAAGCCGACGTTCGCGGCGCCACCTTGCTGCAATAGCACCATGGCGCCGACCACGTACTCGTACTGCACGCGCCGATCTGCCTTGACCAGCACCGGTGTACCCGGCTTCTCGGACAGGATGATGCGCGTGCGGTTAACGATGTCCTCGGCCGAGGCCGGCTGGTCTTCGTTATCGCCCACGTTGATGTACAGGTTTCCGGTTTCGTCGACGCTCAATACCAAGGGCAGATTCGTCGCATCACTCAGCGCGCCAGCACCGGCCTTGGGCAGTTCGACCTCGATGCCAGGTGTCAGCAGCGGCGCCGTGACCATGAAGATAATCAGCAGCACGAGCATCACGTCGATGTAAGGGACGACGTTGATGTCCCCCATAAGCTTTCGTTTCTGCAATGGCGAGGGCATGTCAGGACGCCTTCCGGTTCGCGTGGCGCTGCAGAATGCTGGTGAATTCCTCCGTGAATCCGTCGTAGCGGATCTCCAGCCGTGCCACCTTGTCGGCGTATCGGTTGAAGGCAACCACCGCCGGGATGGCCGCGAACAAGCCCATCGCGGTTGCAATCAACGCCTCCGAGATGCCGGGTGCAACCGCCGCCAGCGTCGTCGTCTGCTGACCTGCCAGCTGCCGGAAGGTGTTCATGATGCCGATGACCGTACCGAACAGCCCGACATAGGGACTCGTGGAGCCGATCGTCGCCAGGGTTGCGAGACTCTGCTCCAGCCGGTCGACCTCACGCAGCTGCGCCACGCGCATGGCGCGTCGGCTTTCCTCGACCAGTTTGTCCGGCCGCACGTCGGGCTGGCTGGACAGCCGCGTGAATTCACGGAAGCCGGCTTCGAAAATGCTGGCCATGCCGACGCTGCCGCCCTTCTGCCGGCCGGCGTCCCGATAGAGGGTATTCAGGTCGCCACCGGACCAGAAGTTGGACTCGAACTCATCGGACGAGGCCTTGGTTTTTCGAATCAGGCCCCGCTTGCTGAAGATGATCGTCCAGGACATCAGCGATGCCACCACCAGCATCAGCATGACGAGCTGCACGAGCAGGCTCGCCTCCATGATCAGATGGATGAATGACAGGTCGGTGCTCATGGTGTTAGTCCCTCGAATAACAATTCTGGAAGTCGGGCCGGTTTTGAGGTGTCCGCATTGATGCAGGCAGCGCGCACGACGCCCTTGCAAAGCAGCTCCCCTTCGGCCGACTCACGGTGGATTCGCTGTTGCAACAGAAAGCTTGCGCGTGAACGTTCTTCCAGCCCGACGGTGACCACAAGCTGATCGTTGAATCGCGCCGGCTGGATAAATTCGGCCTTGGTCTCTACGACAACGAACAGACGTCGGTGTTCGCGCAGGAATTCGTCCTGTTCGATACCGAGCGACCGAATCCATTCGGTCCGCGCCCTTTCCATGAAACGAAAGTAATTCGCGTAGTAGACGACGCCCTGCATGTCGGTATCTTCGTAATAGACCCGGACAGGCCAGGTGAAATCAGTCGACGATTCGCTCATTGGCGGGCAGTCAGGACTGGTCGAACAACGGCAGGTCGGCGGTCGCTTCGGCGCTCGGTGGTTTCAGGCCGAAGTGCAGATACGCATTGCGCGTGGCGACGCGACCGCGAGCCGTACGCATCATGTACCCCTGCTGGATCAGGTACGGCTCGAGAACATCCTCGATAGTGCCGCGCTCCTCGCCGATCGCGGCCGCAAGGCTCTCGATGCCGACCGGACCGCCGTCGAATTTTTCGATGATGGTTTGCAGCAGACGACGGTCCATCGCATCGAAGCCGTTCGGATCGACCTCCAGCATGTCCATTGCGCTGACTGCCACGGCCTCGGTGACCGTTCCATCCGCCTGTACTTCGGCGAAGTCGCGGACGCGACGCAAAAGCCGGTTCACGATACGCGGCGTCCCACGCGCCCGTCTGGCGATCTGCTCTGCGCCGGCCGGTTCGATCGGCAGATTCAGGATGCCGGCCGACCGTTCGGCAATGCCCGTCAGATCGGCACTCGAATAGAACTCAAGTCGCTGCACGATACCGAAACGATCGCGTAGCGGTGACGTCAGCAGCCCGGCGCGCGTCGTTGCACCCACCAGCGTAAACGGCGGCAGGTCGAGCTTGATGGACCGGGCAGACGGCCCTTCGCCGATGACAATGTCGAGCTGAAAGTCTTCCATCGCGGGGTACAGGACTTCCTCGACGACCGGACTGAGCCTGTGAATCTCATCGACGAACAGCACATCGTTGGCCTCGAGATTCGTGAGAATCGCCGCCAGGTCGCCCGGCCGTTCGAGCACCGGTCCCGACGTCTGTCTCATTGCAACACCCATCTCGTTCGCAATGATGTGCGCGAGCGTCGTCTTGCCGAGACCCGGCGGGCCGAAGATCAGGACATGATCGAGCGCCTCTGACCGATTGCGGGCAGCCGTGATGAAGATCTCCATCTGCTGTTGCACACTGGGCTGACCGCGATAGTCCGCCAGGGTCTTCGGTCGGATCGCCCGGTCAAACGCCCGGTCGTCGCCCTGGGATTCACCCGCGGTAAGCCGGTCGTGTTCGATGCCGGCCATGTCAGTTCGCCGCCGTGCGCAGCGCGCTGCGAATAATGTCTTCCGCCGAGTCGATGTCCTTGTCGACGCCGGACAGAAGCCTCTTGACCTCGGCAGGCTTGTAACCGAGGGCGACGAGTGCATCGAACGCTTCACCGCGCGGGTCGCTCGTGGCACCGATCGGCGTCACGCTTGCACCGATTGCCACGTCGTCTGTGCTCAGCCGATCGCGCATCTCGATGATCAGTCGTTCCGCCGTCTTTTTGCCCACCCCGGGAATCTTGACGAGCGTTGCCGAATCCTCGTGCTGAACGCAGCGAGCAAAACCGTCGACGGTCATGCCCGAGAGAATCGCAAGACCCATCTTGGCGCCAACACCACTCACCTTCAGCAGGCTCCGGAACAGTGCCTTCTCTGCGCTGCTGGCGAAGCCGAACAGGGTTTGTGCATCCTCGCGAACCTGCAGATGCGTGTGCAAGAACACTTCCTTGCCAACCTCCGGCAGTTCCAGAAACGTCGACATTGGCGTCTCAACCTCGTAACCGAGACCGTGACACTCGACGATAATCTGTGGCGGAGTCTTTGCGAGAACAACCCCTCGAATCGAGCCGATCATCCAACGCCGCCCAATGTGACAACGTCGCTAACGCGACCGTCGAGCTGCCGGCGATGCCCATGACACAGGGCAGCCGCAAGCGCGTCAGAGGCATCCGCCGACGGCGTCCCATCCAGGCCCAGCAGACGAACCACCATGTGCTGGACCTGCTCCTTGGTCGCGTTGCCGGTGCCCGTAATCGCCTGCTTGATCTCCCGTGGCGCGTACTCATGCACGGACAGACTCGCAGAGAACGTGGCGCACAGTGCCGCTGCACGAGCATGCCCAAGCTTCAAGGCGCTGCCTGCGTTCTTGTGCACAAAGACGCTTTCGATAGCGAGTTCCTGCGGCTCGTATTCTCTGACCAGCTCTTCGACGGCCACGAAGATCTGCCGCAGGCGATCGGGAAATTCGCCGTCGGTCGTGCGCACTGCGCCACTCGCGACAAACCGGGTGCGATCGTCGACGAGGTCGACAACGCCGAATCCGGTCAGGCGGGAGCCAGGGTCTATGCCGAGAATGCGTACGCGGCGACTCAAGCGTCGGCCTCAGAGCGCGGCCAGAATCTCATCGGAGATATCGGCATTGCTGTAGACGTTCTGGACGTCGTCCAGATCCTCGAGCATTTCCAGTAGCTTGATCATGGTGCTGGCCGCGTCGGCATCCAGCTCGGCGCTCGTCGACGCGCGCATTGTCAGCTCAGCCGTGTCAGGCTCGATACCGGCCTCACGCATCGCGTCCCGAACCGACTCGAAATCACCGGGCTCTGTCAGCACCTCGATGGACTTGTCCGTATCGACGATGACGTCTTCAGCACCCGCTTCGATTGCCGCTTCCATCACAACGTCTTCATCACTGCCGGGTGGGTAGCTGATCAGGCCAACGTGATTGAACAGGTACGCCACGGATCCGTCAGCGCCAAGATTGCCGCCAAACTTCGAAAACGCATGCCGAACTTCAGCGACGGTTCGATTGCGATTGTCGGTCATGCAATCGACCATCACGGCGGTGCCTCCGGGACCGTAACCTTCGTACCGAATCTCCTGGAAATCGTCCCCGTCCGTATCGCCCGCACCGCGTTTGATGGCCCGATCGATGTTGTCCTTGGGCATGCTCTGCGCCTTGGCCTTGTCGACCGCCAGTCGCAACCGTGGGTTCGCCGTGAGATCGCCGCCGCCCATGCGTGCAGCAACGGTGATTTCACGAATCAGCTTGGTGAAAAGCTTGCCGCGCTTTTTGTCCTGGGCGCCCTTGCGGTGCTGAATGTTCGCCCACTTACTGTGTCCAGCCATAGTCCTGCTTGATGTTTCGTGTCCGAGTCCCGGGCGCCGGCAGAGCTGCGAAATCACGGCCGACGGAAATCCGGGCAGCCTGCCGTCAGACGGTGTCCGTGATTACCTGGCCTTAACCGAGCTTCTTGCCCAAGCTACAATCGGGCGCGATCCACTCGTGAGTGAACCGACACCGGCGCGAATCTGCCCGTATGATACCGGTTCTCGGACCCGTACACATCACCGGCCCGTACGCTAAATGCCTGCCACACCAACTGAAAACGCGATTCCGGACGGTGTCGCTGACGACATGCTCGTCGGCGCTGCCCGGCTGACGCAGGATCGTGCACCGGACCTCGTGGCCGAGGGCGAGGCCCTGCTCGACGCCGTACAGCCGTTCCAGCTGCAGCCACAGCTGCAGGCCGCAATCCTCTTGTATCCGCTGTTTCGGGAACAGCGGCTGACCTGGAGTGACCTCGAAGGTGGGCCGCTCGAGAACTGCGTGCAGGCCGTGGACGGACTCGTGCAGCTCGGACAGTTTGCGCTGCCGGACGACTGGCAGCCGGGCGAGGCCCTGGCAACCCAGCAGTCGGACGCGCTCCGCCGCATGCTCCTGGCTGTCGTCTCCGACCCGCGACTGGTCCTGATCCGGGTCGCCGAACAGGTACTTCGACTGCGCGACGCAAAGAAACGTCCGGAGGAGCAACACAGGCTCGCGCTCGAGACCCGCGAGATATACGCACCCGTCGCCAGTCGACTCGGCGCCTGGCAGTTCAAATGGGAACTCGAGGATCTTGCCTTTCGTTTTCTCGAACCCGACACCTACAAACGCATCGCACGCATGCTCAAGGAGAAGCGTGTTGAGCGCGAGCAGTTCATCGACTCCGTTCGCGAGATGCTGCAGGCAGAACTCACGGATGCAGGCATAGAGGCCGAAGTCAGCGGACGGCCGAAGCACATTTACAGCATCTGGCGAAAGATGCAGCGCAAGTCGCGCGGTCTCGAGCAGATCTTCGACGTGCGCGCTGTTCGGGTATTCGTGCACGACGTGGCAAAGTGTTACGCGGCGCTCGGCGTCGTCCATCATCTCTGGCAGTACCTGCCCGGCGAGTTTGACGACTACATCGCGAATCCCAAGGAGAACAACTACCAGTCGCTGCACACGGCGGTCGTCGGACCCGGCGGCAAGACGCTGGAAATCCAGATACGCACTTTCGAGATGCATCGGCACGCCGAACTCGGTGTCGCCGCGCACTGGCGTTACAAGGAAGGGTCCGGACCGGTCGGCGCGTTTGACCAGAAGATCGATTTCCTGCGTCAGCTCCTCGAACCCACCGACCGCGACAGCGACCTGCTGGAGCAGATTCGCGACGACGTCTTCGAAGACCGGGTCTATGCGATTACGCCGAAGGGCGACGTCGTGGACCTGCCGATGGGCGCGACGCCGCTCGACTTCGCTTACCACGTGCACACGCAGGTCGGGCATCGCTGCCGCGGTGCGAAGATCAACGGCAAGATCGTTCCGTTGACCTACAAGCTGAATAATGGCGACTCTGTCGACATCATCACGGGCGCACAACCGCAGCCGAGCCGGGACTGGCTGAATCCCCAGCTTGGCTATCTGGCCGCTTCGCGCAGTCGAACCAAGGTGCGTAACTGGTTCCGCGAACAGGACAAGGAACAGAACCTGCGTCAGGGCCGCGAAATCATCGATCGCGAACTCAGCAGGCTGAATGCCAAAGACCAGGCACTCGACGCCATCGCGACCGAACTGAAATTCCCGGATCTGGACAGCCTGTGTATCGCTCTCGGCGCCGGCGACGTGACGGCGGCTGCCGTGGTCAACGCGATTCAGGCACTGCGTCGACGCGACGAGCCGGAAGAGACGTTTCGCAAGCGCCGCCACGGGCCGAAGAAAGCGGGCGCATCAGAACGGATTGCGGTGCTCGGCGTTGGTGATCTGATGTGCAACTTCGCCCGCTGCTGCCGACCGGTTCCGCCGGAACCCATCATTGGCTACATCACACAGCTAAAAGGCGTCAGCATTCACCGCCAGGATTGCGGCAACCTATTGAACCTGTCGGGGCAACACCCGGAGCGGGTCATCGAAGTCAGCTGGGGTGAGTCAGACGACGCGTACTACTCAGCGGAACTCACGGTACGCGCCTACGATCGGCAGGGGCTTCTGCGAGACATCAGTAACGTGCTGTCGGACGAGAACGTCAGTATCGACGGCGTGCAGACGCTTTCCGACAAGAAGCTGATGCAGGCAGTAATGAACCTGACCGTCTCGGTGCCGAACCTGCCGGCGCTCAGCCGGGTAATGAGCCGCCTCGAACTGCTGCCGAACGTCACGTCTGTCCGACGCAACGCGTGAAGCCGAGTCTGCTTGCCGCTAGCGGTTCGGGAAGTTGAGCGCGCGTTTATCGACGGCCAGCGACGCCTCGTGAATGGCCTCGGCCAGACTCGGATGCGCATGGATCGTTCGCTGAATGTCTTCCGTGCTGGCCTGAAACTCCATCGCCAGCACGACCTCGCCAATCAGCTCGCCCGCCATCGGCCCAACGATGTGCACGCCGAGCAGCTCGTCGTCATCCTCGCTGGAGATCATCTTCACGAGACCGCCGGTCTGCTCCATGGCCTTCGCACGACCGCTTGCGGCAAACGGGAATGACCCCGTCTTGTACGCGCGACCCGACGCTTTGACTTCAGCTTCCGTCTTGCCGACCCACGCGATTTCCGGCGCGGTGTAAATGACGGAGGGGATGACGTCGTAATTCATTTCCGCGACTTCGCCGGCGATAAGGTCGGCGACCATCACGCCCTCCTCGCTGCCCTTGTGCGCAAGCATTGGTCCGCGCACGCAGTCCCCGACCGCATAGACGCCGGGTACGCTTGTCCGGCATTCGTCATCGACCTTGATGAACCCTCGTTCGTCGAGCGACACGCCGGCAGCGTCGCCGAACAGGTTCTCGGTGTACGGTCGTCGACCGACTGCGACGACGAGACGTTCGACGTTGAGGGTCTGGTCGCCGTCCTTGTCCGTGTACTTGACGGTGACGCCCTTGGCGCTGGCTTTGGCCTCCGTCACTTTCGCACCGAGGCGAATGTCGAGGCCCTGCGCCTTGAACTGTTTCGCTGCGTCGCGCGCGATATCGCGATCCGCCATAAACAGGAAGTCGTCCATTGCTTCGAGGACAACGACTTCAGAGCCCAGTCGGGACCAGACGCTGCCAAGCTCGAGGCCGATCACGCCGCCGCCGACGACCCCCATCGTCTTCGGCACTTCGGGGAAATCGAGTGCACCCCAGGAATCGACGATGCGGTCGCCGTCGAAAGGCGCTATCGGCAGTTCGATCGGCGTTGAGCCGGTTGCGAGTACGACGTTGCGAGCTTCGATCATCTCGACCGTGCCGTCCGCCGCGGTGAATTCAACCTGCCCCGGCGCGATCAGCTTGCCGTGGCCAACCAGGCCATCGACCTTGGCAGCCTTGAAGAGTCCCGCGATGCCGCCCGTGAGCTGTCGGACGATACTGTCCTTGCGCTTTTGCATGGCAGCCACGTCGATCTTCGGCGCCGACACTTCGATGCCGTGTTTCTTGAACTCATGACCGGCGCGATGAAACAGCTCGGATGACTCGAGCAGCGCTTTCGACGGTATGCAACCCGCATTCAGGCACGTGCCGCCAAACGCGTACTTGCCGTCCCGATTCTGCCACGCGTCGATACAGGCCGTTTTCAAGCCATGCTGACTGGCTCGAATGGCTGCGATGTAGCCGGCTGGACCGGCACCGATGACTACGACGTCGTAACTCTTGCTCATTGGTTTCTCTGATCGGGAATCGCTGTGAGCCGATTCCGACTGTCTTGGTAGTTGGGCGGTCAGACCTGCAGCAGCAACCTGCTCGGGTCTTCCAGCGAATTCTTGATGCTGATAAGGAACTGCACGGCTTCTTTCCCGTCGATGATGCGGTGATCGTAGGTCAGTGCTACGTACATCATCGGCCGCGGCAGCACTTCGCCATCAACGACCATCGGTCGCTGCTGAATGGTGTGCATGCCAAGAATCGCACTTTGCGGCGGATTGAGGATCGGTGTCGACAACAGCGAACCGAAGATGCCGCCATTCGTAATCGTAAAGGTGCCGCCGGTCAGATCTTCCATGCTGATCGCGCCGTCGCGGGCCTTGCGACCAAGCTCGGCAATCGCGCTCTCTACCTCGGCGAACGACATGGCGTCGACGTCACGCAGCACGGGTACCATCAGACCACGATCTGATGACACGGCGATGCCGATGTCGTAGTAATCGTGGTAGACGATGTCGTTACCTTCGACGGATGCGTTGACGACGGGGAACTTCTTCAACGCCTCGACGGCCGCCTTGCTGAAGAAGGACATGAAGCCCAGCTTCGCATCGTGGGCTTTCTCGAAAGATTCCTTGTAACGCGAGCGCAGCGCCATGACTTCGGTCAGGTCGATCTCGTTGAACGTCGTGAGCATGGCAGCGGTGTGCTGCGCTTCGACCATGCGTTCGGCAATACGCGCACGCAGTCGCGTCATGGGCACACGCTGTTCGGTGCGGGCGCCGACCGGCTCCATCGCAACCGCGGGCGTACCGTCCGAGTCATCGGGCGCCACGTCTTCGTCGCTGTGCGACTTGAGGTACGCCATGATATCCGTCTTCGTGATGCGGCCGTCCTTGCCCGACCCCGAAATGATCGTCGCGTCAAGATCGTGCTCGTCGAGCAATCGGCGCACAGCCGGGCTCAGCTTGTGCGAACTGGAGGACGCTGCCGGTTCCGCAGCGGCGGCCGCTGCCTCAGCCGCGCCGTTGTTGCTTTCGGCGGGCTCGGCGTTGGCAGCCGGCTCGGCAACAGCACCCTCGGCAAGCAGCGCCAGCACCTGGCCGGCGGTGACCGTTGCACCGTCTTCGATCTTGATGGACTCCAGGGTGCCGGCTGCGGGTGCAGGCACCTCGAGCACGACCTTGTCCGTTTCGAGATCGACCAGGTTTTCGTCACGCGAAACGCTCTCACCCACCTTCTTGTGCCAGGCGACCAGCGTCGCATCGCTGACGGATTCAGGCAGTGGCGGTACTTTGATTTCGATACTCATTCAATTTTCCGTTAAGAATTCGGCGGTGGTTTCGACTCGCTCGCGGCGACGTTGATATCGAGCGCAGCTTCGACAAGCGCTTGCTGCTGCTGCATGTGAACTTTAAAGATGCCGGATGCGGGCGCGGCTGCTCCCGGCCGACCGGCGTAATAGAGTTTTCGATCTTCGCCCAGTGCTTCCTGCAAGCGATGGCGAATCTGATACCAGGCACCCTGGTTTTGCGGCTCTTCCTGACACCAGACCACCTGCTTCGCGTTCGGGTACAGCCCCAGCGCCTCGGCGTACTGCTCCGTCGGGAACGGGTAAAGCTGCTCGATGCGAATGATGGCGACGTTGCTCAGGCCATGCACCTGGCGCGCCTCCGCGAGATCGAAGTAGACCTTGCCGCTGCAGAACACGATGCGGTCCACCTTCTTCGGCTCGAGCGCGTCAACTTCCGGAATCACCGCGTGGAAACGGCCATCCGACAGCGCCGACAGCGGCGATACCGACATCTTGTGGCGCAACAGGCTCTTCGGTGTCATGACGATCAGCGGCTTGCGATAGTGACGCATCATCTGCCGTCGGATCATGTGGAACATCTGTGCCGGTGTCGACGGGACACAGACCTGCATGTTGTGCTCGGCGCACAGCTGCAGGAATCGCTCGAGGCGGGCCGACGAATGCTCGGGCCCCTGCCCCTCGTACCCGTGCGGTAGGAACAGAACGAGACCGCACAGCCTGCCCCACTTGGCTTCGCCAGAACTGATGAATTGATCGATGACCACCTGTGCGCCGTTCGCAAAGTCGCCGAACTGGGCTTCCCAGATCACCAGCGTCTCGGGATCCGTCGTCGCATAGCCGTACTCGAAGCCCATCACGGCTTCTTCGGACAGCAACGAGTCGATCACGCGGAACGACATCGGGTCGTCGCGGATGGTCTGCAGCGGAATGTACTCATCCCGATTGGACTGGCCGTGCAGAACCGCATGACGGTGGAAGAAGGTCCCCCGTCCGCTATCCTGCCCGGTGATGCGGCAATCGACACCATCGTCGATAAGGCCCGCATACGCCATTGTCTCGGCGAAACCCCAGTCCATATCGACTTCGCCGGCCGCCATGCGCCGACGCTCGTCGATGATTCGCTGTACCCGGCCGTGCAGAATGTGCCCGTCGGGGACCGTGGTGATTTTCGCTGAGAGATTCGCAACCCGATCCGGGGACAACGTCGTATCGACCGGCTCGTCCCACTGCGCATCGTGGTACGGCGACCAGTCCACCGTGAACTCATTGCCGATCATGCCGAGGGCCATTTTCGTCACGGGCTCGCCACGATCCAGGCGATCGCGATAGTCGTCCTGCATCTTCGAAACGCCGGCGTCGTCAACCACGCCGTCGGCAACCAGGCGCTCCGCGTACAGCGCGCGCGTGGTCTGGTGCTCCTTGATGCGTCGATACATCACCGGCTGTGTCGCGCTTGGCTCGTCGGCTTCGTTGTGACCATGGCGTCGATAGCAGACCAGGTCGATGACCACGTCCTTCTTGAATTTTTGCCGATACTCCAGCGCGAGGCGGGTCACGAAGATGACGGCCTCCGGGTCGTCGCCGTTCACATGGAACACCGGCGCCTCGATCATCTTCGCGACGTCGCTGCAGTACGGCGTCGAGCGCGCATCGCTGGGCCGGCTGGTCGTGAAGCCGATCTGGTTGTTCACCACGATATGCACGGTGCCGCCGGTACGAAAGCCGTTCGTCTGCGACATCTGGAACGTTTCCGTGACCACGCCCTGGCCAGAAAACGCCGCATCGCCATGGATCAGGACCGGCAGAACCTCGGTACGCTCGGTATCGCCGCGTCGCGTCTGACGCGCGCGGACTGAGCCCTCGACCACCGGATTCACGATTTCGAGGTGAGACGGGTTGAAGGCGAGCGCGATGTGCACGTTGCCGCCCTCGGTCGTCATATCGGCCGAGAAACCCTTGTGATATTTGACGTCGCCCGATCCTTTCATTTCCTCCGGGTCGACGTTGCCCTCGAATTCTTCAAAAAGCAGTTCGGGGGACTTGCCAAGTACGTTGACGAGCACGTTGATACGGCCGCGGTGCGCCATGCCAATCACGAGTTCCTTCAATCCCGAGCGGCCGCCGATCTGAATCAGCTCGTCGAGCATCGGAATCAGGCTCTCACCGCCTTCGAGGGAGAATCGCTTCTGCCCGACGTAGCGGGTGTGCAGGTAGCGTTCGATGCCCTCGGCAGCCGTCAGTTGCCCGAGCAACCAGCGTCGCTTTCCTTCGCTGAACACATTGCTCACCATGCCGTGCTCGAAGCGTTTGCGTAACCAGAGGCGTTCGCGCGAGCGGGATATGTGCGCAAACTCGGCGCCGATCTTGCCGCAGTAGATCCGCTTGAGGAGCGCGTAGATGTCGCGCAGCTTCATGCGACGATCGCCGGTGCCTGCCAGACCGCCGGTGAAGAACTCCGTCTCCATATCGGCCTCGGTCAGGCCGAGGAAATCCAGCTTCAGCACGCCGGGCATGTGGCGATCCATCAGACCCAGGGGATCCAGATCAGCGATCTGGTGCCCGCGCAGGCTGTACACCTGAATCATGCGCGAGACCGCGGCCTGCTTTTCCGTTGCCGCCGCCACCGATGTCCCGCGCGGCACGACGCGGCTGCGACCGCCAGACGGCAGCTTTTTCTGTTCCAAAAGCTGTGCCCGAATCGGGCCGTGGGCGATCTCGCCGCCGCCCTCGGACAGCGACGCGAAATAGGTTCGCCATTCCTTCGGCACCGCGTCGGGTGACTCCAGGAATTTCTCGTACATAGCCTCGACCGCCGCCGCGTTGCTGCCGAACAACGGGGTCGTCGCGTACTGCTCTTTTAAAGGTCTGCTCATCGAAAAATGCGACCTCGATACCCGAATCGGGAGGTCGCCAAGCCCCGCCAGCCAAGTGAAGCGGCGCTAGTGTAGCGTAAGGCCTACGCGGAGTGAATGCAGAGCGTCAGGGGTAGTGAAGCAGGTCTCAGTGGAAGCCGACGAGCATCACGAACTCGTAGCAGATGAGGCAGCTGTAGCTCGCGAAGATCACCGTCAGGGTCAGGCCGGTGCGGAATCGATTGAAGATCTGCGCTTTGGCGAGAAAGACGAGTATCAAAACGCTCAGGCCGGTCAGGAACATCTTGCTGGCGGCAAACGCCATCGTGCCCTCACCCATCAGCGTGGCCATAAACGGATTGGCTTCTGTGGCGCCACGATCGATCAGGCGAAGGGTCAGGAAAGCGTCTAGCGAGCTCAGGATCATGATGCCCACGGACATCAGGAACAGCCATGGGTGGTGCCAGTCGGTGAATACCGGCTCCTCTTCCGTGCTGCGCCGGTGTGCCCGTCGTCGCGAACGCAGGAAGCCGTAAAAGACGGTGCGCCAGGAGAATGTTCTTCGGTCGGGTTTGCTGCGTGCGCAGTCTATTTCAGCCGCGGTCGTACCTGATTCCATACCCGATGGTGCCCTCTTCATAGTGCGGCCGGCGACCGACTGTTCGAACCGACGTTTTGCCGCAAACAGGGCTGCGTTGCAAGGCGCCACTGCCCATTCCCGGGTTTTTTCGCATTGCGCCCATTTATTGTTAAATCAATTGCTTAGAGTAGCGCTGGCGGCCACGATACGGAGGTTGGATAATGCCGCTATCGAAGCTTGGACGGCAGAAATGAAAGGCTACACGGCGGTGAGTGATTCGGGTGCACTGGTCTACTACGAGGACCGGAAGCGCTGGCTGTGGTTGTTATCCGTCGGCTTCCCGCTCATCGTCTTTCCCGGGCTGTGGCTGCATGCAACGACCGGTGTCGAAGCGTGGCTCCTGCTGCCCATTCCGATCGTCTACATCGTGACACCGCTGCTCGACTGGTGGATAGGGGAAGACACCAACAACCCGCCGGAAGAAGTGGTTCGTCAGCTGGACAACGATCATTACTATCGCGTGCTGACCTACGCGGTTGTGCCGCTGCACATCGTTGCCTTCCTGGTCACCGCCTGGTGGGCGGGAACCCAACCGCTGAGCATCTGGGGTTTTGTCGGCCTCGGCATCACCGCCGGCATGGCCAGCGGTCTCGCCATCAACACCGGCCACGAACTCGGCCACAAGAATTCGCCGCTCGAGCGCCTGCTGGCCAAGATCGTGTTGGCCGTACCTGCGTACGGACACTTCTGGATCGAACACAACCGGGGCCATCACATGACGGTGGCAACGCCCGATGATCCGGCCAGCGCCCGCATGGGCGAAAGCATCTATCGCTTCGCCATGCGCGAGATGCCCGGCGCGCTTCGCGGCGCGTGGGCCATCGAAAAGGAGCGCCTGGAACGACGCGGGCTGCGCGTCTGGGGCCGCGACAATCGAATTCTGCAGTCCTACGCGCTGACGGCGGTTCTGCAGTTGTCGATGGTGGTCGCGTTTGGCCCGAAGATGATCGGGTTCCTGCTGCTGCACAATTTCTTTGCCTGGTGGCAGTTGACCAGCGCCAACTACATTGAGCACTACGGTCTGCTCAGGCCCAAGGACGAGCGCGGACGCTACACACGCTGCGAGCCGCAGCATTCGTGGAACTGCAATTACGTGCTCACGAATCTCGTCATGTTCCATCTGGAGCGCCATTCGGATCATCACGCCTACCCGCTTCGTCGTTACCAGTCGTTGCGGCATTTCGACGACCTGCCAACCCTGCCGAATGGCTACTACGGCTGCTTCGTACTTGCCTGGATCCCGTGGCTCTGGTTTCGCATCATGGACCCGAAACTGCTCGCGCTGCCGCACGTGCAGGGGGACCTGAACAAGGTGAATGTTCAGCCGGACCGGCGGGCCATGATCGAAGCGCGCTACGGCAGCGAGCTTGTGGCAAATCCCTAGCGCGACGCAGGCCGGGTCGCAACCTCCGATTGTCGGTCCTTTAGAGATCTCTGGCAGCGGCGGACCTTCGCGAGCGCGGGCATGGTTGGCTCCTTTCCCTAGGAACCGGCCGCCGTGCAACCCGCCCTCGTCCAAGGCACCCGCACCGTCGTTGTCGCGGCGCTGGCCGTTCAGACCCTCGCGCTCGTCATACGGGCCTGGCTGAACCGACATCTCGAGCATGACTACGGGCTTGCCGCCCAGATCGCAGCGGACTCGAGCTACCTGGTTGTGCCTGTCATTTTTGCTCTGGCAGGCGGACCACTCTTCACCCGGAATGCTGCGTTTCTGCGCGCGCTCTTCGCCCGTTCGCGGCTGACCTGGCACGTCGTAGCGACCGGCATCGCCCTTGGGCTCCTGCTGAGGCTTGCGTGGTGGTCAGCGGTGCTATCCCAGGCCAGTCTCGACACCGGCGGTGCGACGGAACCCGTTTTCTGGTTCGCCTGCCCGCCGGCTACTCAAACTCTTGTCTATCTGCTGACGATGGTCGGCCTCGCGCCCGTTATCGAAGAGATCATTAACCGCGGCTTCGTGCTTCACGGGCTGTTGCGCTTCGGGCCGGGCGCAGCGCTGGCCGGCTCCTCCCTGCTCTTTGGCGTGATCCACCCACCCGGCAACATCCCGGCCGCCACCTTGATTGGTGTCGTTCTCGGTATGGCCGCCCTTCGCTGCGGGGTCCTCTGGCCGTCAGTCATCGCGCACGCAACCTACAATGGCCTGATCGCCATCGATTGGCGGTGTCTGCACGCCCTGTGGCCGGCGACCCCACCGGATTCACCCTGGAGCATGGTCTGGACCCTCTCGGTGCCGGTGCTGCTCGGCTCACTGCTGGCGATCGGCTTCCTGCTCATGAGGCTGTCGCCGGCGGACGCAGGCCCGCCGGCGCGCCGTGAACCTACTTAAAGGCGTTGGCGACTCGCTCAATGACGTGCGAGGTCGCCGCAACCACGCCTTCGTAGATATTGATGAGGTCGGCGCCGACACTGGACGGGTCGCTGACGCCGTTGTAGTTGTTGGCCGACGCTGAGGTGTCGGGCGTACATTCGCCAGTACCGCCGGCGACGAGCGAGAGTTCTTCACGGGTCAATTCGCGCATGGGTTCAACCTCCTTGTTGAGTGGATTCAGGCAACGCGTTTTGTCACACACCCTCACCCTACGCCGCCGTTTCCCTCGGGAAACGCCATGAATCCGTGCAGAACCGACACTTTTGCTGTTCCAGCTTGCAGCCGGCGCGAGCGTGTGAACGGGCTCACAGAAGCCACCAGGATCCCTGTCTAGGCTGCCGGTAATCACGCATGGCGACCGGCCGTGCCAACCTGCCAAAGACATCGGGGTGCCGATATGAAGACCTGGGTCAGGAACACCACACTGGCGAGTACGTTATTGCTGATGTCGATGACGGCATCGGCGGATCACGACATCTGGATGGGCGTAAAAGCCGGAACCTTGGGCTTCGGCCTCGAAGCTGCCTGGAAACCCATCCCGTGGTTCGACGTTCGCTTAGGCGCGAACCAGTTCACCTACGACGACACGGGGTCGCAGGCCGGTGTGAACTACGATGCCGAACTCGAGCTCGATACGTTCTATGCCACGGCAAACTTCCGGTTTCCGCTGAGCCCGATGCGGTTCACAGCGGGTCTCTATAGCAACGGCAACGAATTGCTGCTGACGAGCCAGGAGGCGCCAACGATTCAGATCGGCGACACCGTATATCCGGGCGATGCGGTCGGTACGATAAGGAGTGTCACCAGCTTCTCCAGTACGGCGCCGTATGCCGGCGTCGGCTTCGACTTCGAGCTGCTCGACAAGGTTGGGCTTAACCTCGATTTTGGCGTGCTGTGGCAGGGCGACCCGGAGGTAACCGCGGCCGCAGACGGTATCCTCGGCACCGATCCACTGTTCCTCGCCGAACTCGAGCAGGAGCGGCAGGAGTTGGAAGCCGAGATGGAGGACTACAAGGCCTGGCCGGTCGTCTCGATCGGTTTCACCTACGAATTCCTCTAGCTCTCAGCCAAAAAACAGTTCAGCAGCCCGCACCCGGGAAATCCGGTGCGGGCTGTTTTGTTTGGGAGACCGTCGCCTAAGCGGGATTGGCCAGCGGTCGGCGAATCTGCTCGTTCTTTCGCACCAGGAAAAGCCCGCCGAGCACCAGCACCAGCGGCACGACGGGCATCGTGACCAAAGTGAACCACCCGTACAGGTGAATGATGGTGCCTGCCAGCAGTGAACCCAACGCAGACGTGCCGAAGACACAAAACTCGTTGACCGCCTGCGCCTTGAAGCGCTCATTCATACGATAGGTCATGGTCAGCATGGTCGTGCCGCCCACGTACAGGAAATTCCAGCCCACACCCAGCAATACCAGCGCGTACCAGTAGTGCATGACGCTCTGGCCCTGCAGGCCGACGACACAGGCCGCGAGCAACGCGAACGCGCCGCTCGTCATGATCTTAACGGTACCGAAGCGTTCGATCAGAAAGCCCGTGAACAACGAAGGCACGTACATCCCCAGGACATGCCCGCGGATCACGTTGGCCGTCACGTCCAGCGAATGACCGTCGTGCACATGCATGCTGAGCGGCGTCGCGGTCATGATGAAGGTCATGACGCCGTAGGACATCGTGCCGCCGAACACCGCCATCATGAAAACGGGCTGCCTGACGATCTCGGGCAGGGGACGCGCCGGCCGCTGCCCCTCGGCGGGATCGTCCCCGCGAAGCGGACCCAGGCCCGTGAACAACAGAGACTGCAGCAGGTAGAGCGCAGCGACAGCAACCAGGGTGCCAAGATACGGCACCTCGGGTATCGCAAACTGCAGGCGGGTCACGAGTTCCGGGCCGATCATCGCGCCGCCGATCGCCCCGACCAAGACCAGGGATATCGCGCGACTCGCGTAGCGCGGTTCGACGCTTTCGGCCGCCGCGTAGCGATACTGCTGGGTAAACGCCATATTGGCGCCGAACAGGGCCCCTGCCGCGATGAACATCGGGAAGCTTTGCCAGTAAATGGCATATCCCGAGAGCAGCACCGCCCCGGCGGCGGACAGTGACGCCAGCGCCGAGCCCGCCTTGCGACCGATCGCCTTCATCAACATCGCTGCGGGGATGGTCGTCAGCGCCGTCACGACCACCATCAATGACACCGGCAGGGTTGCGAGCGTCTGCGTTTCTGCGAGCGAAGAGCCAATGATGCCGCCTAACGTCACGACGACAATCGAGCCGGTCGAGGAGATCAGCTGGCACAGAAACAGAATGACGAGATTACGAACGGACATTGGCGCTGGGTATTCCAGGAGGCGCGCCATTCTCACACATTTGCCATGACGGTAACCCGATCTGGTATCGGACAGCGTCCCAGCCGTAACGACGGTAGACTCGCACGACTCTTTCCAACCAATCGGGCCAGCATGGACTCGGACGACGTTCTGCACTGCGAGCACGGCATCGAGATCCCGTTCGGAGACGTCGAGCTCACGGCGATTCGGGCGCAGGGCCCGGGCGGACAGCATGTGAACAAGACATCGTCGGCAATGCAGCTCCGATTCGATATTGCCGGCTCGACGGTTCTCAATGCGGCGCAGCGCGAGCGGCTGCTCAGCCTCGGCGATCGTCGCCTTACAGCCTCCGGGGAATTGATCATCAAGGCGCAGCGCTTTCGCAGTCAGGACCGAAACCGGGAGGACGCGTTGCGTCGCCTGGCCGCCTTCATCAATGACGGTTTGCGGACCGCAAAGCCGCGCAAGGCAACACGCCCCGGCAAAGCTGCCGTCAAACGGCGACTCGATGCGAAAGCGCGCCGCGGCCAGGTGAAGTCGCTGCGCCGTCGCATTCGCGACGAATGACAGGCTAGATCAGCGGCTCGTCGTCGCAGGACACACGCCCGTCCTGCCATTTGCAGCCCATTTCGCGCCAATAGGCCGTCAGCCCGGCCCGCTCGAGCAGGTCGGGGAACGATGCGTGCGCCCGCACGTTCGCCAGTACGTCGCTGAACAGCACCTCGAAACCGGTTTCGAACTCCTGGCCGATGCCCTCGACGGACATCGCCGTCGCCATAGCCCGATCGGTGTCCCCCAGCAGCACCCAAATCGTCATGACGACGTAGCTCGCGAGCCGCCCGTCCTCTTCGAGCGCCCTGGCGATGGCCACGGCGTTGTCGCGCTGCCCGTTATCCACAAAACCGGCGAATACGGCGTCGACCCACCCGGATTCAAGCCCGTTCTTCTGCAGCCCGATTTTCGTGTTGCGGATCGCTTCCTCGAAACTCCCGGTCTGCAGCAGGTACAGGGCATACGCCATGTCGTGAATCGGAGCCTCGAGAACCATGGAGTTCGCGACGCTGAAGTACCGCCCGGCCTCCTCCATGT
>CAZMEA010000023.1:0-19470 GCA_964565135.1 uncultured Woeseiaceae bacterium
TGCCAGGGTTTCTCGCCTCGCCGCCTGCCTGCGCAATGGCATCGAAGCCGATGAAGCTCGAAAACAGGATCGCGGCTGCTGACAGGAACGTGCCGACGTCGAACGCGGAAGGCGCCGCCTGCGGGACCGTGCGTCCTTCACTTGCCAACAGTGATTCCGCGAACGCTGCATGATCGAAGTGGAAACCGGCAACGATGACAATCGCTCCCAGCCCGAACATCAGAAGCATCAACGGGATCAGGATGCGTTCGTAGAATCGGCTACCGAGGCTGTTCACGCCAACGAACAGCCAGACCATCGCGAGAGCAAGGCTGACCCGGACGGCGCCGGTCTCCAGGAGGGCCGCGGTCGCCTGCCACTCGAGCGCTGTCGCGATATCCCGAATGAACGGCACGATGATGTAGGCGATAACGCCGATGACGATCGAAAGACCAAACCATTGTGAGAAACTGGCGACGAAGCCCAGGTAGGGGTGCAGCCCACGGCTTGCGTAAAGATAACTGCCGCCGGCGCGAGGCATCGCTGACGCGAGTACGGCGTAGGCAAGGGCGGCGAGGACAGCCGGAATTGCCGCGAACAGGAAGGCCGGCAGGACCCAGGAGCCGATGCCGGGGACGTTTCGCTGAATCATGATGGGCACGACGTACACCGATGCGCCCAGCATGGAGCAGATGCCGGTTGCTGCGAGCCCCGGCAGGCTGAGTTGGCGCTTGAGGCCGCCACTGGTGGGCTGGCTGCTGTTCTTGGTGTCTGTCATCGAATCCTGTGCGACGGGGCGGATATGAGTCGCTGTGGGCGATACTATCGCCTGCAACGACACACGTGCGAGCAATTCGAGGGAGACAGACATTGGCGAGCGGATCTGGTCGGTTATCAATGCGAGTTCGTCCGGATGAGATGAGGTCTCTCAGCACGTTCTGGCGACGCACGGGCATTCTCGCCGTCGGGCTGCTTGTGACCGTGCCTGCGATGGCCGATGAACTCGGGCCGCTGACCCTCGAACGACTGTTCGAATCCCCGAGCCTGTTCGGCGTCGCGCCTTCGACACCGGTCTGGTCTCCCGACAGTCGCCACGTTGCGTTTACCTGGAACGACGCCGGCATGCCAAGACGCGGGCTCTGGGTGGTTGCGAGCGATGGCAGCGGCCTGCGGCGACTCGATACCGACGAGCCAGCGATCGGATCCGTCAGCAACCCGCTCTGGTTGCTCGATGGTGAAACGCTGTTGACGCTTCGGGGTGGCGAGCTCTGGTCGACATCGCTGACGAGCAGCGAGGAGTCATTGCTCGCGTCGCTCGGCCGCGGTGCACACGATGCTCGACTATCACCCGACGGCAGCAGTGTCGCCTATCTGAAAGACGGTGATCTCTGGCTGTTCAATCTCGAAGAAACCGAGACCGTCCGGCTGACGAACGTAGGTATACCGAGAGCGTCTGCGTTGACGGTGGGTCGATACAACCGGCCCGAGCGCGAGATCGGTCCCGGCATCTGGGGCGGGCCGACGTTTGCCTGGTCGCCTGACGGTAGCTACATCGCCGTTCACCATGTTGATCGTCGCAGCATGGACACGGTGCCGTTTCCGGATTATCTCGGATCGGAGACTGACCCCAACGAGGTGCGTCGCGGTTACCCCGGCGATGCGAACGAATCGCGCACGGTTGGCCTGGTCGACGTCAATGATGGCGGGCTGCGCCTGCTGGATCTCGATGATCCGACCGGCAACCATGTCGTTGGTTTTTCTTGGTCGACGAAGGGGGAGCTGCTGCTGGACGTGGCCTCCGATACAGCGGTCGATCGCTGGCTGTACACCGTGAGCCCGGAAGAGGAACAACTGACAGAGATCTGGCACGGTCGCCGCGACAGCAGGATGTACACGTCGTTTGCGTCCGCCTGGCTGCCGGATGGTGAGCATGTTGTCGTTCTGAGCGACCGCGAAGATCGATACGGTCTCTACGTCATCAATGTCTCGACTCCGAAAGAAGCACCGATTCGGCTAACGAATGCCGGGCACGACGTGTTCGGCGCGCCAAGCGTCGTATCCGCGACGAACTCGCTCGTCTACGCCGGTAACGGGCCGACGCCCTATGAGCGACACGTCTACACGGTGGATGTCAGCGACGGCAGTTCGAGCAGGCTGACCACAATGCCGGGTCAGAATGCGGCGGTGCCGTCGCCGGACGGTCGGCACCTCGCCATCCTGCACAGCAGCGACGAGGCGCCAACGGATCTTTACCTGATGACGATGGGCGACGAGACTGTCAGGCGCGTGACGACGTCGCCCGTGGCGGAGTTTCGTCAGCGCCAGTGGGCCCGTGCGCGCTACGTCAGCTTCCCGAGCCTGATTGACGACTACACACTGCATGCACGAATTCTGGAACCCGCAAACCGGGTGCCGGGACGCGTCTACCCGGTTGTCTTCGGGCCAATGTACTCCAACACCGTGCGTAATCGATGGGCTGGTATCTACACAGCGGTGCAACAGCTGCTGGTGCAGAAAGGCTATATCGTTGTGCAGGTCGATGTTCGAGGCAGTACCGGCTACGGGCGTCAGTTTCGCGAAGAGTTCCTCGTGGACTTCGCGGGCGACGACATTGAAGATATAGCCAGCGCTGTCGAGTACATGAAGTCTCTGGAGTACGTCGATGCCGAGCGATTCGGTATCTGGGGCAGTAGCTACGGCGGCACTCTGTCCGTCTACACGTTGCTGAAAAAGCCCGGTCTCTTTCGCGCCGGTGTCGCGGCGGCCGCTGCGGTGGATCCCTTCTTCTTCGGTACTGACGACGTTGCCATCGTGCGGCGACCGGACACGCATCCGGACATCTTCGAGAACAAAGCGATCCGGTTCGCAGAAAACCTCGAGGATCACCTGTTGCTGATCCACGGCATGCAGGATCAGGTGGTGCCCTTCAAAACGGTTGCTGTGTTGTCCGACGAGCTGATTCGGCTCGGCAAGGATTTCGACACGGCCTTCGTGCCGGGTGCGACCCATTCATGGAGTCGTGAGCCGGGATACTCGCGGTACCTGTTCAGCAAATTGCTGGAGCACTTCGACCGCTACCTGATGACAGAAGCGGCCGGTAACAGCGCCGACTGATGATCTAGCGGGATGCGCTCAGGCTTCGGGCACGCATTCCTTCCGATACCTTGTTGCAGCGGTCGCCACGCCAGCGCCAGCCGGTAATCGTGCCTTCGCTGGTTACTGCCAGCATGCGTTCGCACACAACAACCGAGGTAGCGACGCCGAAGGCGGCGGGTGCGCGGTCGTACCATATAAGTACGGTTTCATTGCCAAACGCCTTTTGCGAATCCGGCTGCCCCCATACGGCGACGACGGATGCGACCGATTCGTCCTGTAGCGAGGCCATCTCGCGGCTCAGGTTTCCACTGCTGGCGCAGCCTGTCAGCAGCGCCGCTGCCGCGATGAGTATCAGTCCCTTGAGTGTCATGCCCTTTCTCCCTCCGAGAAAACTAATACAGCAACGTTCTCGGTGGTACAGGCGTTGACCGGGACTTCGCGTTTCGTGATCGGCGTCACGCGTGACGGTGGACGCAGTCGACTTATGTCGTCTCCGCAGGGGCGCGGTTCCAGCTAGTAACGTTTGGCGCCCTTGCGTTTCGACGGGGTCGGCGCATTCTTGGCAACGAAACGATGCTCTTCGACAAGCTTTAGAAGATCGAACGCGCTGAGCATGCCAACGACCTGCTTCTCATGCGTGACCACGACTCTGTGGATGTTGTGGTTGCGCATTACCCGGGCGGCGATGCTCACGTTTTCGTACTTCGGAACGACGTAGACTTTTTCCGTCATGACCTTGTTGATAGGCGCGCCCGGTTTGAGATCTGCACCCAGGTCTGTTCGGGACACGATGCCGACCGGCTGGCCGCCCGAGTCGACGACCGGAACCGCGCTGATCCCGTTGGTCTCCAGTAGTTGCCGTACGTGTTCCACGGAGTGATGGGGCTCGGCGGTCACGACTGAATGGCTCATCAGCTCATCGACTTTGACGTTCATAGTGCTTCTGCCTGACTCGGGAATCGTCAGGATGCAGAAATTCAGGGCTCAATGACCTCCGTAGTTTCCGCAGCGAACGCTCATTCACACCTAGGCTGCGAGCGGCGTGTCTTCAAGCGACTCGAGGTCCTCCTCGAAGACCCGATAGAACACGTCGGTCATGCGGTGTTCCATCACGTTGAGGAATTCGTGAACGTCGGGTACGCCGACAAAGGTATCCAGCCCTTTCTCGAGAAAGGCGTGCAGGTCGCCGACGCCCCCGAGGCGGGCCGGGAGCTTCATCGAATGCAGCAACGTACGGATCATCGGCAGATGTGCAAAATGATCCAGCTGTTCGCCGGCACGGCGGGTCATCGTGATCAACTCCTGACATTCGGTGAACGAAGACGCGCGCCGGCTGGCCATGCAGTACGTTCGCTCGGATATCTGGTCGCCGGATCTCAGCAATGCCGCAAGTCGATCGGCGATCTCCAGGTTGATGGCCAGCACCCGGCTGTTCAGTTGCATCGCCAGCGCAAGCGCATCGAGCGCAGCGGCCGGCAGGAAGCGCGACATTATGGGCTCGACGCGTGCGAGATCGCGATCGCGATTGGCAATACCGGGGCCTGTGAGATCACTGACCACGAAATGCACGGCCGCCGAATAGCCGGGTCGCTCGAGCAGGTCGTCGTAACGGGGCAGGAAGTAGCCGAGCTGCAGTTCAACAAAGCGCTCATAGGTGCGGAACACGTCCGGATTGCTGACGTACTGTTGGTGCAGTTGGTTGCTGACGTCGATGAATCGGCGCAGGTCTGCGGCAGCCCGCTTGTGTTGCTTGCTCATGGTACTGATAGATGGAAGCGCGCTTGCGGAAATCAATCGCCTTCGGAAGAGCGCTTTGGCGTCTCGGCGTTATCCAGCGGGTACGCGTCCGCGACGTATGCCGGGCCTTTCATGATGTGCACGATGACGCAGCCAATGGCGATGGTCAGCAACGCAGTCCAGATCGTCGCGGTCGCTGCCAGAACGAAGATGTCCACTGTCGCGACCGTCTTCGCGGCCTCGTAGCTTGTCTCCGCGCTTGGCAAGAGGCGCGCAAGCACCGACAGGGACACCGTGATGACCGTCGCAGCCACAAACATCAGCGGTATCCTGCGCAGGATTTTCTGTTCGAGGCCGGGCGGTGTCTTGCGGCCATGGAGTCTGCCTGGTACGTCATTCATTGTGGCTTTCACACGTCGTCATGCAGTGTATGAGACAGCTGCGCGGCCTGATTGTTCGGAATCGGAGCCTACCGGGACGAATGGTCGCAGGAAACGGCCGTCTCCGGCGAGCGGCGCGGCGCAAACTACACAAACGTACCGGTGTCGCGCATAGTCTTGAAGAATGACTCACGCGCCTGAAATCATTCAAGCTGACGCCGGCATGTCCCGAGCGGTAAAGGTGCTCCGCGCGGGCGGGCTCGTCGGCATGCCGACGGAAACCGTTTACGGTCTCGCGGCAGATGCGAGCAACTCCGAAGCCGTCGCACGAATCTTCGAAGCGAAGGGACGCCCCTCGTTCAATCCGTTGATCTCGCACGTGGCGTCCGTCGAGATGGCGTGTGTCGAAGGTGTTCTGGATACTCGCGCGCGCGTGTTGGCAGAGCGGTTCTGGCCGGGTCCTCTGACGCTGGTCGTACCTGTTGCCGATTCCTGCCGAACGTGCGAGCTCGCGAGAGCAGGGCTGACAACCATCGGCCTGCGCATACCGCAGCACCCGGCTGCGCGTGCATTGCTTGAGACCTTTGGCGGGCCGTTGTCGGCGCCTTCGGCGAATCCGTCCGGGCAGCTCAGTCCGACGACCGCCGGCGACGTCGCGGGTTCGTTTGGCGAAGAAGTGTCCGTCGTGATCGATGGCGGCCCGAGCCAGGCTGGCATCGAATCCACTATCGTGTCGCTGTTACCTGCCGATGAGCCGCGGCTGCTGCGCCCCGGTGCCGTGGGCCGCGACCAGCTCGAAGCCGAAATCGGGCCGCTCGCAGCGGCGAAAACCGGCGTCATATCGGCGCCCGGGCAGCTGTCATCCCACTATGCGCCCAGGGCCAGGCTTCGGCTCGAGGTAACGGAGCCGCTGTCGGGTGAAGTGTTGCTCGGCTTTGGACCGGGCGCGCCCGCCGGCGTTGAAAATCTCTCCACATCGGGCGATACCGTCGAGGCCGCCGCGAACCTCTACCGATTGCTGAGGAAACTCGATGCCGAAGGCGCTGACACCATTGCCGTCATGCCGGTACCCGAGTTCGGGCTTGGCGAAGCCATCAACGATCGCCTGCGGCGCGCGGCTGCACCGCGCTAGCAACGACCCCGGGGTGGCTGGTGCGATTCAGCGCCGCATCTCAACGAAGGTCATGTCCCGCCACGTTTCGCCCCGGTCCAGCGACATTTCGACACGCAGATCGACTTCGTCGTCAGACACAAACGTCCAGTTGAGACGGAAGGCCATCTCGCGACCGTCCTCCAGCGCATAGAAGGTTTCGTGCGCCAGGTTGTCCATCACCAGCGTGTTGTCCGCCAGGGTGCCTTCGTAGATGTCCATCATGCCGCCATTCTCGTCCACCGCGGCAAGCCGGTAGACGCCCTTGCCGCTGTCCCAGGAGTAGAAAGAGCGCATGGGGAAAGCGGGGCCGGTGCCGAGCACCGTATGGCTCTCTTCGATCAGCTGGCCATTCAGCGATCGGCTGTAGACCGACTCGTTGCGGCCGACCTCCGTCTTCGATCCATCGTCGGCGTACGCGAAGTACGTCGCCGACCACGTGCCGTCCAGAAAGGCGAGCACCCGCATCGCGTCCGACTCGGCGCGCGCTGCGTTGCTCGCTGCCAGCAGAAGCAAAGTGGCAAGAAATACCGGTCTGATCATCGATGGGTCCCCCAAGTGTGGCTGAGCTATCATTGCGAAATTCGGGGGACAAACGGCGCCATGCCCGCCCCGACACAATCATAAGACCCGGGGGACACCAATGATTCCGTCCAGTTTTCGCGCCATGGTCGTTATGGCAGCACTGCTTATTTCGTTCAGTAATGTAGCCATAGCGGCGGACGCCAGCCGGCTCAGCGTTGCCGACTACCTCGAGTTCGAACAGGTCAGGGACCCGCAAGTGTCCCCTGACGGCCGACAGATCATTTACACCCGACGCGCCGTCGACAAGATGAACGATCGGTGGGACTCGTCGCTGTGGATCATGGATGCGGATGGTTCCCGGCATCGCTTTCTGATCAAGGGCTCGAACGCGCGCTGGTCGCCGAGCGGCGATCGCATCCTGTTTCTCGCAGCCGATGCTAACGACAAGCCGCAGATCTTCGTGCGCTGGATGGACGATGAAGGCGCAGTCTCGCAGGTAACGCGAGTGACGGTCTCGCCAGCGTCTCCGGAATGGTCGCCGAACGGCGAGCACATTGCCTTCGTGGCCATCGTGCCTGCCGAAGACAACTGGGCGATTGATTTGCCAACGCCGCCGGAGGGGGCGACCTGGACGAAGAAGCCGCGAATTCTCGACAGGCTGCATTACCGGCAGGATCGGGTCGGCTACACCGATCCCGGGTTTTCTCACCTGTTTGTCGTACCCGCCGCCTCCGGCACCGCTCGGCAGCTGACCGACGGCGAGTGGAACGTTGGCGCGCAGTTTGACGGCTTGTTCAACGGCGCCGGGCTGTCCTGGACACCGGATGGCGAGTCGATCGTTTTCGACGGCTGGAACGAACCCGACGGCGATCTTGCGTATCGGCGGTCTCACATCTATTCGATCAACATCGAGTCTGCCGAAATCACGCAGCTAACCTCCGAGATTGGTTTCTGGACCGGGCCGGAGGTGTCGGGCGACGGTCGGCAGATTGCATTCCAGGGCTATCCGGCGACGAACGTCACCTACGAAATGCCGCGCATCTACGTCATGGATGCTGACGGCAGTGACGCGCGTCAGGTCTCCGACGATTTCGATCGACCGGCAGGTACGCTGTTCTGGGCGCGCAATAACCGGGGCGTATTCTTCCAGGCGCAGGACGAGGGTTACGTCAACGTATTCTTCATGGGGCTCAACGGTGAGGTACGGAACGTCACCGAGGGCCAGCACGCAATCACCCTGTCTTCGGTGAGTGGCAACACCGGCGTCGGTGTCGGCTCTTCGTTCAATGAGCCGGGCGATGTCGTGTCGTTTTCGCTCAGCGGTCGCGGCGATACGCAGACGCTAACCGCAGTGAATGCCGATCTGCTGGCTGGCAAGGAGCTCGGCGAGACGGAAGAGATCTGGTACGAGGCGTCGGACGGCAACCGGGCGCACGGCTGGATCATCAAGCCGCCCGGATTCGACCCGGACAAGGACTATCCGCTGCTGATGGAGATTCACGGTGGACCGTTCGCAATGTACATCGGTCGATTCGTCTTCAACTACCAGGTGTTCGCAGCCAATGACTTCGTGGTGCTGTTCACGAATCCGCGTGGCAGTACCGGGTACGGCGAGGCGTACGCGCAGGCGATCGACCACGCGTACCCCAGCGTCGACTACCTGGATCTTATGGGTGGCGTCGATGCCACCATCGCTCAGGGCTACATTGACGAGAACCGCATGTACGTTGGTGGTTGCAGTGGCGGTGGCGTGCTGTCGAGCTGGGTTATCGGCCACACGGATCGCTTCGCCGCGGCAGCCGTCCGTTGTCCTGTCAGTAACTGGCTAAGCATGCTGGGGACAACCGACATACCCGCGTTCACCCAGTCCTTCTTCAACAAACCGTTCTGGGAAGACGCTACGGACTGGCTCGAGCATTCCTCGATCATGTACATGGAAAACGTGACGACGCCGACGGCGGTCATGACCGGTGAGCAGGATCTTCGCACGCCAATGGCGCAGTCCGAGGAGTACTACGCCGCGCTGAAACTGAAAGGCGTGCCCGCCGCGCTGCTGCGCTTCAACGACCAGTACCACGGCACGGGAACGCGGCCGTCGAACAATATGCGCACCATGCTGTACATGATGTCCTGGTACAACCGCTTCACCGAAGCGGGCGAGGTCACCGACGAAGAGTAGTGTCCGTCGGATAGGCGACGGATTACTGCGAAGGGCTCACCAGTTCGTTCCAGCGGTCAATGAATCTGACCGCGGCGCGAACGGAGCGCAGCGTCTCTCGCTCGCCGCGCGCAGCGGTGGCTTCCGCCGGATCGCGCGTGCCCCACACGCCGGTCGACGACATCTCGGCGGATGACGTGCGTTTGCCGGTTTCTTCCTTTTTGAGGCCTTCAGCGAGGAACAGCATCAGCTCCGTTGGCTCCCCGGCAACGACGGCCGGCAACATTGCTTCGAGATGCGGAGGCAAGGTGAGTTCAGCCGGCACGGCTTTGTCCATCTGCACGAGCGTCGGCATCAGGTACATCGATCGCGACGTCTCGGAGGTGCCGGCGTGACGGTCGAGTACCGTGCTCGGCGTCTCCGTCGAGGGTTCCATGAACGGCGCAATTGCCTGACCGAAGCTGACCGCGACGCCGGCAGTGGTCTGGTTGATCTGGTCGACGAGCAGCGTTGTGATTGCGCGGTTGCCACCGTGTGCGTTCATCAGGATGAAGCGCCGAAAGCCGTGATGGATGAGGCTTTCCACCGCCTGCATGTGAACGTCGATAATCGTTTCGGCCTTCAGCGTTATCGAGCCGGCAAAGCCCATGTGGTAGGGCGACTGCCCGACCATCAGGACCGGCGCTACAAGAATATCCCGCTCCTGCGCGATCAGCTTGCTGCGTTCAACGCCGCTAATGAAGTCTGTGCCTATGGGCAGGTGATCGGCGTGCTGCTCGAGCGCGCCAATGGGGATAAGGACCAGATCCGAGCGAGTCAGAAAGTCGGCCACTTCTGCCGTCGTCATGTGCGGCAGGTAGTTTTTGACCTTTTCCTGGGACCAGACCGGGCTGGTCTGGGCATCTGCGCCGTTCGGCAGTAACAGCAAAACACCAATGCAGCCAATGGTCAGTGAACGCAGCATGGTCGAATCTCCCCGGTCTTGTTGTGGTCAGCGTTTACTTTAGGGCAATTCCCGGATCAATGCGTCGCGGATTTGCTCAGGGCTAGCGACTGACCGGCGCGCGGAGCGTTATGGTCTCGCCGCCGCGCAGTACCTTCAAGGTGATGAACGGCGCGCTGCGATCGGTCATTCGCGAACGGAATTCGCCCAGCATGCCCGGTTTGACCTCCATGCCCTCGAGCGCAAGTATGACGTCCCCGCCCAGCAGGAGATCCTGCCCGGCGATCCGTGCCGGTATCAGTCCGGCCTGCAGCCCGACGCGCGCTGCCGGGGAACTCGCCGCGACCTTCTGCACGAGGTAGCCCGCACCCTGCGGTACGTTGAGGGCATCGGCCAATGGCCCGGTGACGATGACGCCGCTCAGTCCCGACCATGCCATGCGTTCCTCGAACAGGGCGTGATAGGCGGCGTTCGACGTCACCGCGAAGCCCAGGCCGTCCGAACCCCCGGACTGGCTGCGTATGTAGCTGACAATTCCGATGACCTCGCCTTTGAGATTGAAGACGGGTCCGCCGGAGTTGCCCCGGTTGATCGCTGCGTCCGTCTGGAAGGTTTCGGCATCGACACCGCTCATCAGCGCATCGTCATTGCGGTGCCGCGCCGAGATGTGGCCGGTCGTCAGCGTGTGGGACAGGCCATAGGGCGCGCCTATCACGATGATTTCCTCGCCAACTTCGACGTCGTCGGAATCACCGACCTTTGCCGGCTTGATGGAATCAGGAAGGTTGTCCAGTTTTACCAGAGCGACGTCCTTGCTGGGATCGGACGCGACGACCACCGCCGTTGTTTTGAAGCCATCAACAAATTCGGCCTGGACGAGATCGGCAGTTTGCACCACATGCGCGGCGGTCATCACGTGGCCCTGATCATCGACGAGAACGCCGGAGCCGAGACCGTTTGACGCTACCTGACCGGCCGGGGTACCCGGTGCGACCTCGCGCTCGACCGTGTACAAGACGACGACGGACGGGTCTACGCGTTTGAAGAGTCTGCGATAGTCGGCGGCTTCGACTGCAAGGGGTAGAAACAGAATGCTCAGCAAAAAAAGGCGCCTTGGTGTCATAGTCTCGCTCATGGTTATGCGTTCTCGGGTACCGTCTTGTGAACATACAGACCGGTGCTGCAGCCGTCGTATTTCCGATGGTGCCGTCGCGGGACGCGAATCACACCGGAATAACGTGCCGCTATCGGAGGATAATGCAGGATTCGAATTATCGGGCATGAATCGGATGGGCGCGAAACGCACAATCCGTTGTACTTCCACCCCCTAACGAACAGGTGGAGTCGTGCAATGAACCCAACAAAGTCACCAACAGCCCCCTCAGATCTGCCGCCGGTCGAGGAGCTGATTGGCGCTGTACAGGCTCGCAATGCCGCCTACGATGGGCGGTTTTACTACGGCGTGCTGACCACGGGTGTTTATTGTCGACCCTCGTGCCGATCTCGCCGGCCGCGTGACGAAAACCTGCGGTTTTTCGCGGCAACAGCCGACGCAGAATCGGCCGGATTTCGCGCCTGCAAGCGCTGCAAACCGGATCAGCTGGTCGACGAGGCCCATCAGCTGATCTCGATTGCCCGGTATATACGCGAACATGCAGACGAGAAGCTGCCCCTGAGCCAGCTGGCGAAGCTGAGCGGAATGTCGACCGCGCGTTTCCAGAAAGCCTTCAAGGCTGCGCTGGGCGTCTCACCCAAACAGTTCCAGGACGCTGCCCGTCTTGGCCAGCTAAAGGATGCTCTGAAGAAGGGCGATCAGATCACGGGTGCTATTTTTTCGGCGGGCTTTGGCTCGACAAGCCGCGTCTACGGCGAGGCGGCGCGGAGCCTGGGTATGACGCCGGCGACGTATCGTGCAGGCGGTAAGGGGGAACTCATTCGCTACGCATGCCGGGACACCGCGCTCGGGCCGTTGCTCATGGGCGCGACCGATCGCGGCGTTTGCTTTGCACAGTTCGGCGAGAGCGAAGCGAAGTTACTGGAGCAGCTCGAGAGCGAGTTTCCCGCTGCTGATTTGAAGCCCTCGCCCGCGTCCGGGGATCAATCTCTGGACGCGTGGATGCAAGCGCTCGATGACTATCTCGGCGAAGAGGCACCGCGACCCGAATTACCCCTGGATCTTCGCGGCACCGCGTTTCAGCTGCGCGTCTGGCGGTTCCTGCTGGGCATCGCGGAGGGCGACGTCGTCAGTTACGGAGAGGTTGCGCAGGGCATCGGTAGTCCACGGGCGGTTCGTGCCGCCGCGTCCGCCTGCGGCGCCAACCGGATCGGTGTTCTGGTGCCCTGCCATCGCGTGCTGCGCGGCGATGGCGGTCTCGGCGGCTACCGCTGGGGTGTTGAACGCAAGCGCAGCCTGCTCGATCTCGAGCGCCGCAACCGAACGGCCGAGTGATGAGCCCAGACGTTGACGCGCTGGACTGGCCTGCAATCGAGGCCAGTCTGGCCGAGCATGGCTATGCGACAACCGAACCGTTCCTGGACACCCCGACCTGTGCGGAACTTCGTCGGTTGTACGACGATCCGAAAACACCCTTTCGCGCTACGATCGACATGGCTCGATACAACTTCGGCAGCGGTCAGTACAAATACTTCGACTACCCGCTGCCGGACCTGATCGGACTATTGCGCGCAGAGTTCTACGCGCGCCTCGCGCCCATCGCCAATGCCTGGGCAACCGCCTTGCGGATGGAGGCAGACTGGCCGCAAGAGCTCGATGATTGGCTCGAGCGGTGTCATACGACCGGTCAGGTGCGACCAACGCCGCTGCTGCTGCGCTACGGTCCGGGTGACTACAACTGTCTGCATCAGGATCTCTATGGGTCTATCCACTTTCCGCTGCAGGTCGTCATTCTCCTGAGCGAGCCGAACGTCGACTTCACGGGTGGCGAGCTGGTGCTGGTCGAACAACGCCCTCGCATGCAGTCGCGCCCGATACTGCCGCACCTTCAGCAGGGTGCTGCCGCGATCATTCCGGTGCGCGAACGACCCCGACGGGGCAGCCGTGGCTATCATCGCGCGGCAATGCGCCATGGTGTCGGTGAGATACGATCGGGCGAGCGACAGACGCTTGGCCTGATTTTTCACGACGCGGCCTGAGCCGGTTCGCCCAGGTCGCGCCACCTGCTAACGCAGCGCAGTGACGCGCAACTGGCTGATCTGTAGCGAGCGTTACAAATCCGGAACGTACCCCTAACCATCCCGATACCAAACTGTCATGCCACTGTCAGCTCCTGCTGACGGAGCGGAAACGAATCTGCAACGCTCCTGCAAGCGCGGTCGCCTATTTTCCATAAGGAATCGGGGGGCTTCCAAAAATTACGATTACGGCCGCCCTCACACAGTGATAACAAAAGCCGTCGCATTCAGCGATGGCCAACATCCGTGGAGGAGTAGGTATGCAAAGGCGATTGTTACCGCTTGCAATAATGTGCGCGATTGGCATAGCGGCCTGTGAGGGCGATGACGGACGAGACGGTGCGCAGGGACCGGCTGGAGCGGCAGGGCCCGCGGGACCGGCGGGACCCACGGGACCGGCGGGTCCCGCAGGGACTCCGGGCACACCCGCGACCGGTAACCTGACGGTAACGACAGACATACCGGCGCTGGGCGTGACGCCGTGCCTGTCCGGCACCGTGATAACGCAGTCCGGGCCCGATACCAATGCCAACGGCACGCTGGACGCTTCTGAAATCACCTCCACATCGACTACCTGCGGCACTGCACAAGCACCAGCACCGATGTCGAGTCTGGTCGCTGCGCGACTCGTCGACACGGGATCCGCGAATATTCCCGACTACGTCAAGTCACTGGTGGACTCGTACGCTGCGACGGGTGTGCAGCCGCTCAGTGGCTCGTTTCCGCTATCCAACAACATTACCGACGCGAACCGTGAGATCCCCGGCCTGGCGAGCAACGTCGTCGCAAGCTGGTTTGATCCGCTGACCGCAGACGCGGACGGGCCTCGCTACGGCTCCAACAACGACTATATGGCGTACTTTGGCGACGGCTGGGACAGCGATTGGGCTGGCGGCGTCGTAGGTAGCGCTCCGCAGTTCAACGGCGCAGCCAATGCTGGCTGGATGTGGGTCAACTTTGAGTACATCTCGAACGGCGAGCCAGCTGTCAACCTGGCGCCGACCGGTCAGAATCTGTCACTCGCTGTGCAGCTGGTGAACGAGGGCATTCTCGACTTCGACGTGACCGACGCCGCCGAGTGGACAGATGCCCGTGTCGATACGTTCATCGATTACGCCAAGCAGAACGTTGGCGGCGGTTGGTTCCGCGTGTCCCAGGCCGGCAACGGTGAGTGGAACCTCGAGAGAAACCCGAACGCGAAGCGCTACGACGGCACTTCGACGATGCTCGCGTCTGTCACGGGTTTCACGCTCAGCGAGCCGGACATCGACGATGCCGGCAACCCGCTCGCCGCGCAAACTGTCGCTGGCGTGCTCGGCAACTGCTCCGGCGGAACGACACCCTGGGGCACGATCATTACCGCCGAAGAGAATGTGCAGAGCTACTACGGGGACCTCGAAGACGCTTGGACAAGCCGCCTGACCTTCATACCGGGTACCAACTGGGGTGCCGGCGCGGCGGTTACGTTGCCGTACTCGCCTGTTGCTCCCGGCGAAGCCAATTTCACCAAGAGTAACGCAGCGCTGAACCATAATCGTGAGGTTTACGGTTTCCTGACAGAAATCGATCCGGACGCAGCAACTGACGTTGCGTATGCCTCTTTCGCCGGCGGTGGCAGTGGCGTCGGTCATCGCAAGATCGGCTCGATGGGCCGCGCTCGCTGGGAGAACGCTACCCTGGCGGTCGACACCGACTATGAGCTCGTCCCGGGTCAGCCGGTTGTCATCTACGGTGGTAACGACCGTCGTGGTGGCGGCATCTACAAGTGGGTGTCTGCGGGCAACTACACGGCTGGCATGACGGAGCCCGAGGTGCGTGCCCTGCTGGATGACGGCACGTTGTACATCGCCCATTTCGCGGATCTCGACAACCGCACCGGCTACACGCTCGTTCCCGGCGCTGGTTCTGCTCCGCCAGCGATCGACCCGAACTGCGCCGCCGGCGTGGAGATCTCCGAGGCGACGATGAGCAACAAGGCAGACGTCTTCGCTGCAGGTTGCGTCTCACCAACCCAGACCAACTTCGGTAGTGGCCAATGGATCGAGTTGAGTCTGGCCAGCACCGACATAGCGCCGAATGCGGGTACTGCCGCGGGGGCAGCTGCGACGACGGTTGGTGCGGCATTGGCCGATAACAGCTGGAACCAGATCGGCAGCTTCGCGACCGAAAACGACGTCCTTGCGGCAACGTTCACGGCAGCAATGAAAATTGGTATCCGTGAGTTGAACCGTCCGGAAGACCTCGAGTGGAACCCGGTCGATGGCAACATCTACATCGCCTTCACGTCGCACGGTCGTCCGACCGCACTCGACGACGATGGTTCTCTGCGCGATGACGGCATGGGCAATCTCGGCGGCATAGCTAACGTACTCGAGCGCCGTGACGACGAAGGCGCGGTGTTCGCCATGCGGGAAGCCGATCCGGCAAATCCGGGTGCGTCCAACACGTTTACGTTCTGGGCGGCCTGGCAGGGTCGTCGCGGCCCTGGTCTGTTCGACGCCGAGAATCCGGACAATATTGTGATCGATGAAGACGGCGGTGTCTGGTTTGGTACTGACGGTAACTACAGCGAAAGTCGAAACACGACGGATGCCTTGTACTACCTGGATCAGGATCCGACACATACCGTTGCCAACGGCGCAGCGCTCGACACCTTTGGTCTCGCGTTCCGCGTCATTGGCGGCCCGTCGGATTCCGAGGCAACTGGTCCGACCTTCAACTCGGACATGACCACGGTGTTCTACAACGCACAGCACCCCGGCGAGTTCGTCTCAAGCCAGTTCCCGTTCTGATTGCGGACAATCCGAGCCGACCACGTTGGTCGGCTCGGTGAACTGGAATCGCGGCCGGGTCGGCTCTTGCTGCCCGGCCGTTTGCGTCAGCCAGATGATTGTTCGATTGGCAGAAACACATAGGTAAAGCAATGACACGTACGATGGTATTAATTGGCGCTGGGCTGTTATTTGGCGGCGCAACTTTCTATGCCTGTACCGACGGGGGCGGGCAAGGCCGTCAGACTCCTGTCGCTGGCGGTCCGTCGGCGCCGACGCCGCCGCCCGCTCAGGCACCGGACCCTGATCCCGCGCCGCCGGACTACTCACCGCTGGCGTTCGCACAGGCGCGCATCGGTCAGGTTGACAATCCGGAGGCGGTCATACCGCCGCAGTGCTACACGAAGACGGATGGCGACTTCAATCCCTGCTGGACCTGCCACACAGCGGTGACCCAACGGAACCACAAAGGTGATTGGGCACTCCAGGCAGAGTATGCGTTCAGTGATCTTGGACTGACGAACCACTGGACCAACCTCTTCGAAGACTACTCGTCGGACGTTGCCGCCATTTCCGACGAGGAGATGCTCGAGTACATCCGGGAAGACAATTACACGCCCTTCATGGCGGCAATGGCGAAGGAAGTTGGCTACGCGGGATGGACGCCCGACATGGATTTTTCTGCCGGCTTCGACGAAGAAGGTTTCGCGAACGACGGTAGCTGGTGGCGAGCGTTTCGCTACAAGCCCTTCCTTGGCACCTTCTGGCCAACAAACGGCGCAACTGACGACGTATTGATTCGCCTGCCCGCGAAGTACTACACAGATGACAATGGCAACGAGTCCGTGGAGATCTACAAGGCAAACCTCGCGATTCTGGAGGCGTCGATAACGACGCCAGGCAGCCTGACCGCACAGCCGGACCGGGAGATCGAGCCGGTCAATGAAATTATCGCCGGAGTGGACCTCAACGGCGATAGCCTGCTGTCCGAATCAGTTACACGCGTCACGCAACTTCCTGAGTTTTACGTCGGCGCAGCTTTCGACGTGCCGGTGAAGAAGAACCTATACCCCAAGGGCGTCGAGTTTCTGCACACCGTCAGGTATATCGATCCCGAAAGCCCGAACCTCCTCTCGGAACGAATGAAGGAAGTACGTTACTCGGTGAAGTATCGGGAAACCGATCAGTGGGCGGTATCGAACTTCTACGAGCGAGAGGACAACGCAAAGGAAGAGGAGAAGCTGCCGATCTTCCAGGGTGCGGGTACATCTGGTTTCGTTAACGAAATTGGCTGGCGGCTTCAGGGATTCATCGAGGATGATCTCGGCCGGCTCCGGGCGCAGACGGATCAGGAGCACTACTACTGCATGGGTTGCCACAGCAACATCGGCGTCACCATGGATCAGACCTTCGGTCTGCCGCGTAAGGTGCCCGGCGCGGATGGCTGGGGGCATCAGGACCTTGCGGGTATTCCGGACGTGCCGCAGCATGGCCACCGGGAGCCGGAGATTCTTACCTACTTCAAACGCAACGGCGGGGGCGACGAGTTTCGCAACAACGATGAAGTCCTGGCGCGGTTCTTCTCGAACGGCCAGGTGGACGAGGCGGCGGTCCGTCGAGCGGCGCCCGGCGGTGATCGCGACATCCGTCACCTCGTTGTGCCCTCCAACGAACGGGCTTTCGCGCTCAACAAGGCCTATATGGCACTTGTTCGACAACAACAGTTTGTGTTCGGCCGTGACCCGATGTTGACACCGCCGGAGAACGTGCATCCGTTCATCGAGGAGATAAGCGCCGGTCTGGACCCAGATGAGATCTTTACCGACGGGAGCATTTGGCTTGATTGGTCTGATTGGCTGAACCGTTCTGCCCCTGTGTCAGGAGCGGATTCTTCGTCGGACTAGCTGTTCACAGGCTCGAGGTGGTCCGTCTGAATTCTGGCTGCCTCGAGCAGGCCTATGCAGCTGACGATTGGTCGCGTGTCCTAGGCTGCGAGTCGCGAGCCGTCGTCAGCGACCAGCGATACCAGTACCCGCCGTGCACCCTTGAACGGACGTCGCCCGTGCATGACCAGGTAGTTGTCGACGAGCGCGACGTCACCTGCCTGCCACGCGACGTCAAAGGACAGCTTATCGGCGAGGTCTATGGCCATCTGCATCGCGTCTGCCGGGATTTCCGATTCATCGCCGAAGCGAATGGATTTCTTCGCCTCGTTTCGTGCATCCTGCCAGCCGCGGAACGCGGCGATGAGCTGATTGAAGAACACCCTGCGCCCATCCTTCAGCCGGCGAATGGCCGGCAACACCGGCGTCGTCGCCTGCAGGCTCTCGTCTGACCGCCATTCGAAGTCGTAGCCGAGTTCCTTCAAGCGCGTCTCCGCGTCCCCCCGAGACGTTACGCCGAGGGTGCTGCGCCAGCTACGGCCCTGGCCCGAGGCCGGATCGTCTTCATTCGGCATGGCGTTCGAGTAGCGAACGCCCAGGCGCTCGCAGGCGCGCACGAAATCCGGTGCCGCTGCTTCAAGTTCGCGAAGCAACACGTCCGAACGACACAGTGGCGTCTCGCCGTTTGCTTCAGGCGCGATCTCGCAACAGAAGAACAGTTGGGCCGGGTACAGGGGCGTCTGCGCCATCTCGTGGTGCAGAAAGATCGATACTTCGGGCGGTGCCTCGTTCGCGGTGAAGACAAGATCGGTCTTGTTGATACGTATGGCATTCGAAAACGACTCTTCGTAGGTGAAGCTGTCCAACTCGAAAACGCGTATCAGCGCATCAAAGTCATCGGCACCAGCGACAGGAAATCCCCGCAAGAGCAGGGCGCCATGATCCTTCGCCAGCTGGACGAGGCGTTGCCCTTCAGCACGTGCCCATGCCAGCGTTTCGTCCAGCGTCACGCCCTGGGTCGTCGGACCGATGGCCAGTGGAAACGCACCGTCATGGGTTTGCTGGCCCGGCAACCCGATCGTCTGAGTGTCGATTCTTCGCATACCGATACTCGCCTCGGTCAGTCGTAGATGGGATAGAACTTGTTGAACGCGAGTTCGCAAAACACCCCGGGATCGTTGAATCGTCGGTTCTGATTCAGCGCCGAGATCGAATGCATTTCATCGGCTGAAAGCTCGAAGTCGAATACGTCGAGGTTCTCACGGAGTCGCTCGACCCGAGTCGTCTTCGGAATGATGGCAGTGCCTCGCTGAACGCCCCAGCGGAGCACGACCTGTGCCGGCGTTCGACCAAGTCGTTCGGCCGCAGCAACGACCGGTGGGGCGGTGAGCACCGTATCCGCGTCGGTCGCCATATCGAGCGATACGTAGGACAGGGCACCCAGCGGCGAGAAAGCGGTTACCGCGATGTCGAAGTCACCGGCCAGCCGCAACAGCTTTTCCTGCGTCAAGAACGGGTGTGATTCGACCTGCAGCATCGCCGGTTTGATGCTGGAGTACGCCATCAGGTCGATCAGGAGCCCGGACGTGTAGTTGCAGACGCCGATCTCGCGCACCAGGCCGGCTTCCACCAGTTGCTCCATGGCGCCCCACGTCT
>CAZMEA010000024.1:0-19450 GCA_964565135.1 uncultured Woeseiaceae bacterium
AATTGACGCATTCGAGCCGGCGGACAGGGACGTCGGCTGGCTCGAGTCTTTGAAGTTCCCAGTTGGCTGCTGGTCACGGCAGCGAAGGCTATCTCAGTGCAGCTTCACCTCGGCCCGGGTCGCCTTATAGATTCGGTCGCCCAGCATGATCAGCAGGGTAGAAAAGTAACCGTGCACGGCCGCCTGGTGCATGCGGTATAGCGACAGGTAAACGAGGCGGGCCAACCAGCCTTCGATGAATACCGTACCGCGTACCAGGTTGCCCATCAGGTTGCCGATGGTCGAAAAGCGGCTCAGGCTGACCAGGCTGCCAAAGTCCCGGTACACGAAGCGCTTTGCCGGTTTGTCGTGCCGAGCTGCCCAGATGTTGCGGGCCGCAATGCTCGCCATCTGGTGGGCAGCCTGTGCGCGCGGTGGAATTTCGGTGCCGTCTTCCTCAAAGGCGGCGCAGCAGTCGCCAACTGCGTAGACCCCATCAACATTCTTGACGCTTAGGTCCGGGTTTACCTCGACACGGCCCAGCCGGTCTGTCGGGAAGCCGCAGTCGTGCAGCCAGTCGGGGGCACGCACGCCTGCCGCCCAAACACTGATGTCTGCAGGTATGCTTTGATCGTCGCGGGTTTCGACCGCGTCTTCGGTGACTTTCGAGACAACGGTTCCGGTAAACACCTTAACGCCAATGCGTTCCAGCTCGCGATGAACGGAGACGCCGATTCGTTTCGGCAATCGGGGCAATAGCTCGGGCGCCGCTTCGACAATACTCACACTCAGGTTGTTTTGGGACAGGTGTTCAAAGCCGAATTCGCGCAGACGTCCGACAACATTGTGCATGTCGGCAGCGAGCTCGACACCCGTTGCGCCGCCGCCGACAATAACAACGGACATCAGCGACTCGGGATCCTCCGACGCGTTCGCTCTTTGCAACATCGACGCAAAGGTCTTGTGGAATCGTTCGGCCTGCTCGCGCGAATCGAGCTGCTTGCTGAATTCCCTGACGCCCTCGATGCCAAAGTCGTTACTGAGACTGCCGACTGCGACGACCATCTGGCTGTAGGGCAGGTCTCGCGCCGGGGTCATTACACGGCCGATCTCGTCTTCGACAGGAGCGAGCGCAACCGTTTTGTCGTCAAGAGAGACACCAATCGCCCGTCCCAGTACGAACCGGAAGCCGTGCTTTTTCGCCAGCAGCCGGTAGCTGGTCTCGTCGTGATAGCTGTTCATCGAACCCGTGGCAACTTCGTGGAACAAGGGTTTCCAGATGTGTGTCGGATTCTTGTCGATCAGGGTGACCGTGACGTTCTTGTCGCGACGGAATTTGCGCGCCAGCCGAACGACCAGCTCTAGTCCGCCGGCGCCGCCGCCGAGGACCAGGATGTTGTCTGTCATTGGTTCAGGTATCCGAGGGGCAATCCCTTGCTGATTCGCCGAGAGTCTATCAGAGCGCCGAGGTCCGATGAATCGCACGATGGACATTGCCAAGGCTTTCTATATGCTGGAGAAAACCAGGTTCGGAAGCGTCAAGATCCACTCTCTGCAAGGCAACATCCTCAGCACCACCCGCGGTCGCTTCCTCACCTTCTTCCTCCTCTACGTTTCGGAAGGCCTGGCCTACGGGTTCACGTCCGTCGCCATGGTCGCCTACATGCGCACGGCCGGCCTGGGCCTGGATCAGATCGGGATTTTTGTCGCAGCCCTGTTCCTGCCCTGGGGATTCAAATGGGCGTGGGCGCCGGTTATTGACGTTGTTCGCTTGCGCGGTTTCGGTGGGCGACGCGCCTGGCTGCTGATTTGTACGGGCATGATGATCCTCACGCTGACGACCACTGCCGTCATGGATTTCACCACGAATTTTCAGCTGTTGTTGCTGATGATCGTCGCCAACAATGTGTTCTGCGCGACGCAGGACGTCGCTATCGATTCTCTCGCCGTATCGACGCTCAAGGAAGACGAGCGAGGCAGAGGCAACGGCTTCATGTTCGGCGGTCAGTTTACCGGCATTGCGATTGGTGGCGGTGGCGCGATCTACGTCTATGGAGCGTTCAACTTCAATGCCGCGTTGCTGTTCGTAAGTGGCCTGCTCATGCTGAGTTTCCTTTTTGTGTTCTTGTTTGTGCGTGACCCCGACGCTGAGGAAGCCAGCAAGGAACAAGCCGAGGGATCAGTGGCCGGGGAAATCGTGGGGCAACTCAAAGCCTTTCTCGCCGAGGTGTTTTCCAGTTTCTTCAAGTCGGGAAACGGTCCGCGCATAGCCGTACTGTTCGGAGTTCTTCCACCCGGGGCTCAGGCGCTGGCGTATGCGACGCAGAACACGCTGAAAGTGGATTACGGCCTCACCGAGGTACAGCATGCGGACCTGAGCGTGTTGATCACGATCATGTCGGCGCTGGGCTGCCTGCTTGGCGGTGCGATCGGTGATCGCTACGGCGTACGCCGGTGTCTGGCAGCGTTCATGGTCTTGTCCGCCGTGCCAACCGTGTATCTTGCGATGCGAATTGCGGAGGCCGGGCTCGCCGGGATCGGGCTCGTGGAATTCTACACCGTGTTGTCCGCGCACGGTTTTCTTTTCGGCATGGGCTTTGGGCTGCGAGCCGCGATATTCATGGGTTTGACGAACCCGGCAGTCGCCGCCACGCAGTTCACGGCATTCATGGCGTTGACGAACATCGCCGTCAGTATCGGTAACTTCTGGAACGGTGTCGTCGCGGAAAGTTATGGCTACTCCCTGGTTCTGTATCTTGATGCAGCAATCGTGCTGTTGCCGCTCTGCCTGATTCCGTTTCTGCGTGCCAGGGCGACAGCTTCATCCGATGCGGACGCTGCAACGGGGGCAGATGTGGTCCAAACTAAGCCCGCATGACCGTCAGCTTGCCAGGCTGGCCGCGAATACAGCGGGATTGTTCTGCCGCCATCACCGTTATATCGTTTGCGGCGATCGCCTGTACTCGACAGGCATCCGTCAGATCTGCAGGAGACACAACATGCGCCGATATTTGGCAATTCTGATTTTCGCTTTCCCGGTCACTACGTTTGCTCAGGACGAGTACCTCATCGACTGGGACTCCGTCGGCGACGAGGCAATTCAATACATGGTGGAGCTGGTACAGATCGACTCCTCGAATCCTCCCGGCAATGAGACAGAGGTCGCCAACTACCTGCGTGACGTGCTGGCAAGCGAAGGTGTCGACTCAGAGATGTATTTTGTGGATCCGGAGCGCGCCAACCTGGTGACCCGTTACAAGGGCAACGGCAGCAAGCGTCCCATACTCATCATGGGTCATACGGATGTCGTCGGCGTACAGGCCGACAAGTGGACCGAGCCGCCGTTTTCCGGTTTGCGCAAGGACGGATACATCTGGGGCCGCGGTACGCTGGATGACAAAGACAACGTGACGGCCGGTCTGATCGTCATGCTGCTGCTCAACCGGCTCGATGTCGAGATGGACCGTGACGTCATTTTCCTCGCGGAGTCGGGGGAAGAGGGCACGCCCGACGTCGGAATCAATTTCATGGTCGAGAAGCACTGGGATGTCATCGAGGCGGAATACGCGCTCGCCGAGGGTGGTGGCATGCAGGAAGTCGGCGGCCAGGTGCAGGTTGTCGGCGTTCAGACCACTGAAAAGATGCCGCGCCGTGCGACCCTGGTTGCACGTGGTACGGCCGGGCACGGGTCGCGGCCACGGCTCGACAACGCTGTTCACATGATCGCCGAGGCAGTGGCCAAGGCCGGTAGCTGGGAAACGCCGATCACATTCAATGAGACGACGCGCGCCTATTTTGAGCGTATGGCTGAGCTGAACGACGGTGACGTGGCTTTCCGCTACGAAAACATCAGTAATCCTGAGTATCAGGCCGAGATCGATGCCTGGTTCCGCGAGAACGACCCACACCATTACTCGACCTTGCGCACGTCGGTCGTACCGACGGTGATCGATGCCGGTTTTCGACGCAACGTGATTCCGTCGGAGGCGAGTGCAATTCTTGATATCCGGATGATGCCGGGTGAGGACGTGGAGGGTTTCTATCAGAAGCTGGCGGACCTGATCGACAACCCTGCTGTAGAGGTGGTACCCGAGCCGATCTACCGGCCGGCTGCGCTGCCCTCCGGAATCGACAACGAGATGTTCCAGGTCATCGAAACGGTATCGACCCGCATGTACCCGGGCTCGACGACCCTGCCAGTTATGGCGACGGGGGCTACCGACATGGCTCAGCTGCGCGCGAAAGGGACTCAGTCTTACGGCATAGGACCTGCGCGAACCCTGGAGGAGACCAACAGTCGATTCGGTGCGCACAGTGATGACGAGCGCATCTCTGAAGAATCCCTGAAAGAAATGGTCCGCTTCCTGTGGAACATCGTTATCGAGATCGGCGCCTCGAACTAACGCTGATCTGGAGTTCCGATCGGTGTCACTGCAGGGGCTCTAGCTCCTGCAGCACCGTCGGCAGCAGCTCACTGACCGTGGGGTGAATGTGCACTCCGCGCGAGATCACCGTGTAGGGCTCGCGCGCGTACATCAGGTCCAGCAGGCTGTGCACGACCTCGTCGCCGTTCAGTCCGAGAATGGACGCGCCGAGGATCTGTTTGCTGTCGGCGTCAACAAGTATCTTCATGAAGCCCCGGGTCTCACCGAACTCACGCGCGCGACCGACACGACTCATCGGCCGCGTGCCAATGAGCGCCTTGATGCCCGAAGCACGAACCTCCCGCTCCGTCATTCCGACGCGACCGAGCGGCGGATCGATGTACAGGCCGTAGCAGGGAATGCGATCGCTGACGCGCCGCCGATCCTGATCCAGATGATTCGCGGCGACGATCTCGAAGTCGTTCCACGATGTGTGAGTGAAGGCGCCTCGGGCATTGACTTCGCCCAGTGCCCAGACGTGCTCGCTGGACGTTCGGAGCGCATCGTCGACGACAATGAATCCTCTGTCGTCGGTATCGATGCCGGCGTTTTCCAGTCCCAGATCATGCGTGTTTGGCACTCGCCCGATGGCAAGTAGAACATGACTACCGTCGATCGGTGACGAGTCGTCTTCGCAGTCGATCCCCATGCGTATGCCGCTCGCGGTGGATTCAAAACTGATGCACTCGGCGTTGAGACGGACCGTGATGCCTTCGGCCTCGAGGATTTCGCGAACCGCCTCAGAAACGTCCTCATCTTCCCGGGCGAGCAAACGGTCCTGCATTTCCACAACCGTGACGTTCGCGCCGAATCGGCGATACATTTGCGCAAACTCGAGGCCGATGTAGCTGCCGCCAACGATAAGCAGGTGGTCGGGCAGGAAGTCGATCTCCATCATGGCCGAGTTGGTCAGATACTCGATCGAAGCAAGCCCGGGCAAGTCCGGCACTCTGGCCCGCGCGCCGACGTTAATGAACAGTCGATCGGCCGAGAGTGCGTTGCCATCCACATCGATGGTGTTGGGGCCAGTGAATCGGGCATGGCCGCGAATCAGATCGACGTTCTCCATGCCATCGATCCAGGCAGTCACGCCCTCGCTCGATGCGCCGGCGACCTCGTCCTTGCGGGCCTTTACCCGGGCCATGTCGACAGAAACGTTGCCGACGTCCACACCGAATTCGGCTGCTCGTCGGGCGTAATTAGCGATGCGCGCCGAGCCGACGAGCGTCTTTGTCGGTATGCAGCCAACGTTGACGCACGTACCGCCGAGAAGGTGACGCTCGATTATCGCAGTGCGGTAACCGGCTTTGCCAAGCTGTTCAGCAAGCGCGGGGCCAGCCTGGCCGGCGCCGATGACAATGGCGTCATAGTGATTTGTCACACAATGCTCCTTGATCCGGGCGGGGTCATCGCCTGTCCGATGCCGGTATCAGCGTCGGATCAGTCAGGTGGATACTCGTCGTACTGAGGCAAATCGTCCGTTATGCGGTGTGACGGGGAGCCGGATGCGACAAATATGTGCGCTCCAGGGCGGTGTCCCGGGTCCTGATCGAGTGTGCCGGCCGGTATTGCCGCAATGCTCCCGTCATCGGCGACGCGCGGCATCAGCGAGCCGCAGTGTCGGCAGAACCTGGGTGCGAACACTTTTGCGTCAGGTACTTTGTAGACTGTCGTTTCGTCCTCGCCGCTGATCCATCGAAACTGGCTGCCCGTGACAAATACCTGTGTCGAGAAGACGGCACTGCGGGACCGGCGGCATCGCTGGCAGTGACAGTTGACCATGCGACTGGCGGGCAGATCGAATTCATAGCAAACCCGACCGCAAAGACAGCTTCCGCCGATCGCGCCCTTTGACTCCGGGTAGCGTTCCCCGATGTCCGTGGCCGGCATCGTGTAGTCGGGCGGGTACTCGTCGAACTGCGGTGCTTCGTCGTTGATGTCGAGCCATGGGGCTTTGCTGCCGACGAAGATATGCGCATCAAGCGCTCGGTCAACCGGTTCTTCGAGGCTGCCAAGCGGTACGAAGGCCATACCGTTGGCCGTAGCAGGGATTGTCGAGCCGCAGCGTGGGCAATGATGGCGCTGTCCGTGATCGGAGGCTGCGTAGACGGCACCCTTACCGCCTCCCCGCGTAAAGGTCAGCTTGTCGGCCGGCGCCATCGCGAAAGTCACGTACGATGAACCGTGGGCTTTGCGACACATCGAGCAGTGGCAGTTGATGACCATGCCTGGTGGCCCGTCGAGCTGCCACTGGATATCTTCGCAAATGCATGATCCCTGATTCATTTCTGCCCCCACAGATTGGTCGTTGCCGACTCGTGTGTGAGAATACTCTGTCGAAGCGGTGTCGGACAGAGTCAGACAGAGTATGCGTCTTAACTTTCTCGCCGCGGGGTTCGCGGTGCTGGCGGCTGGCTTGTCCGCCATTGCAACGGCGGAAACTCTGCGCTCCGTGCATTTTCTCGTTCCTGGTGGTGCCGGGGGCGGCTGGGACACGACCGCGCGGGTCGTAGGGCGTAGTCTCGCCGACGCCGGCATACTCGACACCGCCTCGTTCGAGAATATGTCGGGAGCCAGCGGTGGTAAGGGCGTTTCGCACATGCTCGAAACCGCGGTGCAGAACCAGCATGTACTGATGGTCAATTCCACGCCGATCATTGCGCGTTCGTTGATACCTGCGTACGGCCAGTCATGGCGCGACCTTACGCCGATCGCTGCTGTCATTGGCGATTACGGCGCGGTCATGGTCCGCAAGGACTCGGCGTACACGAGCTTCGGCGATCTGTTTGCGGACCTCGAGCGTGCGCCTCGTTCACTCACATTCGCCGGCGGATCGACGCGCGGTGGGCTGGATCACCTGATCATCGCCAGCGTCTTTCGAGAAGCGGGTATGAACCCGATGGATGCCCGCTACGTGCCGTACGACGCTGGTGGCAAAGCGCTGTTAGCGCTGCTGTCCGGTGAGGTGGACGCAATGAGCGCGACCGTTGGCGATGCCATCGCCGCGCATCGCGACGGGCAGGTCAGAATCCTCGCCGTCGCGTCACCGGAGCGGCTTCGGGAGCTACCGTCGACGCCGACGTTTGCCGAACTCGGCCATCCGGTCGAAATGCTGAACTGGCGGGGGTTCTTCGCCGTGCCGGGAATTCCGGATGAGCGCCGTGATGCGTTCGTCACCATGCTCCGGACCTTGCAATCGCTCGACTCCTGGCAGGGGGAGATTTCTCGCTATGGCTGGGTTGAGCGTTTCATGGCCGGAGACGAGTTTGTGCAGTACCTCGAGTCGCAGGAAAGGTTCATTGGTGAGCTGATGACCGAGCTCGGTTTCATCGAGGACACCCGGTGACTCGCGAGCGTCTCGGCGGATTGGTATTTCTGTTGCTCTCACTTTTCTACGGGTGGGGTGCGACGCGGATTCCGAGTTTGCCCATCGATGAAATGGAGGCGATGAACGCACGGTCGTTGCCATACCTGCTCACCGCGCTTGGCGTTGCGATGTCGCTGACGTTGTTTTTCCGTGGCTCGGCCGTTGCCGATGACGGCAGCACGGATGCGGCACCGGCCTACTGGTCCACGGCTCTCGCTCTGCTTGGCCTGGTCGTGGCGTACGGTCTGCTGCTGGAGTGGTTCGGCTTTCTCGTCTGCACCGGGCTATTCCTGTTTGCAGGATTCGGCCTGCTGGGCGAACGTCGGTGGCTGCTTTCGGCGTTGGTCGCGGGCGGGCTGGTGCTGGCGCTTTGGGCAATGCTCGTACTCGGGCTTGGTATCTACCTCGCGCCCGGCCGGATGTGGAACGGCGCATGAGGACTCGCCATGATTGATGGGCTGCTTTCAGGACTCGCTACCGCATCCACACCGTTCAATCTACTGATGGTCAGTCTCGGCTGTTTCGCCGGAACCTTCATCGGCATGCTGCCCGGACTCGGCCCGGTCAGCGCCGTTGCATTGATGATTCCCGTGACCTACGGGTTAGAGCCGTCCTCAGGCCTCATCCTGATGGCAGGCGTCTACTACGGCGCCGTTTTCGGCGGTTCGACGTCGTCCATACTTTTGAACGCACCGGGTTGCGCGAGCACCGTGGTCACGACGTTCGATGGATTCCCCCTGGCGCGGCGGGGGCAGGCGGGCAAAGCGCTGGCGCTTGCGGCCTATGCGTCGTTTTCGGGCGGCACCATCGCAGCGCTGGTCATGATGGTCGCCGCGCCCGCGCTGGCACGAGTGTCACTCGGCTTTCAATCGGCGGACTACTTCGCATTGATGTTGCTGGGCCTGACGTCGATCACGGCGTTGTCGGGCCGTGGCAAGGTGCTGCCGGCGCTCATGATGGCCGTTCTGGGTGTCATGCTGTCGACCGTTGGCACCGAGTCGACGTCCGGTTTGCCTCGTTACACGTTCGGTCGGATGGACCTCGTCGATGGCTTCAGCTTTCTGTTGCTGGCGATGTCGACGTTTGCGTTGGCGGAGGTGTTGATATCCGTCCGGGACGGTATGCACCGCCAGGAAGATGCACCCATCGTTGAGGCCCAGCTCGGATCGATGCGAATCTCGGCGTCGGAGGCCGGACAGGTCGCTCCGGTCATTGCACGCTCGTCGCTGCTGGGGTTCCTTATCGGTATTTTGCCCGGTGCCGGCGCTACCATTGCCTCGTTTCTTGCCTATGGTGCAGAGCGCAAGCTGGCAAAGGCTGGCGATGCTGATGACTTCGGTAAGGGAAGCCTGCGTGGTGTCGCTGCGCCGGAGGCGGCGAACAATGCGGCCTCGACCGGGTCGTTTGTCCCGTTACTTACGCTCGGCATTCCCGGTTCCGGTACGACGGCGATCATGCTTGGTGCACTGATCGCCTATGGCATTCAGCCGGGCCCGCGCCTGCTGGTTGATAACCCCGATATCTTCTGGTCGGTGATCATATCCATGTACATCGGCAACGTTGTGTTGCTGATCATGAACCTGCCGCTGATTCCGTACCTTTCGCGTCTGCTGGCGGTACCCCGAACATTCCTCGTGCCCATCATCGTCATGTTTTGCATGACGGGCGTCTATCTGGTGTCGTTCAACAGCGTCGACATTCTGATCATGTCGGTGATTGCCGCGGTCGCGATCGCGCTGAAGCTTCTGGGCTTTCCGATGGCACCCATGCTGCTGGGCTTCATTCTCGGCGGTTATCTCGAAGACAATCTCCAGCGTGCACTGATTATCTATGACGGCTCGTGGCGATTCCTGTGGGAACGCCCGACGACGCTAACGCTGGTGGTGTTGACGATACTGGTGCTTGCCTGGCCAATGATCAGTCGCCTTGCGTTCCGAAATCTGGGCTTGCGGCGAGACCTGCCGACGACCACCGAGTGATGGTGTGATGGCGACTGGTACATCTGGTTCGGGATGGCCAAACCGGCTGCATGGAATGCTCCTGTTCCTCGCGGGCTTCGGTGCCGTCTACTACACGATCGCTTTGGTGCAGCTCTGGCATGCCTTTGTTGCGGACGGGCTGCCGATGGGCCTGGTTAGCAGAGACTTCGCCAACGTATGGATAGCGGCGAGGTTGCTGTTAGAGCAGTCGGTCATGGATTTGTTCGTGCAGGATGTGTACATGACCAGGATGCAGCAGGTCTTCGGCGCCGACTATCCGTTGCATGCCTGGAGCTATCCGCCGCACGCGTTGTTGCTGATCTGGCCTTTCGGGTTCCTTGAATACCGAACCGGGTTGGTCGTCTACTGGCTTGCCGGTTTCGCCGCCTTCGTATTCGCCGTCCTGGAGGTTCGTCGCAGCTCGAACACGGCAGGCGATCGAGGGCTTCTGGTGGCGGCTTCTGTTGCTTTTGTACTGCTTGCCATCGAGACAACTCAGAACGGACTCTATACAGCTGCCCTGTTGTTGCTGGGGTTCGCATGGTCACGGTCGCATGTTCTCCTGGCTGCGGTCGCGTTTGCCTTGCTGACGACAAAACCGCAGCTTGGGATGCTCCTGCCACTGTGGATGTTGGCAGATCGAAACTGGAGCCTGTTTGCCTGGACTTCCGTGCTCACGATTGCGTTTGTTGCACTCTCGATCGCGATTGTTGGTGTGGAGCCCTGGTCTGGCTTTCTGGAACGGACGATTCCAAACCAGCGGCTCGTGCTTTCAAGCTGGTACGGCCTCTTTCTGCCGATGATGACGACCGTATTCGGTGCGGGGCGCGTACTCGGTCTGGAGTCGGCCGCGGCGTACGCGCTACATTGGCCTGTCGCAGCGGTGGCTTTCGCGACAACTGGCTACCTGCTTTGGCGTCTGCAAGAGGCCAGCTTGCGATTTGTGTCGGTAGTCTGCGCTACGTTTCTCATATCTCCCTACGGCTTTAACTACGACATGGGTGCTCTGGTCATCCTTGCGGCGACCGCGGCCGGCGACCTGAGGAACAACCTGACGTGGCAGCTCCGCTTTCTGCTCGGACTTACGGCTGTAATGCCACCGCTGATAATGCGACTGGGTTTATCGGGTCTTCCGATTGCGCCGCTGATTCTTCTTGCGACGTTAGTCGGCCTGGCTCGATTCGCTCAGAGACAGCATCGGCCGATGGGTGAGATGCCATTACCCGCGACGTAATTGAGCTGCCAACCTCGATCGGCGATTCTTTCGCCATCGATTCAGGAGACCTGTTGTGAAGAACCTCTATCTGATCGCCGCGGTAGCCGGCACCGTTATCCCGTACTTCTTTTTCGTGCAGCACTTCGGCGCGGAAGGCTATGCGCTCGGCGCGTTTCTGGGCGCGGCCTTTGCGACGCATGCAGCCAGCGGTGCGTTTGCCGATCTGATCATCTCGTCCGTCGTGTTCTGGGTGTTGCTTGCGCAGTCCGGTGTGGCCGGGCGCAATATCGTCGTCTTCGTCTTGCTGAATCTGTTGATCGGGCTGTCCTGCGCGTTGCCAGCGTACCTGTGGTGGCGGTCTCGCGGCAGCGAAGCCGAAGGCGCGAGCGCGGCCTGACCGGTCGGTCCGGCTCAGCTGTACACGAGGGTGCCGTTTCGTGGCCGAATCGTCGTGCTTCGCAGCGTGCGTACCGAGTAGTCGGTCGACTCAATCGTGGACACGGCAATGAAGTCGGCTCTTGCGCTTTCTCGTGTAAGCGTCAGACGGATGTAACCGCGGAATTGGCCGTTGGCCCAAACAACGCTGTCGTTGCTAGCCGCAACCAGTTCGTCGTAGCGAACGGTTGCAGATTCCCCCAGCTGGTAGAAGCCGCGTGGCGACGTGATAGCTGTTGTCCCGAGTTCGACGCCCATTGCCTCGCCGCTCTCGGTGAATAGCCTGTTTTGCCAGAATACGTGCGTGTCCCCGGTGATGACGAGGAGGTCGCGTGCGCCGGCCCGTTGTGCCAGGTCGTACAGCCGGTTGCGGGCAGCCGGGTAGCCGTCCCACGCGTCCATGTTGGCCGGGATGCCGAGCTTGCCGGTCGCAGTCAATGACGCCAGCAGGCGGGACGATTCTTCCGGCTGTGCAGCGAGCAGGGCGTTCATGTCCGGCTCGTCGATATCCGGCGCTACGACCCTTGCGAGAATGGTCTGGTTGGCGAGGATGCGCCACGGTCGGCCGGATGCCACGGACTCCGCGATACCGGTTGCAAGAAAATCTTCCTGCCGCGTCGATAGCATGCGTCGTTCTTCTGCCCCGACCACCGTGCTATAGAAATCCGCGGCTGCCTCAGGGTCCGTTAGCTTGTCGCGATTGGCGCCGAGATCGATCTGCTCGCTGCGCGCGGTGTGGCGACTCTCCATCGTAAACACGCTGGCAAGGTCGCCGAATCGATAATGGGCCCAGCGTTGTTCCGGCGCCTGGCCGGGTCTGGGGTCGCGTGCCGGCATCCACTCATAGTAAGCCTTGAGAGAGCGGGCGCGCCTCTCGGACCAGACGCCTTCTTCGGCCTGATGATTCTGGGCACCGCCCATCCAGGGGTTGTTCGTCGATTCGTGGTCGTCCCAGGTGTGAATCAGCGGGTGCATCGCATGCATCGCCAATGAGCCCGGGTCGGACTTGTATTGCGCATGACGAGTCCGGTAGTCCGCCAGGGTGACGATTTCGTGCCGCGGCTCATGCACACGGTCCAGACGTCGACCGGGTTCCGCACCGTAGCCGTTCTCGTCGTATTCGTAAATGTAATCTCCCAGATGGATGACGATATCGATGTCGGCGTCGTCCGCAATGGCCTCATATCCGTTGAAGTGCCCAAACGGGTAGTTGGAACAGCTGGCCACGCCGATGACAAGCTGGTCGAGCCGGCCGTCGGGCAAGGTCATCGTGCGGCCGACCGGAGACGCTGTACCCAGTGCTTCAAACTGGTAATAGTGTCGCTGACCTGGTGCAAGGCCCGTCGGCACGACCTTCACGGTGAAGTCGCGATCGGCGCTCGTTCTGGTCATTCCGGACGCGACGAGCTCGTCCATGTCGGGGTCGAGTGAGATTCGCCATGAAACGTCGGTCGCCTCGGTGGCACCCGAGATTCGGGTCCACAAAACAACGCTGTCGGAGTCGGGGTCGCCACTTGCGACACCGTGTGCGAATACGTCGTTGGCAAACGGTCTCGAGGCCGTGTTTCGAGTGGCACACCCGGCGGGCAGAAGCATGGCGGTTGTCATGCCGAGGAGGGTCTGGCGTCGGTTCAGTTTCATCGTTGTCCTGCGGTGTCTGTCGGCTCCATCCGTCGCTCAGTCTCTGCGACGAACGTTTCAGGATTATTTACTGAGACCGGCTTCTGCCAGCAAAGTAACGAGTCCGATCTGAATACCGAGATGCCCGGCGACGTTCGACCACGCCTCGTCCGGCGAATGGCTGTTGTAGGATTCGCCGCCCCGACTCATGGTAATGGCGGGAATACCCTTGGAGATGGGGAGATTCGCATCGGTCGATGAGATCCCCAGCCTGGGTGAGAAACCGAACGCGCGCGTTGCGGCCATCGCGCGCTGTACCACGGGCGCACTCGCGTCACCTTTGGCCGCAGGACGAGTGCCCACTCGTTCAATCTCGACGGTCAGTGCGTCGTTAAATGTCCGACCGGCATTTTCTTCCTGAAGCGCCTGCTCGACGGCTGCCTTCAGCAGGGTATCAATGGCATCGATCTTCGCCTGATCACCAGAGCGGATGTCGATTTCCGCCCACGATTCAAAGGGCACGGAGTTGATCGACGTACCGCCACCCACACGGCCAATGTTGTAAGAGGACTTCTCACCCTCGCTGGTTATGCTCGGCGCGTTCTGATCGAACAGCGCAATTGCGCGTCCCATCGCGTGGTGCGGGTTGGCGGTGCCGAAGGCGCCCCAGGAGTGACCGCCGGGGCCCCGGAAGGTCACCTTGTATCGATGCGAGCCGACACCGCCGTAGACAATGCGTTCACTGCTGCCGCCATCGACGGCGATCAGCGTGTCGATTCGGTCTGCGCCGTCGCGAAACAGGTGCTTTACACCACGCAGGTCGCCCAGGCCTTCTTCGCCGACATTGCCGATGAACAGTATGTCAGCGTTCGTTGCGATACCCGCGTGTTGCATAGCGCGAAGCACTGCCAGAACGACGATGAGCCCGCGGGTGTTGTCGCCGATGCCGGGTGCGTACATCTTGTCGTCATCGAAGCGCACGGTGACATCCGTCTCCTCCGGGAAAACAGTGTCAAGATGCGCGCTGTAACCGACAACACGGGTTCCGCCGGTGCCGGGTCGCCGTCCGACGACGTTCCCTACCTCATCAATGACGACATCCGTCAGGCCGGCTTCCCGCAGCATCTCGGCGAAGCGTGCTGCTCTTGCCTGTTCCTTGAAGGGCGGTGCCGGTATCTCGGTCAACTCGATCAACTCGTCGCGATGGCGGCGTTCCAGAGCGAGGATATGCCGCATCGCCTGTTGCACGGCTGGATCGGTTCGTATTGCCGCGATCTCCTCGAAGTAGCGATCGTCGATGACCACTTCAGCGCCTGTCTGACCGGACGCTACCGTTGCCAGGAACAGCAAAGCAAGGCCAATCCAACGCTTCGTGGCAGTGAGAAATACAGTCATGGAGGCCCCAGGTCAGCGACGCAGACAACGCGACAGACTATACCTTTCTTCGATGCTCATCCTCGCCCGTTGCTGCGAGTGGAAAGTGGGGCGGTGCGATGGCTGAGCGCTGCGCGGACCGGACAGGGGAGAGGGGGCGATCATCGGGGGAAATGATCCGGGTACCTCTGCAGCGCAACAGCCATCTACCGGTTACAGACGCCAGATATGTTCTTAGACCGGGTCCAGTGCCGGTTTATTTCAACGCGCAGAATTAGTGGCCGAATGGATGCAACCTCCCGCGACCAATTCGGTCCTAATTTGCAAGGAAACGAGTATCATCCGGGTTTCCGAACGAGAACCCGACGGCCCGCCAGAACAAATTGAGAAACACGGGGGCGGCGCGTCGTCATACGGGCACTGGCGATACGACGCGGGCACACACGCAGGGAATGAAGATTTCGATGAAAGAGAGCGGGCGGGGCGCCTGGTTGATGGCTGTTGCCCTGCTGTTGATGCCGGTCGTTGTTCTTGCGCAGGGCGGTCCACCCGGAGGCCGTGCGGTGACGGTCGAGACGATCGTCGTCAAGCCTGCGCCGCTGAGAAACAGCGTCCGCGCGGTGGGCAGTGTCCTTGCGGATGCGTCCGCACTGTTGCGCGCGGAGGTCCCCGGACAGATTGTCGGCCTGCACTTCGAAGACGGTCAGCGGGTCCAGCGCGGCGCAAGACTGTATTCCGTTGAGGCAACCGTGCTCGAGGCCGAGGTCAATGAAGCACGGGCCAACGCCGAACAGTCTGAGGCGGCGTACAACCGGGCCCGCGAGCTCATCGATGACAAACTCATATCCGCTACGGATTTCGACACCGCGCGGGCTGCGTACAACGTCAGTATCGCCAGGCTGCGTTCCTCCGAAGCACGATTGTCGAAAACCATCATCAGGGCGCCGTTTGACGGTACCGCCGGCCTGCGTCGGATCAATATCGGCGACTACGCAACCATCGGTCAGGAGCTCGTCGATGTCGTTCGTCTCGATCCTCTGCGCGTTGAGTTCACCGTGCCCGAGACACAGCTTGCCAAGGTCAGCGAGGGACAGGAAGTTCAGGTTTCCGTGGGCGCGTATCCCGACGAAGTGTTTGTCGGCACGATCACCGCAATTTCGCCGCAGATCGATGTCGCCGGCCGCAGCGTGACGCTGCGAGCGCGGCTGCCGAATCCTGACTTCAAGCTGCGCCCGGGACTCTTTGCGCAAATCAGCATTACTCTGGATGTCGACAACAACGCATTGCTCGTGCCTGAACAGGCGATCTGGCCGATTGGCAGCGACAAGACCGTGTTCGTGGTCAATGATGGCAAGGTTACGCAGCGCATCGTTCAGATCGGGCAGCGCCAGCCCGGTATGGTGGAAATCGTCGGCGGCCTTTCCGCCGGTGAGGAGATCGTCACGGCCGGGCAGATGAAGCTTTTTGACGGCGCCGACGTTCGTACGATACCGGCGATCGGTGTCCCGCAAGCCAGCGGCCAGCCATGAAGCTCTCCGAAATTTCGATTCGCCGACCCGTTCTTGCGACGGTCATGAACCTGATCGTCGTGCTGATAGGTCTTATCAGTTACGAACGACTGGCCGTTCGACTGATTCCCAACGTCGACGTTCCGATCGTCACCGTTGCGACGAACTATCCCGGTGCGAATTCGGAAGTCATCGAGTCGCAGATAACGAAGCCCATTGAGGATGCGTTGTCGGGTATCGAGGGCGTCGATTACATCAGCTCTGTGAGCCGCGCCGAACTCAGTCAGGTATCCGTACGCTTCCAGCTGGATCGGGAGCCGGACGCGGCGGCGAGCGACGTGCGCGACCGCGTGGCACAGGCCAGGGGCTTTCTGCCGGAAGAAGCGGAAGATCCGATCGTGCAGAAGCAGGAGGCCGATGCCCAACCCATCATCTATCTGGGGTTCTCGTCAGATAGACATCGATCAGTCGAGATTGCTGACATCGCAAACCGACTGGTCAAGGATCGGATTCAAACCATTCCGGGTGTCGCACAGGCGGACGTTTACGGAAACCGCTTTGCCATGCGCATCTGGCTCGACCCGGATCGCCTCGCAGGTTACGAACTGACGCCTCAGGATGTCGAGGACGCGCTCAGGCGGCAGAACATCGAGGTTCCGGCCGGTCGCGTCGAGAGTCAGCAGCGCGAGTTCACCGTGCTCGCGGAAACTGATCTCAATGAGCCGGGGGAATTCGAATCCATCATCGTCAAGGATTCGGAGAACTTTCTCGTACGGCTGGGGGATGTTGCGCGAGTAGAGCTCGGCGCAGACAACTCGCGATTCCGCGCGCGCTTCAAGCAGCGCAACGCGGTGCCGCTCGGCATCGTCAAGCAGGCGGTGGCGAACCCACTCGAGATCTCCAAGGCGTTGAAGGAAATGCTGCCGGACATCGAGCGGACCCTGCCGGAAGGCATGCGCATCGATATCGCCTTCGACTCCACGGTGTTCATCGAAAAATCGATCGACGAGGTCTACGTCACCGTCGCCGAGGCGATGCTGCTGGTCATCCTCGTTATCTTCCTGTTCCTGCGGAACTGGCGTGCCGTTTTGGTGCCGCTTGTGACCATCCCGGTGTCCCTGATCGGCGCATTCGCAATGATGCTGGCCTTCGGTTTCTCGATAAACACGCTCTCGCTGCTGGCGATGGTTCTCGCGATCGGTCTCGTCGTCGACGACGCTATCGTCATGCTTGAGAACATCTACCGGCATATTGAAAACGGTATGAAACCCTTCGATGCGGCTATTCGTGGCAGCCGTCAAATCGGCTTCGCAATTGTGGCGATGACCCTGACACTGTCGGCCGTCTACGTTCCGTTTGCGTTTTCGACGGGACGCAGTGGTCTGCTGTTCATCGAATTTGCGCTCACTCTGGCGGGCGCGGTGCTGATTTCCGGATTCACTGCGCTGACGCTCTCGCCCATGATGTGCTCGAAACTCCTGAAGCATGAGGAGAAGCACGGTGCGCTCTATAACCTCGGCGAGAAATTCCTGCGCGGTCTCGAGAACGGGTACAAGGGCACGCTGCGACGGGTGCTGTCGATTCCCTGGTCGACGACGATCTTTGCCTCTCTGATCGTTGCAGGCATGGTTGCACTCTTCATGACGCTCCCCGCCGAGCTGGCGCCGGACGAGGACCAGGGCTTCATCGTCGGTATCGCGTCGGCACCGGAAGGCTCGACGATCGAGTATTCGAACCGTTATGCGAACCAGATGGAGGAGATCTACACCGGGGTGCCCGAGATGGAGCGCTTCTTTGTCATCACCGGTTTCAATGGCGTCACCAGCATCATCAGCTTCGTCGGCATGGTGCCCTGGGAGGAACGCGACCGCAGCGCCCAGGACGTCGCGCGATCCTTGTTTCCGCAGTTCATGGGTATTGCGGGCGTCATGGCGTTCCCGGTTACCCCTCCGCCGCTGGGACAGCGTAACTTCGGCCAGCCACTGAGCTTCATCGTGCAGACAACGGGTACCTGGGAAGAACTGGATGCTATTGTCCAGCAGATGCTTGGCCGGATGCAGCAAAACCCGAACCTCACAAACCCTGACTCGGATCTAAAGCTCAACAAACCCGAACTGAAGATTGACGTCAATCGCGAGAAAGTCGCGTCCGTCGGGGCGAGCGTCGCAGAAGTCGGTCGCACTCTGGAGACGATGCTCGGTGGGCGGAACGTCACGCGCTTCAAGATCGGCTCGGAACAATACGATGTGATCGTGCAGCTCGAGGATGCAGCACGAAGGACGCCCGGCGATCTCAGCAACATCTTTGTTCGCGGCAACGACGATCGGATGATTCAGCTCGACAATCTGGCCAGCGTGACCGAGACCGTTGCGGCGAAGGAGCTGAATCACTTCGACAAGCTTCGAGCCGCGACCATCAGCGCAGGCCTGGCGCCAGGTTACTCGATGGGCGAGGCGGTCGACTGGATGGAAACCACGCTTGCCGAAGTTGCGCCCGAGGCGCTGTACGACCTGTCCGGCCAGTCACGTGAATTCCGTGAGTCGGCATCGAGCGCCACCATCCTGATGGTCCTTGCGCTGATGTTCATCTATCTCGTTCTTGCCGCGCAGTTCGAAAGCTTTATCGACCCTCTGATCATCCTCGTCTCTGTCCCGCTGGCGATGTTCGGTGCGTTCCTCTGCCTGGCAGCCCTGAATCACGGCAACATGCAGGGTTGGTGGGGGCAGACCGGTTCATGGAATATCTACACGCAAATCGGGGCGGTTACCCTTGTCGGATTGATTTCGAAGCACGGAATTCTGATCGTCGAGTTTGCCAATCAGCTGCGCGAACTGGGCGAGGAAAAACTCGACGCAGTTCTGCAAGCCGCATCGTTACGACTGCGACCAATCCTGATGACGACGGGAGCCATGGTGCTGGGTGCCGTTCCATTGGCATTCGCGACGGGCGCCGGTGCCGAGGCCAGGCATCAGATCGGCTGGGTCATCGTTGGCGGCATGAGTTTCGGCACGGTGTTCACCTTGCTGGTTGTGCCGGTAGTCTACCTCTTGCTCTCCGGTCGCCACGAGACAAACCCTGAAGCCGTTGCAGCCGAAGCTGAACATCAGCCTACGGCAATCGAAGGTACGCCCGTTCCCGAAGCGAGCTGATTCCACAGGCTCATCTGTCTCGCAGCTTCAGACCCGTTACCAACACCGCCCCGTCGATCTGCAGCGGATCGAGTCTGTTTGGGCCACAACATTGCATCTGCCCGTCTCCCGACAGGCGCTTCCGACTTCTGCAACCTGGCTGATCGGCGCAACGCCGATCGAGAGGAGACTAGTCGGCGTCTGTGCGGAGATCAGCGACGCTGATGCCGAAGTAGCCGCCGTCCTGAACGCGCAGAACAAGCGCGGTGTCGCGTCCTCGCCAGAGGGTTGCGAGCGGAGTCGATCTGAACGCTCTGAGTCGTTCGAGCAGCGACGAACGGTCCGAGTACGATGACGCCGCGATCGGGGCCTCTGCATGATCGAGAGTGCTGGTCAGGCGAGACAGGCGTTCAGGTGCGG
>CAZMEA010000025.1:0-18952 GCA_964565135.1 uncultured Woeseiaceae bacterium
TTGCGGGCCCTTTCGGTTTTTTGGAGAGAGGGTGTTGGATGAGAACCCATCGGTTCGACGAACTCGCATCGCGAGTTCGGACGCCGCAGGCGCCCCGTAGGGGTGAGCCCACAACGTGGGCGAATCAATCCCACTCCAGACGCCGCGAATCATCATCCATTCGCCAGCAGTCCTGACGCACTGAAACAGCCGGAAGAGAGGGTGCTGAATGAGAACCCTGTTCGACTGACGCAGCCGCGCAGCGGCCAGTCAGCAGCGAGCCCGCCGGCGGGCGAGCTGAATCCCACCCTCTCCAATCGAAACCCGCCCCCATAGTTCAGCACTGACCACCCCCTCGATCACGCTGGACTCATCCATGGCGCTCCGACAGAATCGACGAGCATCCAGAGGATTCGGGGGAATCACGAATGAGCAAAATCAGCAGACGAGACTTCGTCATTACCGGCGCCGCCGCCGGACTGGCAGCGACCGCCGCGACACAGTCTGCCGCACAGGCACCCGCGGCCCGCCGCGGGCGCAGCCGGCCGGTCGTCATTGCCTCACGAAACGGCTACACGATGAAGAACGGCGGCGACAAGAGCTGTGTCGAAACCGCTTTCGAGCGCATGATGAACGGTGACGATGTTCTGGATGCATTGATTGCCGGCGTCAACATCGTCGAACTGGATCCGGAAGACGCAAGCGTTGGCTATGGCGGTCGTCCGAATGCCGAGGGCGTCGTGCAGCTCGATGCCTGCTGCATGCACGGGCCAAAGAAGCAGGCCGGCGGCGTCGCGTCACTGGAAGGTATTCGCACACCGTCGAACGTTGCGAGAGCCGTCATGGACTACACCGATCACCATTTGCTGGTCGGTCCCGGTGCACAGGACTTCGCGCGTAACCTTGGCTTCAAAATCGAGGATGACCTGAACACAGAACGATCCCGCGAGATGTGGCTCGAATGGAAGCGTCGTGTGGATCCGGACCACTATCTGGACCCTGAGAAGCGCACGCAGGCGGCACACGACGCAGGCCTGGACATGGTCCGTGATGGCCTGATCGCCGAGGACGAGTACTACGGCACGATCAACTGCAACGGCGTCAATGCAAACGGCGATGTTTGCGGCGTCACGACGACCTCCGGACTGTCGTGGAAGATTCCGGGGCGTGTCGGCGATTCGCCGATTCTCGGTGCCGGCCTGTACGTCGATGGCGACGTTGGCGCAGCCGGCTCAACGGGTCGCGGCGAAGCCAATATCTACGGTCTGTGTTCATTCCTCGTTGTCGAGGAAATGCGCCGAGGCGCAAGCCCCAAGGATGCCGGTATGGAAGCGCTCCGGCGTATCGCCAGCAACACCGTCGAAACTCGTTTGCTCAACGGTCGCGGCCTGCCGAATTTCAACGTCAACTTCTACGTGATGAATCGCGCTGGCGATCACGCCGGCGTGGCGCTGTACGCAGACCCGACGGAGTCGCGCTATGCAGTGTGCACAGAGAACGGCGCAGAACTTGCCGCCGTCGAGCCGTTGTTTGATGGGGAATCACGCGGCTGAGGCCACCAGGCCGGGCGACTGAACTCGACTGTTTACATGAACCAGTAAATCGCGATCGTCACCGCAGCAACCAGCAAAGCGTAAGGTAGCTGCGTGACGACGTGATCGAAGTGATCGCTGCCGGCGCCGACAGACGAGAGCACCGAGGTGTCGGATACCGGCGATGCGTGATCGCCAAAGATGCCGCCGCCAGCGACCGCAGCGACCGTCTGATACACCAGCGGCGATAACTGTCCGCCGGAGAATTCGTACGCCAGCGGCAGCGACAGCGGCATCATCAGCGCAAAGGTGCCCCAGGACGTTCCTGTGGCAAACGACATCGCGGCAGCGATCAGAAACGTAACGGCTACCAGTCCGTTCGGATTCAAACCGTCTGCGAACAGCTTCACAATCACCTGCGACGCGCCGAGCTCCGTCGTCGCCGCGTTGAGCGCGTAGGCGAGTGAAACGATAAGCAGCGCCGGCATCACGTTACTGGCGCCCTGCACTACCGTGCTGGCCACGTCGTCCACGCCGGCAAACCGCCGACGCAACGCAAGCGTGAGCATCAGGTAGGTATTCGCGAGCAGGAATGCCTCGACGATCCGAACAGAGCCCGCGCTGATCAGTGTCCACGCCCCATAACCAACAAGTAGGACCACCGGCACGACGAGTTCCACGAGCAGCGACGGTGTTCCTGCCAGTTCAGCATCGTCGAGCGACGCTTTTTGATCGGCACCCGCGAGAGGCCTGGCCCCGGGTCGCAGCACCTGCCCGGTTTCCGTTGCCCGACGTTCAGCGCCACGCATCGGGCCGATGTCCGGCAGCAGCCCGATCGCGACCGCCAGCGCGGTACCCAACATCAATATCGGATACAGATTCCACGGAATCGCCCGAATGAAAACCGTCAGCGCCTCGTCCGTCGAACCAACCGGCCCGCCCTGGGCAGCAATCAGGCTGGCGAGATAGGCACCCCACGCGGTGAAGGGAACAAGAATGCACACCGATGCGGTGGTCGAATCCAGCAGGAAAGCGAGCTTCTCGCGGGATATGCGCGCGGCATCGGACATCGGCCGCATGACCGCGCCGGTCAGCAGAGGACTGAAATAGTCATCGACGATCAGGAATCCCATACCCCAGGTCGTCACAAGCACGCGGCGGCGCCCGCCACGCGCGGAAGCAAATCGCTCCGCGAGCGCCTGCATGACGCCGGCCCGGCGGAACAACTCGAACAAAACGCCGATCAGAATGACGATCTGGCAGATCCAGATGAAATCCGGGTTGCCAAGCGAGGTCTGGAACAGCTCATTGAGCCCAACGCCGGGAGCGGAGCCGAGAAGCAGGCTCCCGACCAGCGTCCCGACGGCGAGCGCCACGAGCGCAGAGCGCGTGATGAAGGCCAGCACCAGCGTAATTGCCAGCGGCAGCAGCGTCAGCAAACCCGGTTCGGCGGCGTCCATCGGTGAAGCATAGCGTGGTCTGGATCCATACGTCGGCGCGACGATGGAGGGGACGTACTCATATTGCAAACGCCGCCCCGGGTCGCTTTGCGCGTATCGAGACCAGAGCGCGACAGACGACTTGAAATCAACGTCGTCTCTCCGGACCATCACGGCTCTCGATCGCGCAAATGGGGGGCAGCGACGATGTCGGCGAAACGCTTCGCTTCAGTTCTGTGTATCGGCCTTATCGGGCTGGGATTTTCAGGTGACGACCTGCTCGCGGAGAGTCAGCGCTATGCGCGGTACTCGGCCAACGGCGCGACCAGCTACGGTCGCGTGGATGGCGAACAACTTCTTCAGCTCTCGGCCGCACCCTGGCTTGGCGGAGAAGAAACCGGCAGCGTGGTGAATCTTGACGACGTCGAGCTACTGGCGCCCGCCGAGCCTGGCAAAGTGTTCGCTGTCGGCTATAACTACATGAGCCACCGCGGTGACCGGGAGCTGCCGGCACATCCACCGATCTTTTTGAAGCTGCCTTCTACGATCACCGGTCCGGACACGGAAATCGTGTATCCGGATGGCGCGACTGACCTTCACTACGAAGCAGAGCTCGTCGTTGTCATCGGCAAACGCGCCAGCAGGATATCCCCGGATCAGGCGAGCGACGTCGTATTCGGCATAACGGCCGGCAACGACGTTAGCGAACGTGTCTGGCAGGCAAACGATCTGCAGTGGTTCCGCGCCAAGGCCTCTGACACCTTTGGCCCACTCGGACCAACCATCGTGACTGATCTCAACTACAACGACCTTCTTGTGCAGTCGCGACTCAATGGCGAGACCATGCAGTCGCAACGCAGCCGCGATTTCATCCACAACGTCGAGGCCATCATCAGTCACATCAGCCAGTCGGCCACGCTGGAGCCGGGCGACATCATCTACACCGGCACCCCGGGTACGACATCGGCGATGCAGCCGGGTGACGTCATCGAGATCGACGTCGAAGGTGTCGGCGTCCTCAGGAATCGCGTTGTTGGCCAGTAGGCGCCAGCCGGACCTTCCGGCCATCAGACTACGGAGCAAGTCATGACAAGAAGTATCCTGCACAATTCAGGGCGACTGCTGATTGCTGTCGCCACCCTCGTCTTCGCAGCATCGGCATTCGCACAGAACGATGCGCCGAACCCCTACGAGACTGTCGAAGGTTGGGCAAAACTCCCAGACGGCCGAGTCTGGGGCGCAATCAGTGCCATCTATCCCGCGAACGACGGGCAGCACATCTGGATTGCCGAGCGCTGCGGCGCGAACCTGTGTGTCGGGAGCGACCTCGATCCGGTCATGCTGTTCGACATGGATGGCAATGTCGTCCGGAGTTTTGGCGCAGGCATGATTGTCTGGCCACACGGCATGTATGTCGATGCGGACGACAACGTCTGGATCGCCGACGCGGTGGGCTACGCGCCAGTGCCAGAGGGCATCGGTCATACGGTGATGAAGTTCAGTCCCAGGGGCGAGTTGCTGATGCGCCTCGGCAAGGAAGGCGTCGCCGGGGACGGTAAAGATGTCTTCAACAAGCCCTCCGATGTTCTGGTTGCGCCGAACGGCGACATCTTCGTCGCCGACGGCCACGATGCAGGCGGCAACAATCGCATCATCAAGTTCAACAAGGACGGCGAGTACTTGATGGAATGGGGCACGGCCGGAAGTGGCACCGGCGAGTTTTCCGATCCCCACGCGCTGGCCATGGACTCGCAGGGGCGTCTGTTTGTCGGCGATCGTGCCAATAGCCGAATCCAGCTCTTCGACCAGGACGGCAATCACCTGGAGACCTGGACCCAGTTCGGCCGGCCCAGCGGCCTGTTCATTGACAAGAACGACACGCTGTACTCGGCTGACTCCGAGTCAAACGCTGCCCGGAACCGCGGATGGAAGCGTGGTATTCGAATCGGCAGCGCACTCGACGGTTTTGTCACCGAATTTATTCCGGATCCGGAACCGGATCAGGACAACTCCGCCACCTCCGCCGCGGAAGGCGTTGCTGTGGACGGTGCCGGCAACATCTACGGCGCTGAGGTCGGTCCCCGGGCGATCAAGAAGTACGTCCGTCGCTAGAAACCGGCCCGTAACACGTTGAAAAACAGGAACCCGGGCGCAATATCGGCGTCGAAGGGAGTGGTATTATGGGCTCCATCGTCAACAGGAGGACGTTAGCCTCATGAATCAGAACGTGGACTATTTGTCGCCCGTCGCCAGCATGGGCGTCGAGGATCGCTCGAACTTCATCTGGAAGTGTTACGCACACGTTGTCGGCGCCATCCTGGCGTTCGCGGCCATCGAGATGTACCTGTTCCAGGCCGGCGTTGCAGAAGCCATCGCGCGACCGATGCTGGAAAACTGGTGGATGGTGCTTGGCGCCTTCATCGTCGTCGGTTGGGGCGCAACCCACGTTGCCCATCGCATCGAGTCCCGAAACCTGCAGTACGCAGCGTTTGCGGTGTTTATCGTTGCCGAGGCGCTGATCTTTGCGCCGATGCTCTACGTCGCTGCGGCCATGAATCCGGGCATGATCGAAAGCGCAGCAGGCGTGACTTTGCTCGGCTGCGCAGGCCTGATCGCAGTTGCCATGATGACCCGGCGTGACTTCTCGTTCCTCCGTGGCCTTCTGATGTGGGCCGGCATTCTCGCACTGGTCGGCATCTTTTCGAGCTTCATCTTCGGTTTCCAGCTCGGAACATGGTTCTCTGTCGCCATGATTGGCTTTGCAGGCGCCGCCGTGCTGTATGACACCTCGAACATCATGCATCACTACCCGCAGGACCGTTACGTCGCTGCATCAATGGCTCTGTTCGCATCGATTGCGATGATGTTCTGGTACATCCTGCGACTGTTCATGAGCCGCGAGTAATACCCGGGCCCCATACAGGGCATAAACAAAACCCGAACGCGGTCGTCGGCCTTGCCGGCGACCGCGTTTTTGTCTCTGCGCTGGCGCTGTATACTCGCGGCGTGCACGGAAACCAGCCAAGAGTGACGCGGTGATCGATCGATCGGCAGCCCGCATGCGCGCACATCGCGTCTTCTCAGCACTCCTTAGCATCACGCTGACACTCCTCACCTCCGCCGCGATCTCGCAGGATGCGGAAACCTTCGACCCGATTGCCGCGGGCAGCGCACTCAATGACCTTGCCCTGCAGCTCGATTCAGCGCCGGAAGACGCCGATATGCTCTCCGGCACGCGCTCGGCAGCTGCGCAGATCGCCGCCGACGCATCCGCCTGCAGGGCGCAGTGGACGGAGGAGCGCGGGCGGCTCGAGGAACGCTACGCGCCGCTGGAAGAGGTTACCGGTGACGTTGCGCCCGCTGTCTTCGATCAGCGACTCGAGATTCGACAGCTGCTGGACGACGCCATCGCCCGACAGACAGCCTGTGCCGGCATCGAAGATGACGCTTCGGCTCTGATCGAACGCGTGACCTCAATACAGAATCGCATCGCTCAGCAGTTCTTGTCCTACCGCAGCGAATCCCTCTTGACGGCCGCCATGCAGTTTCCGTCACGCGCAAGAGAGCTGCCTGACCAGCTGCGTCAAAGCAACCAGCTGGCGTTGAACGACGATCTGAGACCCATTGAGCTCTTCTGGATGCTGATCATTGGCGGCGTCGTCGCCGCCGCTATCGGCGTCTATTTGCGACAGCGTTTTCGACGCTGGTACGCATCGAGCGCCGATCCGGATGCGGCACCGAGCCTTCGCTTCCTGTTTCCAAAACCGCTGGCAGAATTTTCACCGTCACTGCTCAGCGGCCTGGTCTTCGTCGCGGTGCTGTATTTCGCCATCGAGGCTCCGTCACTCGACTTGCTTGTGATTCGGCTTGCGGTCGGCATTCTCTTGTTCGGCCTCGGCGCAGTCGCCGTTGCCTGGGCGACCGGACCGCTCTCGCCGGCGGCGAGTGTTCGGGGCCTCATCCCCGATCATGTCGGGCCCCTGCGATTCCGCCTGCGGTTGGTCGTCCTTTCGCTGGTCGCCAGCTTCGTCGTACTTGGCACAAACTGGTCAACGATTCGGATGATCGAGCCGGGCGCCGGCGGCCGATCGCTGATGATCCTGCTGGTCGCCGCGAGCCTCCTGTATCTGAACACGTACCTCGGCCGCATCCCGGGTCTGAGGCAGCGCTTCCGCCTGCTTCGCGTTGCCATTGCCGCAGGACTGATCACCGGGATCTTCGCGGTGCTGTTCGGCTACCAGAACTTCGCAGGATACGTTGTACACGGCATTACCCGTTCGATCCTGGCGCTGTTCGCGCTGTGGGTGCTCGTTTGGCTGGTATCGACGGTAGTGGGCGGTCTTCGGGATGAAGGTGGCGATGTTGCGCCTCCGCGCGGCGCGCTCCGTACGCAAACGGCCATGTCGAGAAGCAGCATTGGCTTCATGCAGGTAGTCGCGGATCTGATCCTCTGGCTCAGCGTGATCGTTTACCTGATCTATGTGTGGGACGAGTCCGGCACCACGCTGGACAGACTGATCGAGCTGCTGGTTCGCGGCGGCACCGTCGGCACGATCCAGCTTGTTCCGGCGCAGATCATCGGCGGCATCGTCATCTTTGCCGCCCTGATGATCCTCATCGGCTGGATCAAACGCTGGATCGATCGACGCTGGCTGCAGCACATCGTCATGGAACGTGGCGCCCGCGAGGCTCTGATAACGCTCTTCGGCTACGTTGCCTTCATCATCGCCTTGCTGGTCGGGTTGACGCAGGCCGGTGTTGATCTCCGCGGCCTGGCGATTGTTTCCGGCGCTTTGGCACTCGGCATCGGTTTCGGCCTGCAGGAAATTGCGAACAATTTCGTCTCCGGCCTGATACTGCTGTTTGAACGACCGATTCGTTCCGGTGACTTCGTCACCGTCGGCGACATCGAAGGATTCGTCAGGAAGATCAGCATTCGCGCGACCGAAATCGAAACACTCGATAACCAGAACGTGCTGGTGCCCAACTCGGAACTGGTGTCCGGGCGAGTGACAAACTGGGTACTCCGCGATCCCCACGGCCGAATCCGGCTGGAAATCGGCGTAGCCTACGGCTCGGACGTCGACGCCGTACGCGACATTCTCGAGGAAGTGGCCTGTGCACACTCGGAAGTCATCACTGACGGTCGCGCGCCAGCGCCAAGAGCACTCTTCATGGGTTTCGGTGATTCGTCACTCGATTTCGAACTCCGTTGCCGTATCAATCGAATCGACCGTCGCTTCTCGGTATTGAGTGATCTCAACTTCGCGATCGATGCGGCCTTTCGCAATGCCGGCATCAGCATTCCGTTCCCACAACGAGATTTGCACATCGTGTCTTACCCGGAAACGACGGGTGACTCGGAAGCCGAGGATCGCAAAGGCGTTGACGATGGCGCGACGCAGCGGTTCGCGGCGCTGCCGGAAACCGCCGTTACCCGACAGCTCGTTGAGGAAATAACGATCAACGCGAGTATCAAGGACGTCTGGGCGGCCATTATCGACGCGGATCGACTGAGCAGCTGGTTCGGCGGCACGGTGGAATTCGCGCCCTACATCGGCGGCGCCTACCGCTGGACCAGTACCACCGGCAGCGTTACACGGGGTCGCATCGACGTATTTATCCCGCCGCAGCGGATGCGGCTGGTTCAGCTTCCGCCGGAAGGCGAAGACCCGCTACCGACCGGTCCGATTACCGTGCTCTTCGCCCTTGCTGCCGATGACAAGAGGACCCGTCTTACCGTAACGGTGTCGGGCATTCCGGCGACGGAAGAGTGGGAACAGGACTACAACCGTTCGGAAACGCTCTGGCAGGAAACCTTGCTTGGCATCCAGGAGACGCTCGGACGCACCTAGACGCCGGTCAGGCGTTAGCGATTTCCTCAACGCCACCCATGTACGGCAGCAGCGCATCGGGCACCCGGACCGACCCGTTTGCAGTCTGGTAGTTCTCCATCACCGCAATCAGGGCGCGCCCGGCCGCGACGCCTGAACCGTTGAGGGTGTGGAGCAGCTCGGGGCGTCCGGTTTCCGGATTGCGCCAGCGTGCCTGCATTCGACGAGCCTGGAAATCCGAGAAGTTGCTGCACGACGAAATCTCGCGGTACTTGCCCTGGCCGGGCAGCCATACTTCGATGTCGTACGTTTTGCGGGATCCGAAGCCGGTGTCGCCTGCGCAAAGCGTGACCACGCGATACGGCAGGCCCAGTTTCTGCAATACCGTCTCGGCGTGCCCGGTCAGCGCTTCCAGCGCGGCGGCCGAGTCGGCCGGCTTTACGAAGTGAACAAGTTCGACCTTTTCGAACTGATGCTGCCGGATCATGCCGCGCGTGTCCTGCCCGTGACTGCCGGCCTCCGAGCGAAAGCACGGCGTGTGCGCAACGAGCCGGCGAGGAAGCGCTTCCGCATCGAGAATGGACTCACGTGCGATGTTGGTCAGCGGGACCTCAGCCGTCGGAATCAGATAGAACGGGTTCTCGTCCGTCGTCTTGAACAGGTCGGCTTCGAACTTCGGTAGCTGGGAGGTTCCCAGCAAGGCCTGCGAGCGAACGAGATACGGCACGTAGGTTTCCTGGTAGCCGTGCTCGGACGTGTGCAAATCGAGCATGAACTGGATCAAGGCCCGCTGCATCCGCGCCAGCCCGCCGCTCAGCACGGCAAAACGTGACCCGGAGATGCGGCTGGCCGCATCAAAGTCGATCTGCCCGAGGTCGGTGCCGAGATCGATGTGATCGCGCACCTCGAAGTCGTACTCGGTCGGCTCGCCCCAGCGCCGAATCTCGACGTTCGCCGACTCATCGGCGCCATCCGGCACGTCTTCATCGAGGAGGTTGGGCAGCCCCAGTTCGATGTCGCGCAGCGCCTCCAGCACCTCGGCCAGATTCGCTTCATTGGCATCCAGACGCTCACCTAGCGACTTCACGGCATCGAGCAGCGGCTGGGCATCTTCACCCTTGGCCTTGGCCTGTCCAATGGCCTTGGCGCTGGCATTGCGTTCATTACGGAGGGATTCTGTTTCGACCTGCAGCGCCTTACGCTTTTCGTCCAGCGCCAGGTAGCCGGCAGCGTCGAAGTCGAAGCCTCGTCGGGCAAGATTGCGGGCAACGTCGTCGGCAGACTGTCGCAACAGTTTCGGATCTATCATTGTATTGTGCCTGTCGGGCTTGCAGGTTCAGGGCTTCGAGCGCTGATTGCGTTCGCGAATTCGTGCGAGCTTTTCGGCGATTTTTTCCTCCAGCCCGCGCGGCACGGGATGATAATACGTGCGCTCGGGCATGTCCTCCGGAAAGTACGTTTCACCAAAGGCGACACCCTCTTCCTCATCGTGGGCATACCGGTAGTTCTCTCCGTAGCCCATGTCCTTCATCAGCCGCGTCGGCGCATTCCGGAGATGCATGGGCACATCCAGCGTGCCGAACTCGCTTACGTCCGACTGCGCGGACTTGTAGGCCGAGTAGACCGCGTTGCTCTTGGCGGCGCAGGCGAGGAACACGGTTGCCTGGGCTAGCGCGAGTTCACCTTCGGGCGAACCCAGACGTTCATAGGTTTGCCAGGCGTCGAGGCACAGGCGGAGCGCACGGGGATCGGCGTTGCCGATGTCTTCCGAGGCCACTCGCAACAGCCGCCGGGCGACGTAATGCGGGTCACAGCCGCCATCGAGCATTCGGGTGAGCCAGTACAGGCTTGCGTCCGGGTCCGATCCTCGGATTGATTTGTGCAGCGCCGAGATCTGATCGTAGAAATACTCGCCCTTGTTATCGAAGCGACGGTGCCCGTCTGCAATCACCTCGCGTACTTGATCTACGGAAAGTCCGGAGTCGACGTCCTCGATCAGATCGGCAGCAATCTGCAGCAGGTTGAGGGCGCGTCGTGCGTCGCCGTCTGCAGCACTCGCCAGCATCTCGAGCGCTTCGGCAGACGCGGTAAGCCCCGCAAGCCCGCGTTCACTTTCGCCGAGCGCGTTCTTGAGAATCCCCGAGATGCTCTCCGATGACAGCGGTTTCAGCACGTAGACGCGCGCCCGCGACAGTAGTGCGTTGTTCAGTTCGAACGACGGGTTTTCGGTCGTCGCGCCGACGAAGGTCAGGGTGCCGTCTTCAACGAAGGGCAGAAACGCATCCTGTTGTGACTTGTTGAAGCGGTGTACTTCGTCGAGAAACAACACCGTCGACCGTCCGCTCTGCGCCTGGAACTGCTTTGCCCTCTCGACGGCCGCCCGAATGTCCTTTACACCGGCCATCACGGCAGACAGGGCAATGAACTGTGAGTCGGTGGTCTGCGCGATCATCCGCGCCAGCGTGGTCTTGCCAACGCCGGGCGGTCCCCAGAAGACCATGGAATGCGGCCGGCCACTGTCGAGCGCTCGTCGCAGCGGTTTGCCGTCGTCAAGCAGGTGCGCCTGGCCGACAAATTCGTCGAGGCTTCGTGGACGCATGCGGTCGGCCAGCGGTCGGGCAGCCGCCAACGCTTGATCGTTGTCGGCAAACAGGTCGCTCATCGACAACTCAGGCGCGGGCGCGCCGCGCCATTAGCCAGGATTCAACCCGAAGACTCCATCCGCCCAGACCGGCCAGTGCGATCGCCAGTCCAAGCACGATGCCGGCGACATTGGCGGCGACGTCCGCCGGATCGCTGGTGCGATACGTCAGAAAGCGCTGGCAGAACTCGATGAATACGCCGAACAGCGTCAGGCCGACAATGACGCGCCAGTAGGCCCGTCGCGCGTATTGGCCGGTGAACCATACCGTCAGGAACAGGAACGTGAACCCGTGCAGCCACTTGTCGAACGCAAACAGTGTATGCACGGCGGAGCTGGAGAACAGTCCGAATGCCGGCGCGACGGTCGCTCCGAATACGGCGAACAACACAAGCACACCTGCAATGCGCCAACGCTGGCTATAACGAAGTGGCAGCACCTGTCACTCTGTCGAATCGGCTATCAGGGGAATGCCGATCAAATCTGCACCGTCCGGCATCAGGAATCGAAAGGTCTTCTCGGCGACGGGCTCGTTGGTGCGTATATCGAGCAAGGCGATCAAGGTCGTCTGGTCGAGGCTGTCGGCAAAAATCATGCGCTGCAGAACCCCGTCGTCGAAACCCAGCTCAACCATCGTAAAGCCGTTGTCCGTATTGCGCGGCCGTAGCTGCAGCCAGACCGTGCCACGTTCGTCGCGGAAGCTGTCGACGTATTCGAACTCGTCAACGACCTCTCGACTGCCACCCAGCAGGGTGGCCGGAGTATTTGCAAGAAGCTCCGCCTGCGGTTTGACCGTCACCTGTTCCAGGTCGACGTCGTAGCTCCAGATATTCAGTCCGTCGGCCAGTAACAGCTGCTCGTAAGGCTCCGTGTAGGACCAGCGGAACTGCCCGGGGCGCTGGATCATGAGCGTGCCGGCCGATTCCTCGATGACGATGTCATTCGCATCGACGAGCGACTGTTCGAAGCGAGCTTCCATCGCGAGCACGTTGTCGAGAAAGTCCTCGAGCAGGGCCATGCCGTCTGCCTCCGGGACAGGCTCCGCGGCTTGCACACTTAATGCCAGAAGTGGCGCGATGAAAACGCCCAGTAAAGATCGAATTGTGCTCACGGTCGGCTACTCCTTGGCCGGGGGCGGCACCAGGATCTCGCGCGAGCCATTCGGCTGAAGCGGACCCACGAGGCCAGCCTGTTCCATGGATTCGACCATGCGCGCGGCGCGGTTGTAGCCAATCTTCAGACGCCGCTGAACGCCCGAAATAGATGCCTTGCGGGTCTCCATGACGATCTGAACGGCCTGATCGTAGAGCGGATCCTGCTCGGCATCGCCGCCGTCGATCTCCGGCATGTCGATTCCAGTCAGTCCTGGAGTTGGACTCGCTGGCGACTGCAAAATTTCATCGATGTAGCGCGGCTCGCCGCTTTGCTTGAGATGCCGCACGACGCCGTGCACCTCATGATCGGCAACGAACGCACCGTGGACACGCGTAGGAACGGACGTACCGGGCGGCAGATACAGCATGTCGCCGTGCCCCAGCAGGTTCTCGGCACCCATCTGGTCCAGGATGGTGCGCGAATCGACTTTTGCCGACACCTGGAATGCGATGCGGCTGGGAATGTTCGCCTTGATGAGCCCGGTGATTACGTCGACCGACGGGCGCTGCGTCGCCAGGAGCATGTGGATGCCGGATGCGCGAGCCTTCTGCGCAAGGCGGGCAATCAGTTCTTCGACCTTCTTGCCGACGATCATCATCATGTCTGCCAACTCGTCGATGATGACGACGATAAACGGCAGCTCGGTCAGGGTCGGGTGCTCGATGGGACGATCCGGGTCTTCGATCTCGGGTGGTGTGAAGGTCGGATCCGGGATCGGCGTGCCGGCCGCGATGGCATCTTTCACCTTGCGGTTGTAACCGCCGATGTTGCGTACGCCCAAAGCGGCCATCAGCCGATAGCGTCGATCCATTTCGGCGACACACCAGCGCAGCGCGTTCGCCGCTTCCTTCATGTCCGTCACAACCGGCGTCAACAGATGCGGAATGCCTTCGTAGACAGACAGCTCCAGCATCTTCGGGTCGACCATGATCAGTCGCACATGCTCCGGGTTGGCCTTGTAAAGAAGGCTCAGGACCATCGCATTAATGGCAACCGACTTACCGGAGCCGGTGGTTCCGGCGATCAGCAGATGCGGCATCCGCGAAAGGTCGGCGACCACGGAGTTGCCACTGATGTCTTTGCCAAGTGCCAGGGTCAGCGGCGACGCCAGCTCGTCGTAGGCTTTGGACTTCAGAATCTCGCCGAGCGTCACAAGCTCCCTGTGCTCATTGGGTATCTCGAGGCCAACGTAGGATTTGCCGGGAATAACCTCGACGATTCGGACGCTGACAACCGACAGGGATCGCGCAAGGTCTTTCGCAAGATTGGAAATCTGGCTGACCTTGACACCCGGCGCGGGATCGAGCTCGAAACGCGTGATGATCGGACCGGGAGAGACGGAAACGACCTCGACCTGGATGCCGAAATCCTTGAGCTTCAGCTCCACCAGTCGCGACATCGCCTCCAGCGACTCTTCCGAGTAGCCCTGCACCTTCGGCGCGGGATCGTCCAGTAAAGAGAGCGGCGGCAGTTCGCCCGCAGAGGGCGGCTCGAACAACGGAACCTGTCGTTCGCGTTCGGCTCGCTCGCTGGTTTCAAGCGCGGGAATGACTGGCTCAATGCGCGGTGCCGAACGTTTCGCCACGCGCTTCTTCTCTGCCTCGACCACGTCCTGTCGGGCCGTCTGCTGTTTGCGTACAGCGGCGCGATCGCGGAGCTGGTCGAGTCTGGCAACGGTCGCTTCGTACCCGGCAAGTGCAAAGCGCCCTACCCGATCCATGACGGTCAGCCATGAAATACCAAGGAATAGCGAAATAGACGCGAGCCAGAGGAAGAACAGCAGAGTGCTGGCCCCGAGGAGCTTCATCACCGATTCCATGCCACCGCCGACGATCTGGCCAATCACACCGCCGGCGGTCTCCCGAAACCCGAGCGGTGAAAAATGCAGCGTCGCAAGCGCACAGCTCGTCGCGAGCGTGGCGAGGAAACCGGTAAACCGGAGCGTAAAGTCGGCGCGCGTCAGAGGCTGCTGCGTCTTTTGCTCGTTGAATATCATCCAGCCGAGATAAAAGACGAGGACCGTGAACAGGTAAGCCGGGCGACCGAAAAGATAGAACAGGAGGTCGGCCGTGAGCGCACCAACGCGGCCGATGCCGTTGCTGATCTCGCTGGAGTTCGTTGCCTGCGTGAATCCCGGGTCGGCCGGATCAAACGTGAACAGCGCGACCCACAGGATGACGGCCAGCGCCCCGAATACCCAAAGGGCACCCTCGCGGAGCGTCCGAACTACCTGCGCGGATATACCGGCGTCAGCGCGAACGGATTGCTGCGCCCTGGCCATAGTTAATGTTAGTTGCGAGAAAACGCATTTAACTTATTGAATTAAAATCGTAAACGAACCTATGCTAAAGCAACATAGCCGAATCAGGCTTTTGCCCGACCGACCGCTTTTCCCCTACACTTGCAGCGATTCGCTGCCACGCCCACGCCCACCCTTGAATACCGCGAGACCGAACACAGGTCTCTGCGTTCACGGATGTTGCAGGTCATTGGCTGCCCAGCGAATTTCCTGACTACGGAGTATACATGAGCGAACCAAAACATTGCCGGGTCCTGATTCTGGGCTCAGGGCCCGCCGGATACTCGGCGGCGGTCTATGCCGCGCGAGCAAACCTCAACCCGGTCATCGTGACCGGCGTTGAACAAGGCGGCCAATTGATGACGACGACGGATGTCGATAACTGGCCCGGCGATGTGGAAGGCCTGCAGGGGCCTGAACTGATGCAGCGCATGCTGCAGCATGCCGAACGCTTCAACACCGAGATCGTCAACGACCACATCCACACCGCGGATATCTCAGTGCGCCCGTTTCGCCTCGAGGGCGACTACGGGACATACACCTGCGACGCGTTGATCATCGCGACGGGCGCAACCGCGAAGTACCTCGGCCTGCCCTCTGAAGAGGCCTACAAGGGGCGCGGCGTTTCGGCGTGCGCCACCTGCGACGGCTTCTTCTATAGAGGCAAGGACGTGGCCGTGGTCGGCGGCGGCAACACGGCCGTGGAAGAGGCGCTGTACCTCAGCAACATCGCGAACAAGGTCACCCTGGTCCATCGGCGCGACGAACTTCGTGCAGAAAAGATCATGCAGGACCACCTGTTCCAGAAGGCTGACGACGGCAAGGTCGAAATCGTCTGGGATCATGTCCTCGATGAAGTGCTGGGAGACGACGCCGGCGTCACGGGCGTACGGCTTCGCAGCACCAAGGACGACGCCCAGACACGGGAAATCGACCTGCCGGGCGTGTTCATTGCCATCGGACACTCGCCCAACACCGGGTTGTTCGACGGCCAGCTCGACATGAAGAACGGCTACATCACGATCAAAGCCGGACTCGACGGCGACGCTACCGCGACAAGCGTACCCGGCGTGTTCGCAGCCGGTGACGTGGCCGACCAGGTCTATCGTCAGGCAATCACCTCGGCGGGCGCCGGCTGCATGGCGGCTCTCGACGCCGAGAAATACCTGGACGCACTCGAAAAAGAGACCGAAACGAGCAATGCCGCCTGACGACGGCCGCCTTCCGTCGGAAACGATCGAAGTTGAGATCGTCGAAAGCCTTGGTGCGCTGGAGGCAGACGACTGGAATTCACTGTCCGGCGGGAGATACCCGTTTCTTCGTCATGAATTCCTGAACGCCGCCGAAACGACCGGCTGTGTCTCCCCGGAAGCCGGGTGGAGCCCTGTGCACCTGGTACTTCGTCAGCCCGGCGGTCGCATTCGGGCAGCGATGCCGCTTTATCAGAAAACCCACTCCTGGGGTGAGTTCGTTTTTGACTGGGCGTGGGCGAACGCGTACGAACGCGCCGGACTGCGGTACTACCCCAAGCTCGTATCTGCCGCGCCCTTCACGCCGGCACCGAGCCCTCGCCTGCTGCTGGCCGATCCGGAAGACGAGGCGGCGGCACTCGCGTTGGCCCATGGGGCAGTGCATCTCGCGGGTGAACTCGGCTACTCGTCGTTGCACGTCCAGTTCCCACTCGCCAGCGAGACGAAGACCCTGGAAGCAGCCGGGCTGCGCATACGCAAGGACTGCCAGTTTCACTGGCACAATCGCGGCTACGAGAGTTTCGACGACTTCCTGGCGACGTTCAGTTCGAAGAAGCGCAAGAAAGCGCGCCGTGACCGCCGCAGCGTCGCCGAACAGGGCATACGCTTTCGCTGGCTGACGGGCAGCGAGCTGGACGCAGCAATCTGGCGAGACGTATACGAACTCATCAGCACGACGTTCCTGCGCCGTGGATCCATGCCCTACTACAACCTCGACTTCTTTCGCGAAGTGTCGGCGCGGATGCCGGAGAGCATCCTCGTCGTACTCGCCGAAAAGGGCAGCGAGCCGATAGCGGCGGCGGTGTTCTTCTGCAGCGAAACCGCCATTTACGGTCGCTACTGGGGCAGCGACGGCCATTACGACGCCCTGCACTTCGAGACGTGCTACCACCAGGGCATTGAGTACTGTATCCGCGAGGGCAAGCAGTTGTTCGAGCCAGGCACTCAGGGTGAACACAAAATCAGTCGCGGTTTCGTGCCGGTAAACACATGGTCCGCGCACTGGCTCGAGCGCCCGGAGTTCTTCGCCGCCGTGGCGGAGTATCTGGAATCCGAAAGCCAGCATATCGACAACTACGTCGATCATCTGCGCAGTCGCTCCCCCTACCGCCAGACCGGGTCTGACAACTCGGACGACGCCGGGGCGTGACGGCACCGCGCATCGTCTGGCTGACAGCGTCGGATCCACCAGAGCACTTCCCGCCAGCGGGACAGGCGCTGGTCGAACCCGACGGACTGCTTGCCGCGGGTGGGGACCTCAGCGAGGCCAGGCTGCTGCATGCCTATCGTCACGGGATCTTTCCGTGGTTCGACGAAGGACAACCGATACTCTGGTGGTCGCCCGACCCGCGCTGCATCATTCGGCCCGAGCGATTTCACCTGTCGCGACGGGCAGTCCGAGCACTACGCAACTCAGGTTTCCAAATTCAGTTCAACCGGCGGTTTGATGACATCGTCTCAGCGTGCAGTGAACCGCGGCCCGGGCAACGCGGCACCTGGATCACACCGGAAATGGCACGCGCTTACGAGCAACTCCATGCATCCGGCTGGGCGCATTCGCTCGAGGTCTACCGGGATGACGAACTGGTCGGCGGGATGTACGGCCTGGCGATCGGCTCAGCGTTCTTCGGCGAATCGATGTTCAGTCGCGAGACAAACGCGTCGAAAGGCGCGCTGCTGGCGGCCTGCCGGGTCTTCGTTCAAGAAGGTGTCGGCCTGCTCGACTGTCAGGTGCAATCGCAACATCTGACAAACCTCGGCGCAGAACGAATTGCCCGCGCCGAGTTTCTGACCGAGCTTGAGCAACGCTGCAACCCGACGACGAAATTCGACGCATGGCCTGCCGGCATTTCACCCGTCGCCGACTTCCTTTGATGGCGCCGTTGTTGCCACCAAACCACATTGCAATCAACCCACTGTTTCTGCACAATTCGCGGGCCTCAAAGCAAGGACCTCAGTAACTTGGCTAAAGAAGAAGCGCTACAAATGGAGGGTGTCGTCACGGAGACGTTGCCCAACACCACATTTCGGGTCGAGCTCGAAAACGGCCACGTGGTGACAGCGCACATCTCCGGAAAAATGCGCAAAAACTACATTCGCATCCTGACGGGCGACAAAGTCACCGTCGAACTGACACCTTACGACCTGAGTAAGGGCCGAATCGTCTACCGCGGCCGCTGACGACCCGCTTTACTCTGCTCAGCTTTCCTCGGGCAGGTGCTCGAGTTCCTTCACCGGACGTTCAATCTCGAACGCAAGCTCGCCGTCTTCGCCAACCGCGACCCGGACGTGACCACCTTCTGCGAGCTCGCCGAACAACAGTTCGTCGGCAAGCGGTCGCTTGATGTGCTCCTGGATCAGGCGTGCCATCGGCCGCGCTCCCATCTTCGGATCGTAACCGCGGTCGGCAATCCACTGCCGCGCGTCGTCATCCAGTTCGAGGGTAACGTTGTTCGAACCGAGCTTCGCTTCGAGTTCGACGATCAGCTTGTCGACCACCCGAACGATTGACGTTTCATCCAGTCCCGCAAACTGGATGATCGCATCCAGGCGGTTGCGAAACTCCGGGGAGAACGTCTTCTTGATGATCGCCATGCCATCGGTGGAATGATCCTGCTTGGTGAAACCGATCGACGCGCGACTCATTTCCTGCGCACCGGCGTTCGTCGTCATCACGAATACGACATTCCGGAAGTCCGCTTTGCGACCGTTGTTGTCCGTCAGCGTGCCGTGATCCATGACCTGCAGCAGCAGGTTGAACACTTCGGGATGCGCCTTCTCGATCTCATCGAGCAACAGCACACAGTGCGGGTTTTTATTGAT
>CAZMEA010000026.1:0-11948 GCA_964565135.1 uncultured Woeseiaceae bacterium
TCATGTAGTCCGTTACCGTGGTCAGGTTGCGCACGTCGAGCGTCACGATGTCATTACCTTTGACTTCCTCGAGGGCTTCGACGATCAGATCACACAGGGCTTTGCTTTCCATCCACCTTTCCGTTGTTGAAAATTCGGCGACTACCGTTCGTCGGCATCAGCGGGCACTGGCCCGTAACAGCGACACTCCATTATGTACCGTCGAACCGCGTCCGGCGTCAGGAATCGCGGATCCCTGCCAGCCGTAACGAGATCGCGAATGTCCGTCGACGATATCTCCAGCTGGGTCACGTCGAGGATGTAGATATGGCCGGAGGTCGCCTGATGCAAATCGTCGATTCGATGCGTGCCGCGCTCAGCCAGCAACTCGCCAAGCGGGCCAATGTCGGGGGCTTTCCAGCCTGGACGGTGGGCCACGACGATATGCGCAAGTTGCAGAATCTCCTGCCATTGATACCACTTCGGCAGATCGAGAAACGCGTCCATGCCGATAATCAGCGCAATCGGGCGAGCCGGAAACTCCGCGCGCAGCGCCGCCAGCGTGTCTACCGAGTAGGACGGTCCGTCGCGAGACAGTTCCCGATCGTCGACAACGAAGCCGCGCTGTCCTTCAGTCGCCGCACGAACCATCGCCAGCCGCTGTTCGGGCGCCGCAATCGGGGTACCACGGTGCGGCGGTATGCCGCAGGGCATGAAACGTACCTCCGCGAACTGCAGTGCCTGCAGGACCTCGAAGGCAGGCCGCAGATGACCGTAATGAATGGGATCGAAGGTCCCGCCGAATACGCCCATCGCGCTCAAACGTTCACCTTTGCACGACCAGCGGTCTGCATCAGGCCGCGACCCTTGGCGCCGCCAGTCGCCAGACGATATTTGTGGCGAGCTGCCACGCGTCGCCGGGAAGCTGGCCCTTGGCAACGGCATCGAGCCGGCGGCACGCTTTCAGGAGCGAAAAGACACCACGCCGGCCGTGACGGGACAGACAGGCTTGCATCAGTCCCTGTCGTTGCTTCCAGACGCGCAGCTTTTGCATTGCCGCGTCGGCGCTGGCCCCGTTCGCCGTAGCCTCAACAATCTGGCCAAGCGTTCGCACGTCACGTGTCAGCGCCCACGCGACAATCACTTTCTCGACGCCCTCAGCCTGCAGACCATCCAGAATTCGCAGCGCTCGCTCCGGTTTTCCGGCAAGTGCGGCGTCCGCCAGCTGGTACACATCAAAACGGCTGCTGTCTGCCACGGCTGCGCGTGCATCGTCAGCCGTTACGGCACCCTCGCCGTGCAGGAGCCTGAGTTTCTGAATTTCCTGATCCGCAGCGAGCAGATTGCCCTCCACCCGCTCCGCAAGCACCCGTATGCATTCGTTGTCGGGTTGCAGCCCGGACTGGCGCATGCGGCCTGCCAACCACCGCGGCAGCTGCTCGGGCGAAACCGGATAGACCTGTACGTGCACGCCGCGCGCCGCCAGCGTCTGTACCCATTTTGCCTTTTCCGTCTGCCAGTCGAGTTTCGGCGTCTGTACGATGAACAACAGGTCGTCGCCAGCCTGCTCGGCCAACTCGACGATAGCCTTGCCGCCCTCGCGACCGGGCTTGCCGGTTGGCAGGCGCAACTCGACGATGCGGCGTGACGCGAACAGCGACAGCTCGGCACCCGCTGCTGCGAGAGCGCCCCAATCGAAACCCGTCAGCTGAACGTGCAGATCCCGGCTGTCGAAGCCCTGCCGGCGTGCAGCGGAACGAATGGCGTCCAGGGATTCTGAGACGAGCAACGGCTCGTCGCCGGAGATGAGGTAGCAGGGCAGGAGCGGCTCGCGGAGGTGGCTTTCGAGCCTGTTTGCCGGAATTTTCACGCAGGCGAAATCAGTAGCATACGCTGCGGATCATACCCTTCGACTGGCCGACCAACCAGCATAATTCCGGGCTCAGACGAATTCCTCGGCGAGTATCGACTCACCTTCGAGCAATACAGGGATGCCGTCGGCAACCGGGTAGACCAGCTTGCCGTCGTTTGTTACCAGCGCCTCTTCAAGTGCGTCGGTCAGGACAGTGCCATCCCGATTGCTGACCTTGCCGTCGCCGATGGCCGAATTCAGCTTCGCCAGCGCATCGGGTCGCACCAGGGCAAGGTCCCGGTGGGTCACTGGGCAGCACAGGATAGAGAGCAGTTTCTTGTCCAAAAAGTCACCTACTTTCAGGCAGTTGTGATTTCGATGGATTACCTCTCGGCAAGGATAACGGGATTTTCCCGGGCGGAGAAGGCCGTTGATCAACGCAACTGACGCACAAGACCGTCATTGCCCGCATTCTGTGCCATGTCACGCAAGTACGTCCGGTCCTCCTGGCGAGGTCTGAATTGCGGGTCCTCGTAGAGACAGCGGGACAGGACCTTCAACGCGCGCGCGGATTCGTCGGCCTCGACCAGAACGCCGAGGTAATCCTGCGCAAAAAACAGTGCCGGCGTTTTGTCTTCCCAATGCAGCATCTGCTGGAAAAACCACTCGAACATGTCGCCTTTTGTGCCTAAATACTCCAAATTGTCGATGAATGCGTGAATATGAGCGAACCCGCCCTCACGATTTCCGCGACTGATCAGGGCGTAGGCATGATCGGCAACTCCCTGCCTTGATCGCAGATCTTCCGCCTGCACCTGCTCGACTGGCGGCGCTTCCGGCACCGGCTCGCCAACCCGGTCGCGAATCCCGCTCGCGCCGACGACCGCCCCGGTCAGAGAAAAGCCCAGCACATCGAGGTACAGGGCGCCGAATTCCACCAGGAACCCGGGCGTCCCGACATGCGCAGCCATGCGTAACGTCAGGCACCCGAAGATCGTGATCCCAGGCACAAGCAGGTAGGGCCAGCCCGTTTGCCGAACGACCTGCACCATGCTGATCGGGCTGAGGCTGGCAAGCAGGGATCCGGTAATGGCCAGTGCCGCCAGGAACGCCGGCATGAGCGCGAAGCACAGGATGGCTACACCAACAGCAGCGGACGCGCCAATAGCGGACTCGACCCAGATCACGGCCCAGATCGAAGCGCCGACGGCACCAAGTGGCGCAAGGGACCACAACAATCCAAATTTCTCCAGCATGCCAAGCGCGAGGGGCCGGGCGGCGGCACCCTCGATGCGTGCATTGAGCAGCTCCATCAGGTATCGAGTGGTGACCGGCAGGATGGCGACGCCGGCAAGCAGCCCCAGCATGACGCCGACTGGAAACACGCTGGCCAGAAACGCACCCACCACGAGACTCGCAATCTTGGCGACGGCAAAGATGCCAAGCATGGAAAACAGGACCGCTGTTTCGGTGAACGGATACAGGAGTTCGCGAAGCAACTTACCGGGCGTCATGTTCGTCCGCCCCCGCCGAATCAATGTCCGGGACCGGGTCGTAGCCAGACCCCCCCCACGGTTGACACCGGGTCAGGCGTTTCACCGTCAGCCAACCACCGCGAAACGCGCCATAGCGACTCAACGCTTCCTCAGCGTACGCGGAACAGGTCGGTTGGTAGCGGCAGTGCGCTCCGATCAACGGCGACACGCCGCGGCGATAGATCCAGACCAGGGCTCGTAACGGTGCGGCCAGCGCCCGCGCCAGTGCCGACGGCTTACTCGCGTGTTGCGTCTTCGGCAAAACGGCGTATTGCCCCGAGCATGGACGCAAGTCCGTTGCTCCGCGTTGGACTCAGGTGCTTCTGCAGCTGCAGCGCTTCCACAAAATCCGGCGCTGCCGAAAGAATGTCAGCCGGTGTCTTGTCGCTGTACATGCGCAGCAGGATAGCGATCAGGCCCGAGACGATCGCGGCGTCCGAATTGGCGCGAAATCTGAGCCGGTCACCGTCCTTCTCTGCCACAAACCAGACCTGGGACTGACATCCCCGTATCAGGTTGGCGTCGACCTGTTCGGCAGGATCAAGTGCCGGCAATCGCCGACCCAGATCAATCAAGTATTGATAGCGATCCATCCAGTCCTCGAAAAGGCTGAACTCGTCGACGATCTCCTGCTGCGCCTGCGTAACTTCGTTCATTGGAGTACTACGCCCGTCGCCACTTCGTGCCGTCAGGGCCGTCCTCGATGATGACGCCCTCGGCAGCGAGCTCATCGCGGATACGGTCGGCTACGGCGAAGTCGCGTGCAGCCTTCGCGGCTGTACGCTCTCCAATCAGCGCCTCGATTCTCTCAGCCGACAGACCGCCTTCATCCTCGCCCGAGAACCAGGCCTCCGGGTCCATCTGCAAGAGCCCCATGAGGTCACCGGCCGTGCGCAACTCGGCGGCAAGGGCACGGCGTTTTTCCGCATCGTCTTCCTTGTTCAGCTCGCGGGCGAGATTGAACATTGCGGCGAGCGCTTTTGGCGTATTCAGATCGTCTTCAAGGGCAGCAATCAGTTCTTCAGGTATCTCTGCGGCCGCCCGGTCGGCCTCGCTCAGGTCGATACCCCGCAACGCGCCGTAAAGCCGATCAAGCATGCGACGTGCCGCGCCTACGGATTCATCCGACCAGTCGAGCGGCTGGCGATAGTGGGCATTCAACAGGGCCAGGCGAATGACCTCGCCCGGCATTTCCTTGATCAGGTTGTGCACGAGCAAAACGTTGCCAAGCGACTTCGACATCTTGGTGCTGTCGATGCTCAGAAATCCGTTGTGCAACCAGTAACGTGCAAACGGCGCACCGTCGTGCGCGCAGGTGCTCTGGGCGAGCTCGTTCTCGTGGTGCGGAAACACAAGATCCTGACCGCCGGCGTGAATGTCGATGGTCTTGCCAAGATGCCGTTCCGACATTGCCGAGCATTCGATATGCCAACCCGGGCGCCCGCGCCCCCAGGGCGAGTCCCAGCCGGGCAGCTCAGGTGTCGATGGCTTCCACAAAACAAAGTCCTGTGGGGAGCGCTTGTAAGGTGCAACTTCGACACGCGCGCCGGCGATCATTTCCCGAAGGTCACGCCGGGAGAGCCGGCCATACGCATCGTAGGACTGGACGTCGAACAACACGTGACCTTCGGCCTCATACGCGTGGCCCTCCGCGATCAGCGTTTCGATCATCGCGATCATTTCCGCGATGTGCTGTGTTGCGCGGGGCTCGACGTCCGGCATCTGCACGCCAATAGCACCCATGTCTGCGTTGTAGGCATCGATGAAGCGCTCCGTGATCTCGCCGATTGGCACGCCCGCCTCGGCGGCAGCCGCGTTGATCTTGTCGTCGACGTCTGTGATGTTGCGTGCAAAGGTCAGATCGTAATTGCGTCGAAGCAGGCGCGCGAGGAGGTCGAAAACGACCGCCGGTCGGGCATTGCCGATGTGAGCATAGTTGTAGACCGTCGGCCCGCACAGGTACATCGTGACCTTGCCGGGCACAAGCGGTTCGAACGGGACTTTTTTGCCCTGCAGCGTGTCGTGAAGTTGGAGCGTCATAGGCCGCGAATCATACCAATACCTTGCCTCCGTACCGGCAAAAAATGGTACGACTCCCGACCGCTTGGCCTATAATCCCCGCCCTTTCTGATTGCGACCCGATTGTTGGGAGATGTCATGTCTGACGCCACCATCAAATTTCAGCCACGAAACACCATCGCGCAGGTGGAGGAAGGTGTTGATCTCGCGCCAAAGTTCGACGACCGCGGATTGATCACGGCGGTAACCACGGATGCGACGAGTGGCGAGCTACTGATGCAGGGCTACATGAACGCCGAAGCCCTCCGCCTCACGATCGAAACGGGTGAAGCACACTATTACAGCCGAAGTCGTCAGACGCTTTGGCACAAGGGCGCCACTAGCGGTCTCGTCCAGAAAGTCGTGCAGCTAATGGTCGACGACGATCAGGACTGCATCTGGCTCCGCGTCGATGTTCAGGGTGGCGCCAGTTGCCACGTCGGCTATCGTTCCTGCTTCTACCGGGAAATCCCCGTCGGGAAGGCGTTTGCCGCGCAGCAGCAGGACGGGCAGATCGACCTGGCGTTCACCGACACGGAGAAGGTCTTCGACCCGGAAGAGGTATACGGGGACGCGCCAAATCCGACGATTCTCTGAGAGCCCTCTTCAGGACTTACCTTTCCTGCCGTGGCCCCGGCGTGGCCGGCGCCGTGGCTCGGCATGGCGCAGGTTCCGCGCCTGAAGCGCGTACTCGATGCTGCCGATGACCCAGATGCAGTAGCCCATCAATTCGATCAGCTCCTCGACCGTCACTTTCACAATGCGCTGGTAACCATCGCCGGCAATCGCCTGCCAAAGCGGCTGGTGACCGATCAACTGTGCGAACACGAACTCGATGAGCGCGCCGGCGTACAGGAGCGACAGCCCTGCGCTCGGCCAGATCTTCAGCCAGGCCACCTTGAACCGACGACGATTGCGCAACGTGTAGACGATGACCAGCGCAGCAGCCAGCCCGACTGGAAGCTGCCAGAAGTTGTCTGCAACGGCCCGATCGAGAAAGAGATCGAGTTCCCGCACGGTGCCTGAGAAGGCGATGCCGCCAAACAGAAAGGCTATCGGCCGTTGTGAGGGAACGTCCTTTGCCACCCAGGCAAACAGCAACATGCAGGCGATCAACATCACCGGCTGGATGAGCTCGACGGGCGAGTACTCGCTGGTGCCGAGCGTATCCTCCAGTGACTCGAACACCAGAAGCTTGAGACTGCCCGGTTCAGAAATCTCCGCCCAGGCGAAGTACCCGGTCAGCAACACCACGGCAAAGGTGTACAGCAGATAGCGAAGAATCGGCATGGTTACAGATCGAAGCACAGCGAGCCTTTACCCGAGCGTAGCAGACGAAGACGTCCTGCTACGGTCTCAGCACCCACATCGGCTTCTCGTTCGAATCAATGAGGCCGTGGTCGCGCAGGAAGCGTGACGCATCATCAGAATCCCGATCAAACCACGCAGCGGTACTACCCAGGCGGAAACTGTATCCCCATCGATCCATATCCGTCATCAGCCGCTTGCGCCCGACGCCGTCGATGAAATCTGCAAGCAAAATCTGCAGGTAACAGACGGCTGATTCTTCGAGGTCGCTGCCGCCGGCGTTCCGGTTCAGCACGGCGCGTCGCTCGCCGGTCATGCATATGATATGTGCACCCTCATGCAGAACCGAGTGTACGGGCGTGTCGTCCCGCGCGATCACGCGATGCCCGATGACGCCAGCTTCCGGCTCACCCCAGAACGTGCCCGGGATTGCGTCGCCCGTTGGAACGATGTCGAGTCCGACGCCGAATCGCTCGAGCACCGCGGCGACGACAGTGACGCCAACATCGCCGACGGTCAGACATTCACCCACGGTTGTATTGGGAACCGGCGCCTACAGCGCCGCAAGCTGAAACAAGACTGCGCGTACCAGGTCGTCCGCAATGGCCTCACGGAGCTGCTCTTCCTCCCGCGCCTTGCCAAGCACAATCGTTTCGTCGTAGGTGTAGTCCCGAACCAGCACCTGTTCGCGCGGCGTGAGCAGCACACCGTTATCGCCCTCCAGGCTGAACCGAATGCGGTAATAGACCTCAAATTCCCGCGGCACGTTGCGGGCGGACACGGCAAGAACGCGGCGCCCGGTGTCGTCATCGATAATATTCAGCACAGCCGAGGCGTCGACGGGCGAGTCGACAACGTCGATCCCGTTATTCCGGAGTCCGGCGCGCAGTTTGCGCGCAAACAGACTCTGACGGTCCTCGGTCGAGATATAGGTACGCGCCATCTCGGGCGGGAGGGCGGCCTGACCGCGGAGCTGAAAACCGCATCCGGTCAGGAAGATAAGCGCGACGAGCGCGCACGATCTGCCCGCGTTCAGAGCAAGCCGGCGTGTCCTACACGACGACATTCACGAGCCGTCCGGGCACGACAACGACTTTGCGGATGTCCTTGCCGTCGACGAAGCGTTGCACGTTCTCGTCGGCAAGTGCGATCGCTTCGATCGCATCGCGCGTCGCATCGTTAGCGACGCTTACCCGACCGCGGAGCTTGCCGTTCACCTGCACGACCAGTTCGATCGTGTCCTGCTCGAGCGCATTCTTGTCGACCTCCGGCCATTGGGCGTGAATGAGTGCCTCTACGTGACCCAGCCTCTGCCACAGCTCATGGCAAATGTGCGGCACGATCGGCGACAACAACATAACGATGGCGGACAGCGATTCCTGGGTGACGGCGCGACCCCCGGCGCTTTCGTCGTCGAAACGGGTGATTGCATTCAGCAGCTCCATCGACGCGGCAACGGCCGTATTGAACTTGTAGCGCCTGCCAATATCGTCGCTGACTTTCGCAATGGTCTGATGCGTTTTACGCCGCAGGTCCTTTTGCGCATCCGTATAGTCGGCTACCGCTTCTACCAGGCCCGAGTCGCAGTGCTCCAGCACGCTCGTCCACAGCCGCTTCAGGAAACGGAACGCGCCCTGCACACCATCGTCGGACCACTCGAGCGCCTGCTCCGGGGGTGCCGCCGACATCATAAAGAGTCGAACCGTATCAGCGCCGTACTTGTCGATCAGCACCTGCGGGTCGACCGTGTTGCCCTTCGCTTTTGACATCTTCGCACCGTCTTTCAGCACCATGCCCTGTGTGAGCAGGTTCGTGAAAGGCTCGTCGGCGCCCGACAGTCCCTCGTCGCGCAGCAGCTTCTGATAGAAGCGTGCGTAGAGCAGATGCAGGATCGCATGCTCGATACCGCCCGTGTACTGGTCAACAGGCATCCAGTACGCCTCACGCTCGTCGAGCATGGCCGTATCGCTGTCGGGACTCGCATAGCGAGAGAAATACCAGGACGACTCGACGAACGTGTCAAAAGTATCGGTTTCGCGTTGGGCGGGCTTCCCGCATTTCGGGCAGGTCGTGTCGATGAACTCGGGCATCTCTTTCAGCGGCGAACCAACACCCGTGAATTCGACCTCCTCTGGCAATACAACCGGCAAGTCCTCTTCGGGCACGGGGACCGCATCGCAATCGTCGCAATAGATAATCGGTATCGGCGTGCCCCAATAGCGCTGCCGTGACACGCCCCAATCGCGGAGACGGTAATTCACCTGCCGTCGACCAGTGCCCGCAGACTCGAAGTGGTCGGCGATCTGATCGAAGGCCTCACGATAGTCGAGTCCGTCGTACTTGCCGGAGTTCACGACCACGCCTTCGTCGAGATAGGCGCCTGCATCGATGTCGACCTCGCTGCCGTCCGCCGGGCCAATCACCTGCCTGATTGGCAGTCCGTGCGCCTTGGCGAAGTCCCAGTCGCGCTGGTCGTGACCAGGCACGGCCATGATCGCGCCGGTGCCGTAGCTCATCAGCACAAAGTTCGCGACCCATATCGGCACGCGCTCACCGCTGATCGGATGCAGCGCATCGATACCCAGCGGCATGCCTTTCTTCTCCATCGTCTCGATGGTCGCTTCGGCCGCACCGGTCTGCTTGCACTCGTCAATGAAGGACGCGAGTTCCGGATTGTCGGCAGCCGCTTTTTCCGCCAGCGGATGTTCTGCAGCGACGGCCATGTAGGTCACACCCATCAGGGTGTCGGGACGCGTGGTAAAGACGACCATTGGTTCGTCATCGCCATCCACCTCGAACGACAGCTCGAGACCTTCCGATCGGCCGATCCAGTTCCGCTGCATGATCTTGACCGGCTCAGGCCAGCCCTCAAGCTTGTCGAGATACTCCAAAAGCTCGTCGGCGTACGCGGTGATCTTCATGAACCACTGCGGTATCTCGCGACGCTCGATCAGCGCATCCGAACGCCAGCCTCGGCCATCGATGACCTGCTCGTTTGCGAGCACGGTCTGATCGACCGGATCCCAGTTAACGATGGAATTCTTGCGATAGACCAGACCTTTCTCGAACAGGCGCGTAAACAGCCACTGCTCCCAGCGGTAATACTCGGGCCTGCAGGTCGTTACCTCGCGCGTCCAGTCGTAGGCGTAGCCCAGCCGCTTCAACTGCTTGCGCATGTAGTCGATGTTGTCGTACGTCCACTTCGCCGGTGGAATGCCGCGCTTGATAGCCGCGTTCTCGGCGGGCATGCCAAACGCATCCCAACCCATCGGCTGGAGTACATGTTTGCCACGCATCCGCTGATAGCGCGCAATCACGTCGTTGATGGTGAATACCCGCACGTGGCCCATATGCAGCTGGCCGCTGGGGTACGGGAACATCGTCAGGCTGTAGAACTTTTCCCGGGACGGGTCTTCGGAAACCTCGAAACAACGTTCGGCGTCCCAGTACGCCTGCGCGGAACGCTCGAGCTTCTCGGGTTCGTATCTGGTGCTCATGATCTGGCTTGCGGGAGTGTGCCCAATCGGGCCTCAAACCGCGAAGGATAGCCGTAAACCGGTGCTATTGCGATGCGAACGACCGCGACGCGCAGCGATCGCACCAGCAGCGTCGGACGACGCTGCTGGCGCTCTCTGAGAGTTTCCTGTCGATACTCAGGCAGCCGAACGGTCAGCCTCGGCGCGGTAATGCGCGATCAGGATCTCGGCGACTTCCGGGCGAGAGAACTCCGGCGGCGGCGGCGTGCCCGCCTCCAGCATTTCCCGGACTTTGGTGCCGGAGAGGAGTACGAAGTCCTCGGGCGAGTGATTCTCGGCTTCGCGCATCATGACGACACGTCCCAGCTTCTTCGACCATGCCGTGTGATCGGCCGCGAAGATTTCGAGCTCGAGGGCGTCTGCAGGAATGTCATCGAAGATCGTCTGCGCGTCGAACGGGCCGTAGAAGCTGCCAACACCGGCGTGGTCACGCCCTACTATAAGATGCGTTGCGCCCATATTCTGGCGGAACACTGCGTGCAGAAGCGCCTCGCGAGGCCCTGCGTAAAGCATGTCGAAACCGTACCCGGTCACCATGACGCTGTTGGCCGGGAAGTACACGTCCACCATCTTCCGAATACAGGCATCGCGAACGTCGGCCGGGATATCGCCTTTCTTCAGCTTGCCGAGCAGCATGTGCACGACGCACCCGTCGGCATCGAGTCGCTCCATCGCCATCCGGCACAGCTCTTCGTGCGCGAGATGCATCGGATTGCGGGTCTGGAAGGCAACAACCTTTTCCCAGCCGCGCGAGGCGATCTCGTCCCGAATCTGCACGGCGGTGCGGAAGGTGTCGGCGAACTCCGTTTCGAAGTAACTGAGGTTCAATACCTGGATCGAGCCCGACACGAGACGATTGCCCAAGCTGCGGAAAACCGCGACACCGGGATGGCTCGCGTCCAGCGTGCCGTAGACGGCTTCCGTTATCTGGTCCAGCTGTTCTTCGCTGACGGTCTCGATTGCGGCAACGTCCATCACGGCGAGAACGGGCTCGCCCTCGACATTGGGGTCCCGAAGCGCGATACGCGCCGCGCCGTCGATCTCGCTTGTATCCGGCAAAAGATTTACAACCGGGACCGGCCAGAAGAGGCCGTCGGTCGTCCGCATGTCGGTGGCCACGGACAGCGCGTCCGCGAGGTTCATGAAACCCGCGAGCGGCGTAAAGTACCCGCCGCCCAGCATGACAGCGTTCGCCGCAGCAGCGGAACTCACAGTAACGGACGGCAGCGTCTCGGCTTCCGCGAGCAGGCGTTCCCGCTCATCAGCATCGGCAACGAGCAGCGGTCTCAGCGCATCAGCGCCATGAGGTTTGATCACAATCAGTCTCCTTGTGGATCAGACGGCGGCCGCAGAGCGGTCGTCGGCATCCGATGCACGGGTAAAGTATTCGTTCTGAATGACACCGCGGTTGAGAAGGAACTCGAGGATGACCTCTACTTCTTCTTCAAGGCTCATCTTGTCGGTGCGAAGATGAATTTCCGGGCTTTCGGGCGGCTCGTACGGATCGTCGATACCGGTGAAGTTCTTGATTTCGCCGGCACGTGCCTTCTTGTACAGGCCCTTCGGATCGCGGCGCTCGGCTTCTTCGAGCGCGCAGTCCACGAACACCTCGATAAACTCGAGATTCGCATTTTCATGCAGTTCGCGGACGCGGTCGCGATCAGCCTTGTACGGGCTGAT
>CAZMEA010000026.1:12048-18640 GCA_964565135.1 uncultured Woeseiaceae bacterium
TGCCTGTAGCGGCTGCCCAGTTCCTTCAGGCGAGTACGCTTTTCCTCGGGCAGATACAGCCGCTCATCGTTGTGCACCTTCAGCGCTTCGTTCCGTTCCCGGTAGCTCGTCAGGTGCGACATGACGGTGGACAGGAGCTTCGCCTCGAACGGTTGATCGCTGGCCACGATGCCCTCCATTCGGGAGACGTAGTTTTCTATGCCGTACAGGCAAACCTCACCCAGCGCTTCTTCCTTGGACTTGAAGTAGTAGTACAAGCTGCCCTGCTTGATGCCCAACCGGTCCGCGATGTCTCGCGTGCTTGCGCCGTGGAAGCCCTTTTCGGCAAATACGGCTGCAGCAGCGCGAATCGCCTGATTCCGCTGTTCGTCGTATCTGGATGTTGCCGGCTGCGCCACGATGTACCGCCCCTGTTCTCAATGGCGGGGAATTCTATAGATCTATAGAAGATTGGCAACTACTAATTCACAAATATAGTAAAAACAAAGATTTATGATAATTCTCGGTCGAACGACCGATAGATTATGTCGATTCTCGGCCCTGGGAGACGAACGCAAAGCCGACAAGCGCACCAAGCAGGCCGAGCAAAGGCCAGTTGCCGGTGGTCGCGTACGGCGTCAGCCCGGCACGGGGCTCGACATCCTGGGTCATCGCCGCAAACTGGAACTGCGGCACGGTCGCCATTACGGCGCCGTCGTGATCGATGAACGCGCTGATGCCATTGTTCGTTGCCCGAACCACAGAGCGCTCCACCTCGAGCGCCCGCATCCGCGCAACCTGCAGGTGCTGATGCGGTGCGATCGACTCGCCAAACCAGGCATCGTTGCTGACGTTAAGAAGAACAGCAGCCTCAGGCAGCGCGTAAAGCTGCTCGGCTCCGTAGGCATCCTCATAACAGATTGCCGCAGCCAGCCGAGTGCCGGCCGCCGTCACCAGCAGTGGTTGTTCATCGGCACCTTCCTGCATGTCCGTGTTGGGCAAGGCGAGTAGCCGCATCCACTCGCGAACGAAATCCGGCACGGGAAAATACTCGCCGAACGGAACGAGGTGACGCTTGCGATAGGTTTGCTCACTTGTTCCATCGAGCAGAAGCACGCTGTTGTAGACCTGCCGGCCGTTCGCGTGCGGCTCGAGAATACCGAGCGCCAGCGACTGTCCCCGGGCCGCAACGTCGTCTTGCAGCAACTCGAGATAGGGTCTGACCTGATGCATGACCGCCGGGATGGCAACCTCTGGCCAGACGACGAGATCGCTGTCGTCCGCGTCCAGAAGCGCGTTGCGATACAGATTCAGTGTCGGGGCGAACTGCTCGGTCAACCACTTGCGATCCTGCGGAACACCGCCCTGAACAATGGTTGTCCTTACCGGATCGCCAGCCCCCGACGTCCAGTCCTCGTTTTCGAGCGCAAAGCCTGCCACCCATGGCATCAGCGCAAGGACAACAGCAGCTGGCATGGATCCTTGGCGCAGCGCCAGAGGTACGATTGCCGCGGCGCTGACCAGCAACATCCACGACACGCCGTACACACCGACAACCGGCGCCCAGCCAGCCAGCGGCGAATCGATCTGTCCGTAACCGAAACTCAACCAGGGAAATCCTGTAAAGAGCCAACCGCGCAACCATTCGACAAGTGTCCAGATGGCCGGCCCGAGCAGCGCCAGGCGCCATGCGCTGCCCCTCGTCAGCCTGGCGATGGACCAGCCGATCAGCGCCAGATAGGTCGCCATGATCAGCACGAGGCCGAACATCAGGAACAGCGCGATCCAGAGCGGCGCCTGCCCGAACACATGCACGGACACGTAAATCCAGTACGTACCGCTCAGGAACAAACCGGTACCGAACGCGAAACCGTAACGTGCCGCCAGCCGCGGCGTGGTGAGATGAAAGACGGCGAACATCGACGCTGCGATCGGAGCGGCCAGGTACCAGGCGCCGAATGGCGCGAAAGTGAGCGTCAGTACCGCGCCAAGACACGCACACCCGACAGCAACAACCAAAGTATGCGTCGCGAGAAACGCCGCAATGCGATCTGTCTGCCTACCCGCAGTCACGCCTGACGCGTCTCCGTAATCGGGCGCATCTCGAAGTGCTCTAGTCCACCGGTTGGGGCTGCACCTGCAGCGTGTCGATGCGACGGCTGTCGGCCTTGGTCACGACAAAATCAAAGCCCTCGAAATGCAGACTTTCGCCACGACGCGGCAACCGCCCCAGCTCGTGCATGACGAGGCCACCGACAGTGTCGTACACCTCATCGTCGAGCTCACACGCGAAGTAGTCGTTAAAATCCTCGATCCGGGTGAGTGCACGTACCTGGAAGCAGGGCCGACCGTTTCGCTCGACGTCCTTCTGGATGAACTCGACCTCTTCCTGGTCGTGCTCGTCGTCAATCTCTCCGACGATCTCTTCGACGACATCCTCGATTGTGACCAGACCCGACACGCCACCGTACTCATCGACGACAATCGCCATGTGACTTCGGCTGTCGCGAAACTCCTTCAGGAGTGAATTCAGGCGCTTCGATTCCGGTATGACCGCGACGTCGCGCAGGTATCTGTTGATGTCCCATTCGCCGCCGGACGCGTCGCGGAAATGTCGCAGCAGATCCTTGGCGAGCAGGACGCCCTTAACCTCGTCACGATCTTCGCCAATCACGGGGAAACGCGAATGCCCCGATTCGACGACGGTGTCGAGCATTTCGTCAATGCCCTGGTCGTCTTCGAGTACGACCATCTGCGAGCGTGGGACCATGACGTCCCGGACCTGAGTTTCAGACACCTCGAGTACGCCGGCGAGCATGTCCTGCTCTTCCGGGTTGAAGACGTCGTCTGACTGCTGGAGGATTTCTTGAATTTCTTCGCGGCTCCAGGGCTCACCCTTTATGGCACGCCGCACGCGTGCCCATAAGTTGGTGGATCCTGTGCCGCTGGTACTTGGCGGTTTGTCGTTCATTGACCTGTCTGAAAGGAACGAGCCCGGCGGTAATTCCGGCGTCGGGCTGTGCAGTGTATCAGGTTAAATGTCTGTCCTCGTAGGGGTTTCCCAACCCCCCGGACGCGAGAATGCGGACCTCAAGCCCCTCCATTTCCGTCGCTTCAGCATCGGATTCGTGATCGTAGCCCACGAGATGCAGGAAGCCGTGCACCACGAGGTGGGCCCAGTGAGCAGCCTCTGTTTTGCCCTGAGCAGCCGCTTCGCGACTGACGACCGGCGCACAAATCACCAGATCGCCGAGTGCGGTCTGCTCCATCGACGGCAAACCGGGCAACGTTTCCAGCTCCGCGGGGAAGGCGAGCACGTTGGTCGGTCGATCGTTGCCACGGTACTGGCGATTCATTGACCGGCTTTCCTCTTCGCCGACCACGCGCACGGAAACTTCAGCGCCGTCGGGAATCTCCCGACCCGACCCGGCGGCAGCCAGTGCGATCCAGTGAGCGACGTCGCGCTCTTCCGGCAACCCTGGCGCCTCACACGTGACCTGGAGATCGACCTGCGGCGGTTCAGCCTCGTCGTTCGCCACTGTCCTGCGTATCGTGATCGTCGTTGGCTTCGTAGGCCTGCACAATTCTCTGAACGAGCTCGTGGCGTACGACATCCTGAGGGGTGAAGTGGGTAAAGGCGACGCCTTGAACCTTCTTCAGCACACGAATCGCGTGCTTCAATCCGGACTCCTGGCCGCGCGGCAAGTCAAGCTGCGTGATGTCTCCGTTTACGACAGCGCGGGAACCGAAACCGATTCGCGTAAGGAACATCTTCATCTGCGCGACGCTGGTGTTCTGGCCTTCGTCGAGGATTACGAACGACTCATTCAGCGACCGGCCTCGCATGAACGCGAGCGGTGCAATCTCGATGACGTTTCGTTCAATGAGCCGGACAACCTGCTCAGCACCCAACATGTCGTACAAGGCGTCATACATTGGCCGCAGGTACGGATCGACCTTCTGCGACATATCACCGGGCAGAAACCCGAGCCGCTCACCGGCCTCGACGGCTGGCCGGACGAGAATGATCCGCCGAACGCGCTCGTGCTCCAGGGCATCGATCGCACTCGCTACTGCAAGGTAGGTTTTGCCGGTGCCCGCCGGACCGATGCCGAAGGCCAGATCATGGTCCCGAATGCTCTTCATATAGGTGCGCTGGTTCGGCCCGCGCGCGCGAATAAGTTTACGCCGCGTCTGGATCGCAACGTCATCCTCAGCATCGTCGTTCGCGATATTCGTACTGTCCCTGTTCGCTTCGTTCATAACCGTCTCCTGCAGGGCCACATGCACGCGCTCGGGATCCAGTCGTTCGCCTTCCGTGAGGTTGAACAACGATTGCAAAACGTCACTGCCGGCACGCGCAGCACCGGGATTTCCGGTGACGCGGAAGCGATTACCTCGGCTGGAGATATTGACGTTGAGGCGGCGTTCGATCTGCCGCAGGTGCTCATCGAACTGGCCGCAGAGATTGGCGAGTCGACTGTTATCGGCGGGCTCCAGGACAACGTCCCGGGATATCTGCACAGTGTTCAAGAGTGGTCGTCGATTCCTTCTTTAGAGCCGCATTGTTTCAGCGACAAGTTACAGCAAGCGTACATTGAAGTGGAATCACATGGAATAGCGTGCCGCACGCCGCAAGGGGTCACGCGGCAACGGTCGTCGGCAGAAGCCGACCGCGCAGTGAATTCGGCAGTGCTTCGGTGATAACGACATTGACAAACTGACCGATGCAGGACGGGTCGGCGTCGAAATTGACCCAGCGCATGTTCTCGGTCCGACCGGAAACCTGTGCTGCGTCTTTCTTCGACAGTTTCTCGACGAGCACCCGCTGCGTCGAACCGACCATGCTGCGGCTGATCTCCATCGCCTGCTGATTAATGCGCGCCTGCAGCACTCGCAATCGCTCTTTCTTGACCTCCATAGGGGTATCGTCGGGATAATTCGCGGCCGGTGTCCCCGGACGCGCGCTGTAGATGAAGCTGAACGACTGGTCGAAGCCGACATCGGCGATCAGATTCATCAGCGCTTCGAAATCCCGATCGGTCTCGCCCGGGAATCCGACGATGAAGTCAGATGAAAGCGAAATGTCGGGACGTGCCTCGCGCAGTTTCCGAATCTTCGCTTTGTACTCAAGCGCGGTGTGACCTCGCTTCATTCGCGCCAGGATTCGATCCGATCCGTGCTGCACCGGCAGATGCAGGTAATTCGCAAGCTGGGGCACTTCGGCATACGCCTGGATCAGGCTGTCGGTGAACTCCACGGGGTGCGATGTCGTAAAACGAATCCGTTCCACGCCGTCGATCGCAGCTGCGTAGTAAATAAGTGTTGCCAGGTCGGCGATCTGGCCATCGTGCATCGGACCGCGATAAGCGTTGACGTTCTGGCCGAGAAAGTTGATCTCTCGTACCCCTTGGGCCGCGAGCCGCACGACCTCCGCGACGACGTCGTCAAGCGGACGGCTAATCTCCTCTCCTCGCGTGTAGGGCACGACGCAGAAGCTGCAATACTTGCTGCAACCCTCCATCACCGAAACGAACGCCGTCGGTCCTTCCGCGCGCGGCGCCGGCAGCCGATCAAATTTCTCGATCTCGGGGAACGAGATATCGACGACCGTATCGCCCTTCGACGTGACGTCATCGACCATCTCGGGCAGGCGGTGCAAGGTCTGCGGGCCAAACACCATGTCCACGAAGGGGGCGCGCTTCGAAATTCCTTCGCCCTCCTGGCTCGCAACGCATCCGCCAACACCGATGAGGGTGCCGGGCTTCTTTTCTTTTAGCGCTCGCCAGCGTCCGAGTTCGGAGAACACTTTTTCCTGAGCCTTTTCCCGAATCGAACAGGTGTTCACGAGCAACAGATCCGCGTCCTCGGGATTAGTGGTTTGCTCGTAGCCGTGCGACTCACGTAACACGTCTGCCATCTTGTCCGAGTCGTACTCGTTCATCTGGCAGCCCATAGTTTTGATATAGACCTTTGGAGCCATCGATCTGTCCATTACATTCGTTTCGCAAGGGTCCGCAGTGCGTTTTACGACTCTGCGAAATCTACGCCTGAGGCGTAAAAGTGTACCCGAGGTCCAGCGCCAGACAGAAAAAGCCCGGCTGCTCTCGACCGTAGGTCTAGAATCGGCCCGCCTGGTAGTCAAACACCGCCTGCCGGATCTCGGCGTCCGTGTTCATGACAAACGGGCCATAGCGAGCGACCGGCTCATTGAGCGGGCGACCGGCAACGACGAGGCAGCGAGCGCCATCCCCGACGCGATAGCCAATCGTCTCGCCAGCGCCCAGCAACGCAATCTGCCCGCGCGTTACGGTTACATCGCCGATGTCAATCGAGCCATCGTAGACATAGACAAAGGCGCTATGGAATTCGGGCACGGGGATCGTAACCTGCCCGCCGGCGGGCACCCGAACGTCGAAATAGCGAGGATCCGTCGCGACCCCGCTAATCGGCCCGCGAACACCTTCGAGCTCGCCTGCGACGATTCTGACCGTGACGTCGTCGCCCAGTTGAACCTCCGGAACGTCGGTGGCCGAAATATCCTGATAGCGCGGGTCGGTCATCTTGTCGCTGGCCGGCAGATTGACCCAGAGCTGGAAGCCCCACATCAGTC
>CAZMEA010000027.1:0-18230 GCA_964565135.1 uncultured Woeseiaceae bacterium
GATCCTTGATGTCGCAGGTCTTGCAGTGCACGCAGTTCTGCGCGTTGATCTGGAAGCGCGGCTCACCGTCCTCGGTCACGACCTCGTACACGCCGGCCGGGCAATACCGTTGCGCAGGTTCTGCAAAGTTCGGCAGGTTGTGTGCAATCGGAACGGACGCATCCTTCAAGGTCAGATGCGACGGCTGGTCTTCTTCGTGATTCGTGCTGGAGAGGAATACGGATGACAGGCGATCGAACGAAATCACGCCGTCCGGTTTGGGATACTCGATCACTGAAGACGAAGACGCGGTGTCGAGACTTTCGTGATCGGGCGTCGTGTTTCGCCACGTGAACGGCAGCTTGCCAAAGAAAATATTCTGATCGATGAAAGCAAACGCGCCGCCCAGCACCGTGCCAAGCTTGTGCAGTCCGGGGCCGAAGTTTCTCGCCCGATGCAGCTCGTCGTGAAGCCATGAATCCCTGAAGCGTTTCGTGTAGTCGTCGAGTGTCCCGTAACCCTCGTCGCCCGCCGCGAACGCCGCGTCGATCGCCTCGGCCGCCAGGGTGCCGCTCTTGATCGCCGCGTGTGCGCCTTTGATCTTGGCGTTATTGAGAAATCCGGCGTCGCATCCCACGAGCAAACCGCCGGGAAACACGAGCTTCGGCAGCGACTGGATACCGCCCTTGTTTACAGCGCGGGCGCCGTAGCTGATTCGCCGACCGCCCTCAAGAAATCGCCGGATCTTCGGATGCGTCTTCCAGCGCTGAAACTCTTCAAACGGCGCAAGATGCGGGTTGCGGTAGTTCAGCGCGACGATCAGGCCGAGAAACACCTGGTTGTCGGCCGCGTGATAGAGAAAGCCACCGCCGTCCGTATGATTGTCCAGCGGCCATCCAGCCGTGTGCACAACGAGCCCTTCCTGATGCAGGTTTGGATCGATCTCCCAAACCTCCTTCAGGCCAATTCCGTAGTGCTGTGGATCGACGCCGGCGCGCAGGTCGAATCGATCCATGAGCTCGCCGCCGAGATTGCCGCGGCAACCCTCGGCGAACACGGTGTAGCGCCCGAGCAGCTCATAGCCCGGCTCGAAGGACGCCTTGCGCTCGCCGTCCTTACCCACACCCATGTCACTGGTTGCGACGCCGCGAACACGACCCGCCTCGTCGTACAAGACTTCGGACGCGGCGAAGCCGGGGAAGACGTTGACGCCCAACGCCTCGGCCTGCTCACCCAGCCACTGACAAAGTCGACCGAGACTGATGATGTAGTTGCCATGATTCCGCATAGGCCGCGGCAAAAAGACGTTCGGCACTCGCCAACCCGAGCTCTCGCCCGTCAGGTAGTTGATTTCGTCGCCCGTTACCTTGGTCTTGACGGGCGCGCCGCTCGCCGCCCAGTCCGGGAACAATTCATCGAGAGCATGGGGCTCGAACACGTTGCCCGACAGGATATGGGCACCGATTTCCGAGCCTTTTTCCACGACCACAATGGAGTGTTCCTCTCCACGTGACCCGGCAAGCTGTGCCAGCCGGCACGCAGTCGCCAGGCCTGCGGGCCCGGCGCCGACGACAACAACGTCGAACTCCATGGATTCTCGTTCGATGGCATCCTGCATGGCGATTACCGCAACGGCGTCAGGCGGCCTGGCGCTGCAAGGTGGCAGTCAGTGCATCGACGATCAGATCAGCGCGTTCATCGGTGGCGTTCATACCCATGAGTCCCACGCGCCATGCCTTTCCGGCGAATTTGCCTAGCCCGCCACCCAGCTCCATGTCGCGGTTTTCCAGCAGCGAGCTGCGGACGCCCGCGTCATCGACGCCATCGGGAATGTGCACGAGGGTAAGCGGCGACAGTCTGTGCTCGACCGCCACGACGGGTTCGAGGCCGGCGCCGGCAAGTTTGTTGTACAGGCGTTTGGCGGCCGCCGCGTGTCGCGCCCATCGAGCCTCGAGTCCTTCTTCTTCGACGAGTCGCAGTGCCTCGTTCATCGCGAACAGCGAGTTGACGGGCGCCGTGTGGTGATAGGCGCGGGCCTTCTCGCCGCTCTCGTAATACCCCATCAGCAGATTGACGTCGCAGAACCAGCTCTGGACCGGGATTGTCCGGTTACGAATCTTGTCCACGGCCGCCGGCGAGAATGTAATGGGGGAAAGTCCCGGAACGCACGACAGGCACTTCTGACTGCCTGAATAGGCGACGTCGATATTCCAGTCATCGACTCGCAACTCGACACCGGACAGCGAGGTAACGCAGTCGGCGACAACGAGGCAGCCGTGCTCCTTCGCGATCGACGCCAGGAGCTCGGCATCAGAGCGAACCCCGGTACTCGTCTCCGCATGGACGAACGCGACAACGGCCGCGTCGCCGTTCTGGGCAAGCGCGCTGCGAAGCGCATCGGGATCGACGGGTGTGCCCCACTCGTTCTCGACCGTCACGACCTCGGCACCGATTCGCTGGCAGATCTCGCGCATCCGACCGCCGAACACGCCGTTAATGCAAACGATGACCTTCTCACCCGGTTCGACCAGGTTAACGAAGCTCGCCTCCATGCCGATAGATCCGGGTGCCGACAGCACGAACGTCAGCGGGTTGGTCGTCTGGAATACATGGCGAAGGCGCTCGCTGACCTGATCCATGACCGCGAGAAAGGCGGGATCGAGGTGGCCTATAGTCGGCTGCGACAGGGCCGCAAGTACGGAGTCGGGGACGTTGGTCGGGCCCGGGCCGAACAGGTGTCTCTGGGGTAGGTTCATATCGGTACGTTCGCGCCGCTGGCGCGTCGATTCGAAACAGGAAGCGCGCATCCTACGATAATCGGCACGGTGTTTGCACCGGTGTGAAAGCCGGCTTCGGATTTCCGATATAGCGCGACGCTCTGCCTGCTCCGACAATCCTTACTTGGCCCAACCTCCGGAGCCCCACGTGATCAAACGGCTTGTCACCTTCACCTGCGCTGCCCTGCTTGTCGCCTGCCAGTCGCAAACCGTCTATGACCCGCTGTCCGAGTTCGAACAGGTACCGGCCGTCACGCAGCCGGCTTCGCCGGAGCCCGGCCAGATTGCCGATGACGACACACGACGTGTGGTCGATCGCGGCCGCTATCTCGTCGAGCTGCTGGGCTGCGGCAGTTGCCATACCGACGGTGCGCTACTCGGCGATCCCCGATCCGATCGACTGCTGGCAGGATCGACTGTCGGCATTGCCTACACGAACCCGCTCGAATACGACGACCCCGGCGTCGTTTTTGCGCCCAACCTCACGCCGGATAACGAGACCGGTCTCGGATTATGGTCCGAGGCGCAAATCATCGGCGCGGTGCGCGAGGGCCAGGGACGCCACGGTCGACGGCGAATCCTGGTGATGCCATGGCAGGCCTATACCTCGATTCGATACGACGATGCGTTCGCCATCGCAAAATACCTGCAATACCTGTCACCGGTGAGCCACCAGGTGCCGGCCGAGGTCGCGCCTGGCCGACCAACGGCCAATTCGTACGTCCACTTCGGCGTCTATCAGAGACGATAATCCCGCGAACGTTACTCATGTGCCGCAGAACGTTTGCGTGACGCGCTCCTCGGGGCGCGGCGGCTCGGCATAGCGTTCCCGCCCGGCCTGCTCTTCGAAGGGCTTCGCGAGCACCGCCACGAGTTCGTGAAAAACGGTCAGGTCGCCCGCGTAGGCACCCTGAATCGCCTCTTCCACCCGGTGATTTCGAGGTATGTAGAGCGGATTGACGCCGTGCATCCGGTCACGGACCTGGTCCCGCGTGAATCCCTCGACGGCGACCCGGGTGCGCCAGCACTCCTCCACCTCGCCGAATTCGACCGACTCGTCAGCGGCGTACCGCTCAGCGAGCTCCCGGTGCGCCAGCGTGAAGTCCGCGCCGGCCGTCTGCAGGGCATCGAGCCAGTCCGAAACCAGCGATACGTCGTCCGGGTCCTCCGTTGACAAGCCCAGCTTGGCGCGCATGCGCCCCATGTAGGCCGTTTCGTAGCTGCCCCCGAAGTCTCGCAGCGCCGCTTCATAGGCTTCTTTGTTGTCATCGAGCAGCAGAAGGGTTTCGGCGAAGCGGGCCAGATTCCATTGCGCAATCGGCGGCTGATTGCCGTAGGCGTAGCGCCCGAATCGATCGATGGAACTGAACACCTTGTCGTGCCGGAATTCATCCATGAACGCGCAGGGACCGTAGTCGATCGTCTCGCCGGACACCGACGTATTGTCGGTGTTCATGACGCCGTGAATGAAGCCGATGCTCATCCAGTGGGCGACGAGCACCGCCTGTCGCTTCGCTACCTCGTTGAACAGCGCCAGGTACGGCGCCGCGCCGTCGGCTCTGTCCGGGTAGTGGCGCCGCAGCGCGTAGTCGGCGAGCGCCTTCAGGGTTTCGGTGTCACCCCGCGCGGCAAAGTATTCGAAGGTTCCGACCCGCAGGTGACTGCTGGCAACCCGTGTAAATACGCCGCCCGGCTCGAGGGACTGTCGTGCGACTTTCTCACCGGTTGCCACGGCCGCCAGCGCGCGCGTCGTGGGTACGCCCAGCGCATGCATCGCCTCACTGACGACGTACTCGCGAATAACGGGACCAAGTGCCGAGCGACCGTCGCCGCCGCGCGAATAAGGGGTGCGGCCGGAGCCCTTTAGCTGGATGTCGAACCGATCGCCGCCCGACAAGATCACCTCGCCCAGGAGCGCTGCGCGCCCGTCACCCAGCTGCGGCACGAACTGGCCGAACTGATGTCCGGCGTACGCCAACGCGAGCGCGGCCGACGTATCACCACCACCGCTGAACAGCCTGGCGCGTTCGTCGTCCGTATCGGCAAGGCTGTCGAGACCGAGTTCCCGGGCAAGATTGGTATTCCATGCCAGTAGCGTCGGCGACGACGCGGACCGGGTCTCGATCTGCGCGTAGGCATGATCCGGCAGGTCTGTATAGCTGCTGTTTTGAAGCATGCTTGCAAGTGTAGCGTCGCGCGCGGCGCCGAACGAGCGGGTCGCAGCACGAGGAATCTCGCGCGCCGCAGGAAGTAAGCTTGTGTCGGCGCAGGATGACTCTCAGAATTGCCGCAGCAGTACGGAATCCTGCCACCCATGAACAGCAACGCAACTCTCTGGACCTGGTCGATTACCGTCGCAGTCGCCGGTTTCCTGTTTGGCTTCGACACCGCGGTTATCTCCGGCGCTGATCTGCCGATACAGGCACTGTGGGATCGCGGACCGCTGTTTCATGGACTGTTCGTCATGTCCTCGGCACTTTGGGGCACCGTGGTGGGCGCGCTGTTCGGCAATGTGCCCTGCGACCGCTTCGGACGCAGGCCAACGCTCATCGCCATTGGGGTGCTGTATCTCCTGTCGGCCGCCGGATCCGCCCTAGCGCCGGATCCGTACACCTTTTCGGTCATGCGGTTTATCGGCGGCATTGGCGTAGGCGTGTCGTCGATCGCCGTGCCTGCCTATATCGCCGAGGTCGCACCCGCCGACAGCCGCGGCAAGCTCGTCGCGCTGTACCAGTTTCAGATCGTGTTCGGCATCCTCGTCGCCTACTTCTCAAACTTTGCGCTCGACGCGTTAGTGGGACTGGACTGGCGCTGGATGCTGGGCATCGAAGCGGTACCCGCTGCCCTGTTCCTGCTGCTGGTTTCGCGCGTACCGGAAAGCCCGCGCTGGCTCTTGCTCCACGGCAATCGGGAAGCCGAAGCCAGGGCCGTAATCGAGAAGGTTAACCCGAGCAATGTGGACAGCGTCGTGCAGGCCGTGCGAGACAGCGCGCTCGCTGAACCGACAGGCCGCCTGTTTGATACCCGTTATCGAAAACCTGTGGCCCTGGCGTTCCTGATCGCCTTCTTCAATCAGATGTCCGGCATTAACTTCGTGATTTACTTTGCGCCGCGCATCTTCGCGCTTGCCGGGCTGGACACGAGCGCAGCACTCCTGTCGACCACAGGTATCGGCGTTACGAATATCGTGTTCACGCTGCTTGGCGTCGTGCTGATCGACCGCGCCGGGCGTCGCTTCCTCATGACCGTCGGTTCGGTCGGCTACATCGTTGCACTGACCGGTGTTGCCTGGTCGTTCGCAACCAATGCCGCGGGCTTCGTCGTGGTCCTGTTCCTGTTCCTGTTCATTGCTGCCCATGCCATCGGACAGGGTGCAGTCATCTGGGTGTTCATCGCCGAAGTCTTCCCGAATCGCATCCGGTCAAAGGGTCAGTCGCTGGGGTGCGGCACCCATTGGGTGTTGGCCGCGTCTATCGCCTTGTTGATGCCTGCTGCCCTGCAGGCGTTCAGCGGGACCGTCATCTTCGGCTTTTTCGCCGCCATGATGCTGCTGCAACTGGTGTTCGTACGCATCTGGATGCCGGAGACCCGCGGCCGCACGCTCGAAGATCTGTCATCGGACCTTGTGCAGCCGAACTAGCCAACGGCATCGCGACCGATGGCCGACGACGCCACTCCGCCTCAGCCGATCCAGAACGAGAAGTACAGATAGATGGCGGCAACCAGGCCGAGCACCACGGCGGTGGCAACGACGTCGCGCGCATCCCAACTCTCCCGCACTTCGGCACGATCAATCGAGTCGAACGTGAGCCCTTTGATGCGATCCGCATCCGGCGGTGGCGCCGTTCGGGACGCCAGGACAATGACGACACTGGATACCAGGAACAGCACGCCGGAGAAGTACAGGAAGTTGAAATCGCCGATAGCGGCGAGCACGGCCGACGACTCGATCTTGCCGGCACCGAAGAACGCCTGAATCAGGAGCTTCGTCATGCCGAGCACAAAGCCCAGCCCCAATCCCCACACGGCACCCCGTCCATTGATTCGGCTGTTGAACACTCCGAGCAGGAATACGGCCGCAATCGGCGGAGCGAGATACCCCTGCACACTCTGCAGGTACTGGTAGATTCCCCCGCCGGAGATGAGCGGCATAACGGGGATCCAGGCGAGCCCGAGCAGAACGACGACCACCGTGGCGAAACGACCTACGGTCACGAGGCGCACCTCGCTGGCACCGGGATACAGTTTCTCGTAGACGTCCACCGTAAACAGCGTCGCCGTCGAATTGAAAAGCGACGACAGCGAACTCATCAGCGCCGCCATCATGCCGGCCACGACCAGTCCCCGCAGGCCTTCGGGCAACAAGCCCGCGACCATGCTAGGAAATACCTGATCGCCCGACGGTTCGCCGTTGGCATCCAGCGGAATCGGCAGGAGTCCGCGAGCGTTCAGCGCCGCACCGATCAGCCCCGGCACGAGAAAGAACAGCACCGGCCAGACCTTGAGAAACGCGCCCCACAGCGCGCCCCGGCGCGCCGCACTGAGATCCTTGGCGGCAAGCGTGCGTTGCACGATGTACTGATCCGTACACCAGTACCAGATGCCGACAATCGGCGAGGCAATCAGGATGCCGAGCCACGGAAAATCCGGATCCGACAGGGGCCGCCACAGCGCATAGCGCGCGACGTCCTGACTGGCGAACGCCTGCAGTTCACCCCACCCGCCGAGGCGTTCGAGACCGTAGTAGGTAATCGCGATCGACCCGACCAGGAGAATCAGTGCCTGCGCCGAGTCGGTGTACAGCACTGCACGAAGCCCACCGGCGACCGTGTACAGGCCAGTCAGAACGACCGTGGCAATGGCACCGATCCAGAATGCGTTCTCCGGACCGCCGAACACGTCAGGCAAGAGCGTGCTGAACACGAGCGCGCCCGCATACACGGTGACCGAGACCTTGGTCAGCACGTAACTGGCGAGCGACACGAGCGAGAGGATCCAGCGCGGCCGAGGTCCGAACCGGCGCTCGAGAAACTCCGGCATCGTGAAAACCTGGGACCGGTAGTAGAACGGGACAAACACCCACGCAAGTAGCACGACGATCCACGCATGCAGTTCGTAGTGCGCCATTGCTAGCCCTGTCGAGGCGCCCTGGCCGGCGAGGCCGACGATGTGTTCGGAACCGATGTTTGATGCAAATATCGACGCGCCGATCGCGAAGAACCCCACGTTTCGACCCGCCAGAAAGTAATCGGTTGTCGTAGTCTGCGATCGCGTCGCCGCCGCAACAATGGCAATCAGAAGCAACAGGTAGCCACCGACAACGATCCAGTCCAACGTGCTCAGCGCGGTCATAACGCTCTCCAGACTCTTGGTACGGCTAGACGCCGAGTTTCAGGCGCTGCAGCCGCAACGCATTAGTAATAACCGACACCGAGCTCAGACTCATTGCAATCGCTGCAATCATCGGATTGAGCAACAGTCCGGCGACGGGATACAGGGCACCGGCCGCAACCGGAATGCCAAGCGCGTTGTAGGCGAACGCGAAAAAGAGATTCTGCCGAATGTTGCGCATGACAGCGTGGCTCAATACGCTGGCGCGGGCGATTCCGGTCAGGTCTCCGCGAACCAGGGTGATCGACGCCGATTCAATGGCGATATCCGTACCCGTTCCCATGGCGATACCGACATCCGCCACGGACAATGCCGGCGCGTCATTGATACCGTCGCCGGCCACCGCCACCCGTCGCCCGTCCGACTGCAGTGATTCCACCAGGTCGCGCTTTTCGACCGGCGACATGCCGGCGTGCACCTGTTCGATGCCGAGCTCCGTCGCAACGGCATTGGCCGTCGTCGTGTTGTCGCCCGTCGCCATGATGATGTCCAGCCCAGCTCGTCGCAGGAGCGACAGCGCCGCGGGCGTCGTCTCCTTGATTGGATCCGCTATCGCGACATAGCCGACGGGCACGTTGTCGACGGCGACAAAGACGACCGTTTGACCATCTTGTCGAGCCGCCTGCGTCATTTCGCGCAGCGCTGCGGGCAACGCTCCTGAACGCTGGATCAGCGTCTCGTTGCCCACCGCAACGGCGCGGCCGTCGACGCGACCTGTTGCGCCCTCCCCCGTAATCGATCGGAAGTCCTTACACACCGCGCTCGGGCAACCGCGGTCCCGCGCCGCCGAAACGAGCGCACCGGCAAGCGGGTGTTCACTGCCAACCTCAACCGCAGCAGCGAGCTCGAGGATTCGGTCCGGGTCCTCGCCGTCCAACGCATGGACATCGACCACCTTCGGACGTCCTTCCGTCAGGGTGCCGGTCTTGTCGACGATCAAGGTACCGACCGCCGCCATCCGCTCCAGCACTTCCGCGTTACGAATCAGGATGCCGGACTGCGCACCCTTCCCCATGCCGACAGTCACGGACATTGGCGTGGCCAGTCCAAGCGCGCACGGACAGGCAATGATCAGGACAGCCACGGCATTGACCAGCGCGAATGTCACCGCCGGTGCCGGTCCGAACATCGACCAGAGAACGAAGGTCAGCAACGCGGCGAGTACGACGGCAGGAACGAACCAAGCCGCTACGGCATCGGCAACTCGCTGTACGCCCGCGCGACTCCGCTGGGCCTCGGCGACCATCTGCACGATCCGGGCGAGCATCGTGTCAGTTCCGACCGCGGTCACCTGCATGACAAATGTGCCTGTCGTGTTAATCGTTCCGCCGATCACCTTGTCGCCTGATCCCTTGGCCACGGGCAAGGCCTCACCCGTCAGCATGGACTCGTCGATGGCGCTCGCGCCATCGGTGAGCACACCGTCCACCGGCACGCGGTCCCCGGGACGAACTCGCAGGCTGTCACCAAGGACAACGGAATCCAGACTGACCTCGGTATCCTCTCCGTTCGCACCGACCCGTCGAGCCGTCGGCGGCGACAGCTGCAGCAGCTCCCGAATAGCCCCGGACGTGCGCCCGCGTGCCTTCAACTCGAGCAGCTGGCCCAGAATGACTAACGTGGTAATGACGGCGGCCGCTTCGAAGTAGACGGCGACCACGCCGTCGGACGAACGAAATGCCGGTGGAAACCATCCCGGCGCGAGCGTGGCGAAAAGTGAATAGAGAAACGCGACGCCGATGCCGAGCGTCGTCAGAGTGAACATGTTCAGGTGGCGGGTCACTAGAGACTGCGCGCCACGAACGAGAAAGGGCCAGCCCGCCCAGATCACGACCGGCGCTGCAAGAAGCAATTGCACCCGGGGATCCGCAGCCAGGCCGACAGCGGCTGTGGGCAGCATGTCGCCCATCGCGACAACGACGAGCGGCGCGGTTAGGGCAATGCTCACCAGCAATCGGCGGCGCAGATCGACGAGTTCGCCGGTGTCCTCCTCGAGCGTGGCAACTTCGGGCTCGAGAGCCATGCCACACATCGGACAGCCGCGATTTTCTGTGTCGCGAACGCTGGGACACATCGGACAGATGTACACCGTACCGGTGTACCTGTCCGGCACGCGGTCAAAGTCGGTGTGGCCGCCTGCCGCCGCGGCCTTATTGCCATGGCCGCAGCAGTGAGTCGCTGCGTCCGATTGTTGCGTCGCCATTCGGCGATCGTTGCATGTCGCCCGGAAACTGTCTACACGATCACGCAGCGTCATCATCCCGACGAGGCCCTGCACTGTCGGACCAATGCGAACGGCAAACAGCAGACCCGCTGCAATGCGACCGTAATGACCAGTGTTTATGCTGGCAAGAAGTGGCGCGGTTCCCGTAGGTGCATGTACCTAGTGGCAATCGGTGACAACGCACCCATGCTTTAGACATCGGCGCTTGGGAGGGGGCGAATGACCGGACTGATGTTTCAGGACCGCAGCCATGCTGGCCGCAATCTCGCCGCTGTGATCGCCCGCTATGATTTGCGCGACCCCGTCGTCGTTAGCCTGCCCCGCGGGGGCGTCCCGGTCGCGATTGAGGTCGCTTCGGCGCTCGATGCCCCTCTGCGCGCGCTGGCCATCGGAAAACTTCGTGCGCCGAGCGGTCGCAAGGTTACGATTGGCGCGGTGGCCGCAGATGGTGTCGCCGTTCTTAACGATGATCTTGTACCGGACCTGGCAGGCGTCGAAGGAAGCGAACTTGAAGAGCTGGTTAGCGCGGCGCACGACGAGCTTGTCGAGCTTTCGAAAGACTACGGAGGCGATCAGGCGTGCGCGTCATTGCGCAACAGAGATGTCCTGGTTATCGACGACGGCATGACGTCGGGTGGCTCGATGTGTGCCGCCGTCGAGCTGCTCCGGCGGGAGCGCCCGGCGCACATCCTCGTGGCCGTGCCGACGACATCCAAGTACGCCGAACAGCGGCTTCTCGGCGCTGCTGACGATGTGATCTGTCTCGATATGCCCGATGCGTTTCTGGCTGTCGGCTGCTATTACCTGAACTTCGATCCGGTCTCACACGCTGACGCGTGCAGACGGCTGGCGGCGCACCGTCGATCCGTCAACGCGAAAACCTCTGGAATCGACGCGTCGACGGCGATCTTGCCCTGACGTAAGACCAACCGGGCGGGGCTTCCCGCGTGCCGCGAACAGCGCCGCGACTATTCGTCCATGGAATATGTGCGGTAACGGTAGCCGGGACGCTCGAGTTCCGCATATTGCGCTTCGAGAAACGCGACGATGTTCACCATCTCGGTCACCGTCATGACGTCGTTGTAGACCGTCATCAACGACTCGCCATCGGTGCTGACCTCGTCGGATCGAAGGCGCCTGGAAAACCGGTGCGATGGGTTGATGACCGACGTCACGAGTTCCGCATAGCTTTTCAGTCGGCTTACCCGCCCACCGAGCATGACCTGGACCGGGCCCTCGACCTCGGGCGCCGGCAGATCGACACCGGCTACGGTGTGGCAGGTGTTGCAGTTGTAGCTTACGAACAGGGCCTGCCCAACCTCGGGATCACCCTCCGGCAACCCGAACTCCGCTTGCTGCTGCCCGCAGGCAGTCAGTCCGGCAAGCAGTGACAAGAGAAGGATCAGTCGATGATGAGATTGCATGTCGGTTCCCTTGGTTCTGTTCTGTTCAGCTCGTTCGACGACTAGGCGTGATGATAGGCGATTTGGGCCGGCCGAATCGACGACCGGTTGCTATAGGCCGCCTACACACGAATCGTCTCCCCGAATTTCGGAATCCTAACAGGCGCGGACAGTTCCCGCTCGATTCGCGCCTTCAAAGGCGCCTGAGCCCGCTCTTCGCCGTGCACGAGATACAGCGGCGGTCGCGAATCGAACGCCGAGTACCAATCGACCAGATCAGCCTGGTCGGCATGCGCCGACAGACCACCAACGGTATGAACACTGGCGCGTACGGCGTAGTTGTCACCCCACAAGCGAATCTCGTCAGCGCCGTCCACCAATCGTCGTCCGATCGTCCCATGCGCCTGGTAGCCCACAATGACAATGTGGCACTCCGGACGCCAGACGTTGTTCTTGAGATGGTGCAGGATGCGCCCGCCGGTGCACATGCCGCTGCCTGCGATGATGATCGCACCGGATCGAACCTCGTTCAGGCGCATGGACTCGGCAGTGCTCTGTGTCGCTTCCACGTTTGGCAGCGCCGGCAGGCGAGATTTGGGGCCGAAGAGTTCGGCGCCGTACAGATCGCGATGACGGGCGTACACGCCCGTTGCCTCGATGCCCATGGGGCTGTCGAGCACGATGCGCCAGTGATCGAGCCCCCATTCCTCGCGATGCCTGGCCAGCAAATAGAGGAGATCCTGTGTGCGTCCGACCGTAAAAGCCGGGATAAGGATATTGCCGTTGGCAACGCGGGCAGCTTCGAACACATCGCCGAGTTCTTCAAGGGTTGCGTCGACGGGACGGTGCAACCGATCCCCGTAGGTACTTTCCATCAGAACGGCATCGGCGGTGGTCAATCTCGCGGCAGGATTCATGACGGGCGCGTCGCGATAGCCAAGATCGCCGCTGAAGACCAGCGTTCGCGCACCGTCTGTCAACTCGACGATCGCGGAACCGAGAATGTGACCCGCATCGTGATAACGCAGAACGAGGTCATCGGTAATCTGCTGCTCGGTGCCGTACTCGACCGACTCGAACTGGCTCAATGACCGCTCGGCATCTTCCCGCGTGTACAGCGGCTGAACGCGGCCTCCCTGCCGGTTCGTGCGCCGACGGTTTTCCCACTCCGCGTCTTTTTCATTCAGGTAGCCTGAGTCCGGCAGCATGATCTCGCACAAGGCACGCGTCGCCGTCTGGGCATATACGGGTCCCGTATAGCCTCGCCGAATCAGGAGCGGCACCCGACCGCTGTGATCGATATGCGCATGGCTGAGAACGACCGCGTCGATGTCTTCCACGGCAAACGGAAACTCGGCCGCATTCTGCGCTTCGGCCTCGCGGCTGCCCTGGACGAGCCCGCACTCGAGCAATATCTGGCTTTTGCCAGTGTCGATTCGGTAGAGCGAACCCGTTACCTGGCGCGTTGCGCCGAGAAACTGCACATCGAAACTCATCGACTGATGCCGGTCCTAACGCGTTGCCCGTTACCGCATCATTTTCTCACACCGCTTGTAACCCCGGCACATCCGTAGAAGCCACACTTAATGCGTCCCGGCGATCGTACTAGGCTGTTTGTCATGAGCGCCGAAGACCGCAACTGGGTGGTGGTCGCAGATACCTCAACAGCGCATTTCTATGTGCGCCACGGCCGCCGCGGCAAGCTTGAACAACTCCGAACACTGGTCAATGAAGCCGGGCGTGCGAAAGCCGGCGAACTGATCAGCGACTCGGCTGGACGGAGCTTCGACAGCCACGGCCAGGGCCGCCACGCGCTGGCGTCACCGCACGATCCGAAAGAAACGGAAATGATCCGGTTTGCCGGCGAGGTCATCGACAGCCTGGTCACCGATATCCAGGCCGGCAACGTTCGGCGCTACGCACTTGTCGCGTCTCCCGGATTTCTGGGCCAGCTCAGGCATGCCCTGACGCGACATCGCGTCATGGAGCCGGAGCAGAGTGTCGCCAAGAATCTGGTCGGCTGCAGCGTCACGGATATCGCCAGCAGCCTGAAGGACGCCTGACCGGCGGCAGACTGTCCTACGCCGATGAACCGCTGGCAGGCAATCGGGTCGCCACGGCCGGCATGTCCCGAAACGCCGCCAGCATGGCGTGCGCGGTGTCCTCATCGCCGGTAAAGAAATCAGAGCGGAAGTCGTGCTCCAGGAAGGGGGTAAATCCGGACAGCGCCGCCGGATCGAACTCATCGAGACACTCGAATCCCATGGTCCAGTCAGGAAAGTCGCGTGCCTGGATGTGGTCGGCGCGGAGAATGTCCACGTTGCGATGGCGAGTATCCTCGCGGACACGATCGAACAGTGACATGACGTTCAGGTACTCACCTTCAATGACCTGCATGAAATGACCGCCGCGAAACAGCAGCATGCCGGTGATGTGGTCACGCACATTGTTCCGGCGACTGGACGTCAGGAGATTGACGAGGTCATCATCATCGAGATCATCGACGGCGGTCGAAACATAGATCAGATGAAACAGCATGGCGTCCCTCGAACCCTGGCATCACTCTACGAGCGCTGGCGCGCTGTAAACAGATTGATAGGCCGAATTGTCCGCTGACGCAACCGTTGCAGCTGAAATTCATCCCTTAGAGTGCGGTTGCAACGCCTACGGCGATGCGATTCAAGAAGCGTCAGGCCTCGGACGTCAGCGGCGCAAGCAGGACGACAGCCTCGGCCCGGACAGAGAGGGGCTCCGAGAGACAGAAGTACTTCTGCCCGTCGCCCCAGGCCCGCAAATCGGCGAGCTGGCCCGTATCGAACTCGGCAAAGCTTTGATCGACAGGCAACCGCAGCTCGAGGACCGTAACCTCTGCACGTAAACCTTCCGCCAACCGCCGGCAAGCGAGTGGAGGCAAGGCAAGATAACCGGAGACCAGTCGCATCTCCTTGCTGTGTTCGGCGCCGCCGTCCGCTGTCGCGAGCCGCCACCGGCCCTTCAGCCCTTCGCCGTTCACGTAGACGGCAGGCTGCCCATCGGCCGCCGCCAGCAAGATGGCCGACTCGTCCTTTAGCAGCGCCAGTGCCGCCTCGGCGATCGTGTAACGGCTTTTCTCGAACGGATTCTCGTCCTCTTCCTCAGCCGACCAGGTGCGGGACAGCTGATCGAATCGATAGCGCTGGGTCTTCGTCATCTCGGCGACGTCATCGCCGACCTGAACTTCGACCTTTTCCTTTTCCGGCGAAAACAGCCGACTCCATGAATTCAGCTTGGACATAGGCATCCTCTGCAAAACACAACGTGTCCAATGAAAGGCTTATCGGTCGCTGGACGGCAGGGCTTGAGCCGGATTATGTCAACTAACGGCCTTAGTGAGGTCGATTACCTTCCCAGGATTGAGGATGCCGCGTGGATCCAGCGTTCGCTTCAGGGTTGCCATCATCGCTATCTCGTCGGCACTGCGGCTGATCGGCAGCCATTGGCGTTTCTCGAGGCCAATGCCATGCTCCGCGGAAATCGCCCCGTCGAAGGGCCGCAGGGCTTCGTAGACGTGCCGCTGGATCCGCTCTTCGTCGTCGCCAAGGATGGAGATATGTACGTTGTTATCACCCAGATGACCGAACGCGGCGACGTAGGCATCCGGAAACTCTGCGGACAACCGGGTCTCCAGCGACTCGATGTAAGCGCCGGCGTCCGCAATGCGCAGTGATACATCGAAGTTGAACGCGTTGCGGACGAGCCATTCGACTTCGTGCCGTATCGCCCAGATACCCTCACGCTCCCTGTCCGATTTCGCGATGACGCCGTCCACGGCGAGACCCGCGTCGATGAGTTCGACCAGGGTGGCTTCGAATGCGTCCGAGTCGGTCGCGGGTTCGTTGCCCATGGCCTCGACCACAATGTAGAACGGGTAACCTGACTCGATGGGCGACGCCTGCGGCCCGTCCGGCTGAACGGCCTTCGCATAAAAGCTCTGCCACATGACCTCGAACCCGCAGAGCGACGGACCCAGCAATCCTCGAGCACGCGACAGAAGGGCAACGACCGCGTCGTAGTCATTCGCTGCCAGCAAGGCCACATTGTGGCTGCGAGGTTCCGGCGTCAGGCGCACCACGACACGCGAGACGATGCCCAGAGTGCCCTCCGTACCGATGAACAGGTGTTTCAGATCGAAACCGGAGTTGTTCTTGAGGTAGCGATTCATGGAGGACAGTACCGTTCCGTCGGCCAGAACCGCTTCGAGGCCAAGTACGGAATCGCGCATCATTCCGTACCGAATGACCTTCGTGCCGCCGGCATTCGTCGCCACATTCCCGCCGAGTGTGCAGTTGTCGCGCGCGCCGATATCGACCGGGAAAAACAGTCCAGCCTCCGCCGCCGCCTCCTGCGCCGAGCGCAACGTAACGCCCGCCTGTGCGACGAGCGTGCAGGCAACCGGGTCGACCTCCTCGATGCGGTTCATGGCGGACAGCGATAATCCGATGTCGTCGGATTCGGTCGCGCAGCCCTGCACGAGTCCCGTGACGCCGCCGAGCGGCACCACGCTCTGGCCACGCTCGTGACAGATCCGCAAAACGTCAGCCAACTGGGTCGTCGACTCGGGACTTACAACGAACCGGCCACGAAACGGCTGGCCCGTGTCCCAGGGCGACGGCGGAACGTCCTCGGCATCGGTGATAGTAGTGGCTGGTACGACGGCCTCAATGCGAGCCTTAAGGTCGTCCTGCATGGCGTTGCGATCCCTGATGAGTCGGTAATTCGAGCGTAACGGGAATCCTGCCACGGCGCCAACGGCCTCAGCCCGGGTCGCGCCGACGGGCAGTACCCGGAGCCTGATTGAGCTATGATTCGCGGCTCGCTGACGCAGGGGCTGGACGCAATGCGCGACAGGCTGCAGTTCTACATAGACGGTAAATGGGTCGACCCAGTCGAGCCACGGACACACGACGTCGTCAACCCGGCGACGCAGGCCGTGCTCGGTCGAATCAGCCTTGGCAGCAAAGCGGACGTCAACCGCGCGGTCGCGGCAGCCGTGCGCGCCTTTCCGGGGTTCGCAGCGACGAGCCGAGAGGAACGATTGGACCTTCTGGCGACCATTCTCGATGAGTTTGCGAAGCGGCACGATGAGATCGCGACGGCAATCATGGAAGAAATGGGGGCCCCATGGCCGCTCGCTCGTAACGAGCAGGCCGCCAGCGGCCCGCAGCACATCAAGGCGGCGCTGAGAGCACTGCGCGATTACCCGTTCGAAGAGATGCATCGCACGACACGCATTGTTCGCGAGCCGATCGGTCCGTGCGCCCTGATCACTCCCTGGAACTGGCCGATCAACCAGATCGCTGTCAAGGTGGCACCCGCGCTGGCCGCTGGCTGCACGATGGTTCTGAAACCCAGCGAAGTGGCGCCCTTCGACGCGATGCTTTTCGCCGAGGTGCTCGACGCGGCTGGCGTTCCTGCAGGTGTCTTTAACCTGGTCAACGGCGACGGTCCCGGTGTCGGCACCGAGTTGAGCCGGCATCCGGATATCGCCATGGTGTCGTTTACCGGTTCCACGCGCGCAGGCGTCGAGGTTGCGCGCAACGCGGCACCGACCGTCAAGCGCGTCGCGCAGGAGCTCGGTGGCAAATCGCCGAACATCATCCTCGATGACGCGGACTTCGAAAAAGCGGTCAGCCGCGGTACAGCGGCGTGTTTCGACAACAGCGGACAGTCTTGCAATGCCCCGACTCGCATGCTGGTGCCTCGTGACCGACACGCCGACGCGATCCGCATCGCCGCCGACGTTGCATCGAGCACCGTTGTCGGTGATCCAACGGATGCCGCAACGACGATAGGACCCGTTGTTTCCGAAGTTCAGTGGGACCGGATCCAGGCGCTCATTCAGGCTGGAATCGACGAAGGCGCCAGCCTGGTCGCGGGCGGTACCGGACGCCCGGACGGCATCGACACCGGCTTTTACGTGAAACCTACCGTGTTTGCCGACGTCACCAACGACATGCGCATTGCGCGCGAGGAAATATTCGGTCCTGTCCTTTGTATTTTGCCGTACGACAGCGAAGACGAGGCGATCGCAATGGCGAACGACACGCCCTACGGCCTTTCGGGCTACGTCAGCTCCGGCGATCTCGACCACGCCCGTAGCGTAGCGGCCAGGCTGCGAACCGGCATGGTCCACATCAACGGGGCGTCGCTGGATGCGCAGGCGCCGTTCGGTGGCTTCAAGCAGTCCGGTAACGGCCGGGAATGGGGGCCGCACGGCATCGATGAATTTCTCGAGGTCAAATCGGTCTACGGTTACAACGCAAGGACATGAACCGGGGCCGGCACGCGGCGGCGGCCGCCCGGCTACGAAACCAACGAAGACTCCAATGATGGCGACACGATACTTTCGATTCCGGGCCGTAAGCGCCCTGACCTTGCTGCTGCTGGCGGCGGGCTGCACTGAAACCCGATTCACAG
>CAZMEA010000028.1:0-18190 GCA_964565135.1 uncultured Woeseiaceae bacterium
ACATGGCGGCGCTGACGATCGGCGTCGTGACGCTGGGCGTGCTGTTCTTCTGGCCCAAGGCCCTCGGCAAGATTGTGCCGGGCGCCCTCGCGGGACTGATCATCGGTACAGTGCTGAGTCTCTTCATCAAGGGTGCGCCGATACTGGGTGACATCCCGACCGGCTTCCCCGCACTCATCATCCCGAGCTTTACCAAGGACACGTTCCTGATCGTTATGGAGGCGGCCGTTATTCTCGCCATCCTCGGCGCGATCGACAGCCTGCTGACGTCACTGGTCGCCGACAACATGACGCGTACCCGGCACAACTCGGACAGGGAACTGATCGGTCAGGGTATCGGTAATACGCTCGCAGGACTGTTTGGTGCGATTCCGGGCGCCGGCGCAACGATGCGCACGGTCGTCAACATCCGCACGGGTGGCCAGACGAAAATCGCCGGCATGCTGCACGCGGCCCTGCTCTTCGCAACCGTCGTCAGCCTCGCGCCGCTGGCATCACAGATTCCGCACGCGGTACTGGCCGGCATCCTGATCAAGACGGGTTACGACATCATTGACGTGAGCTACCTGAAGCGCGCGCATCGCGGTCCGCGCTGGGATCTGGCCCTGATGGCGCTGGTCCTTGGTCTGACCGTCTTCGTTGACCTGATCACGGCCGTAGCCGCCGGCGTCGTCCTTGCCGCACTGGCCTTCGTCAAGCGTATGGCGGACAAGCAGCTGGAGAGCTTCGGCGACGATGCCTTGCACAAGCTGGTCACAACGGACGAAGAGCGCAAGATCCTGGACAAGGCAGAGGGTCATATCACGCTGTTCGACTTTGGCGGCCCGCTGAGCTTCGGTGCCGCAGCCGATCTCGGCCTGCAGGTTCGCGAGCGCACAAAGAACCGTGGTGATGCGATCATTCTGGACTTCGCCAAGGTGCCATTCCTGGATGTCTCCGCGGCTCGCGCAGTCGAAACCATCGTGTGTGACGGCAAGCGGGCCGGAAAGACGGTCTATGTCACGGGCATGAATCAGGAGGTCAAGGACGTTCTGGCCGGCCTGAACGCGGATCACTGTCTGCCCGCGGACTCACGATTCGACCGGCGCATCGACGCTCTCCGCGCCGCCTACGCAGCGATTCCCGAGGACGAGCTGCACGACAAGCATGGAGAAAACGGCGCGACGCCTGCCCCGGCAGGATGACGCCTGGTAGATAGACTAACCCGCCTCGGCCGAGCCGGTCGGGGCGGGTTTTTTTATGCTCGCGAGGCGTACTCAGGCACTCGCAACCGCGTCGCCGCGCATCGAAGCAAGCATTTGCCCAATGCCGCCGTTCTGGTTGTAGTCGACAACCATCGCCTCGATGCCGGCCGCCGACTGCGGCCGGGACAACAGGTAACCCTGCATTTCGTCGCAATCCAGCTGAATCAGCTTGCGCTGATGCTCTGTGGATTCGACGCCCTCCGCCGTTACCCGCAGCTTCAGGCTGTGAGCCAGAGCAATGATGGCGCTGCAGATCGAGAAATTGTCGCTCGACTCCTCATTGCGCATGGCGAACGAGCGATCAATCTTCAGCGAGTCGATCGGAAAACGCTTCAGATAGGCAAGCGATGAGTAACCGGTGCCGAAATCGTCCACTGCGATCTTGAAGCCCGCCGACTTGAGTTTGTTCAAGGTGGACACGGTGCCGTGCGCGTCGGCCATCAACTCACTCTCGGTGAGTTCGAGTTCCAGCATCTGCGGTCGAAGGCCACGCTTGTGAACGGCCGCGGCAATAAGCTTGTCGACATCGCTGTGCTTGAACTGCTGTCCTGACAGGTTGATTGCAACCGGCAATCCGACCAGCGGACCGTCCTGCCATGCCTGCAATTGACGGCAGGCTTCGTGCAACACCCAGTCGCTCAGCTCCAGGATCAGCCCGGCCTCCTCGGCGATACGCACGAATTTCTCCGGCGATACAAAACCCCGCTCGGGATGGTTCCAGCGCGACAGCGCCTCGAAGCCGGTGATTCGTCCGGTACGCAGGCACATCTTTGGCTGATAGTGCAGCTCCAGTTTGTTGTTCGCGAGCGCCTGCCGGAGTTCGTTCTCGAGATCCAGGTGCTCGAGCGAACGGACCGACATGGTTTCCGAAAACGATCGCACCGTGTTCTTGCCGGACTCCTTCGCCCGGTACATCGCCATATCGGCGTTGGCAATCAGCGTGTCCATATCCGTGCCGTCTTCCGGATAGTTGACGATGCCGATGCTGGACGTGAACACGAACTGGCGCCCGTCGTGAATGATCGGACGATTCACCGCCTTGGTGAGACGATCGGCGACAGAATCGGCGACGTCGGACGAATCGACGCCACGCAAAAGAATGGTGAACTCGTCGCCGCCCAAACGCGCCATGTGCAGTTTCGAATTTCGCGCGGTCGTGCTGCCACGCCCGATAACGTCGTCCGAACGCACACACTCTTCGATGCGGCGGGAGACAATTTTCAAAAGCTCGTCGCCGACGGTGTGCCCGAGGGAATCATTAACGCGCTTGAAGTTATCCAGATCGAGATAGAGCAGGCTGAAGCGGTCGCCCGTTTCAGACGCGTCCCGAATCGCTTCCCCGATCCGGGTCATGAACGATTGCCGGTTGGGCAGGCCGGTCAGCGGATCGTAGAAAGCGAGCCGGAAGACACGTGCGTTGGCCCGCTTCTGATTCGACACATCCCGAAAGATCATCATGGCCTGGTTTTCGGTGTAGCGAATGATCCGTAATTCGTAGAAATGCCTGTCCCGGCCGTCGCCGACCTTGAACTCGGACGTCATTACTTTTCCGGAGTCCAGCGCTTCGCGCACGGCTCGCCGCCAGCCTTTGAGCAGGCCTTGCGGCAGGTCGCTGACCGAGAAGGGCGCCTCCTTGCTGTTGCTCAGCGGCACCGGTTCCATCTCATCGCGATCCACCAGCATGATCACGTCCGGCACCGCCTGGAGAAACGTTTCCCTGCGTGCGTTGCTCTCGACGGTCAGTCGGCGCGCTCGCAGATAGTCATACATGTGCGCCGCGCGACGCGCGAAGGCAGACCAGACGACGGGCAGTGGCAGCGTTTCGGTCGCTCCTGCATCGTAGGCACTTTCTATCGTTGCGGCGTCATTCAATGGCGTCAGCATCAGAATCGCCGTGCTTGCTTCATCACGGCTCGTCCGAATGCATCGACACTGTTCCACAGCGTCGGCGGCACCCACAAGAACACACAGGTCGACGTCGACAGTGGAACCGTCCGGCAGATCGGCGCTGGCAGCAGGCACATGGAAGCCTTGCTTCAACAGCACTTCGACAATTCTGTCTCGGCGGTCTTCATCGACGTCAACGACCAGTGCGCTGAACGGCGGCATGGACGACGATTTAGGCATCTCGGGTTTGCATCAGACGACTCTTGTGTACTCCTGCGGCCTCGCCATAACCGGCTCTGCGCCGGCCGCATGGCTGCCTTTCTGTGGACAAGACCACAGCTCCTGGGAAGCTATCGGCGAAGTGCCGGCTACCTTGAATGTCAAAATCAATATATGGGCAATTTGTCGCATTATTGACCGCATTGACCGACATAATGCGTATCTGGCGTTGCAAATGGGCGCATACCCGCCTCACCTACCTCAAGAAACTGCCGACTCGGCCGCTATACGAAAGAGCCGGTTCACTTATTAAGGACGGCCCGACTGAACGCCCATGGCAACGCCAAACACGTCGGACGCGTCCACAGCAACGGAGCAGATGCAGCAGATGTCGGCTGAACCCGTGCAAAAAATCGGACGTTTCGAAGTCCTGCGCCCACTGGGTCGCGGTTCCCAGGGGTCTGTCTATCAGGCCATTGACCCGACCCTGGATCGACACGTTGCGATCAAGATCCTGAACAACGCAAACGAAGAACTGAGCGAGCAAGCAGAGAACGGGGCACCGCTCGAAGCGGTGATCGCGAGTAAGCTGAATCACCCGAACATCGTGCCGATCTTCGACGCCGGGGAGAACGCGGCGGGCCAGTATCTGATCTTCGAGTACGTCGAGGGCGATACGTTGGCTCAACTCCTGAAACAGCACGGCCCGTTTTCTATCGAACAGGCAGTCCCGATCCTGAGCGCGATTCTGGACGGGATGGCCACGGCGCATCAGGCCGGTATTCTGCATCTCGATCTGAGCCCGCGGAACGTGCTGGTCAATTCCGAAGGTATACCCCGGATCATGGACTTCGGACTATCCCAGTTTGCGCACAAGCAAAAAACAAACGGCGAGTTCGCCACCGGGACTTTGCGCTACATGTCGCCGGAACACTTTCTCGGCAGGCCGCTTGGCGCCTGGACGGACGTCTTCGCCCTGGGCAGCACGTTCTTCGAGCTCGTCACAGGTGTGCGCGCCATGCAGGGCACGTCGATCGAGCAGGTCCGCGACAACATCGTTCGGGTCAATGTCGACTTCAGCCCCGTACTGGAGCATGGTAACGGCGAGGCGTTTGCGCGGTTCCTTGCAGGAGCACTTCTGCCGAATGAGCAGGGTCGCTACGCGGACTGCGTCGCGATGCGAGATGCCTTCAAACTGTTTCTCGAAGAAGTGGGCCTCATTGAGCGACTGGCAGACGGCGGCTCCCGCCACAGCACGATCGACTTCCTGCTGCGGCGAATGCAGCGCAAGAAAGATTTTCCAACCATCTCGAGCACGCTCGCGGACATCAACCGCTTGACGAGCGACGAGGCAAACTCGTCCGCAGACAAGCTGGCCAACGTCATCCTCCGTGACCTGGCACTAACCAGCAAACTGCTGAAACTCGTTAACTCGGCATTCTACGGAGCCCGTGCCGCGGAGATAACGAGCATCTCGCAGGCGGTCGTGTTCCTCGGTGTCGACCAGGTCCGCATGACTGCGAACAGCCTGACCTTGTTCGGCCACTTGAAGAGTGACTCCGAAACTCTCAAGGACGCCATGATTCGATCCTTCCTGAGCGGGCTGATCGCCCGTCATCTTGCGCAGAAGGAAGCGCTGCCCGACGTCGAGGAGGCGTTTATTGCCGGACTGTGTCAGAACCTCGGCGAAACGCTGGTCATCTATTACTTCGCCGACGAACACACGGAGATCGAGCTGCTCCGTTCGGACGAAGGCTTGAGCAAACAGGCCGCGGCGCGCAGTGTTCTGGGCGTCAGCTACGCAGACCTGGGATGCGCCGTAGCGCAAACCTGGAGTCTGCCCCGCTCCATCGTTGATGCGATCAGGGGTCTGCCACCCGGCCCGGTCCGCCGGTCGCTCGATAGCGACATGCGCTTTCGCGATATCTGCGTGTTTGCGAACGAATTGACGGACCTGTTTCACGGCCGTGAAATCCCTGACGATCGGTCGGCCCTCGATACGCTCCTCGATAAGTACTCGCCGAGCGTATCGCTCGATGGCGACTACGCCGTTCGACTCTTGAACGCCGGCTTCGAGAAGCTGAAGGCCTACGCGCCGCTATTTGAGGTCAACGTTGCCAACAGCCACTACTGCAAAGGCGTCGCGAAATGGCTGGCGACCCAGACGCAGACGGAGTCTGTCGCCGAAGCCTGACGCCGGATGCGTCAGCCCAGTTTCTGCAGCGCTTCGATCCGCTCCGAGATCGGCGGGTGGCTCATAAACAGCCGTTGAATGCCCGTGCCGCGCTTGCCCGAGATACCGAACGCTTCCAGCGATTCGGGCAGTTGTGCCGGCGCGCCACGATCAAGGCGGGCGAGCGCGTTGATCATAGGCTGCCGCCCGTTGAGCTTGGCCGATCCGGCGTCTGCACGGAACTCACGCTGGCGCGAAACCCACATTACGATGATGCTCGCAAGGATACCCAGCAGCAGCTGCGCGACAATGACCGCACCGAAGTAGCCCAGGCCGTATCCCCGTTCGTTCTTCAGGATGACCCGATCGACGAAATGGCCGACCACCCGCGACAGGAAGATAACGAAGGTGTTCACGACGCCCTGGACCAGCGTCAAGGTGACCATGTCGCCGTTCGCGATGTGCGAAATCTCGTGCGCGAGCACCGCTTCGACTTCGTCTTTCTGCATGCCGTGCAATAGCCCGGTGCTCACGGCGACCAGCGCGCTGTCACGTCGGGCACCGGTCGCGAAAGCATTCATATCGGGCGCGTCGTAGATGGCAACTTCGGGCATGCCGATCCCCGCCTGCTGAGCCTGGCGCTGGACGGTCGACATCAGCCACGACTCGGCTGCGTTCGAAGGATTCGTGATGACCCGTGCGCCGGTCGAACGTTTGGCCATCCATTTGGACATCGCCAGCGAGATGAACGACCCGCCGAAGCCGATCACCAGCGACAGCACCAACAGAGACTCGTAATTGATGCCGGTCCCGGACTCATCGAGAATCTGATCGACGCCGAGCAGGCGCAGGACGACGCTTAACACCAGCAGAATGGCGATGTTGGTCGCCAGGAACAAAGCAATCCGTTTGAGCACGAGCGGTACTCTCCTTGTTTGAGCCGAGCTGGAGATCTGGTGCCCGACTAACCAATTTCAACGTCCGGTTTTTCAGACTCGCGGCCTGCCTGCTCGTTCACCCGGTCTTTCAAAATCCTGTTTTCATTAACCTTTCAGAAACAACTGTGCCATGCGGTGGCGGTACCTTGGCCGGGAACCGTTACGAAGGCAGAGCATTTCGGCTACACTCCGCGACCATTTCACACCAATCGGAAGGAATGATATGGCTTTCACACTCATGGATTTACCGTACGACAGGGCCGCGCTCGAGCCCCACATGTCCGGCAACACGCTCGACTATCACTACGGCAAACATCACCAGACTTACGTCAACAAGCTCAACGGCATGGTCGAGGGCAGCAAGTACGACGGCATGTCGCTCGAGGACGTTGTTCGCGCGTCAGCCGAAGCCGGCGATGCGGGTGTTTTCAACAACGCAGCGCAGGTCGTGAATCACGACTTCCTCTGGAACAGCCTGTCGCCGAACGGCGGCGGCGCCCCCGATGGCGACCTCGGTGCGGCTATCGATGCGGCCTTCGGCAGCTTCGACGAGTTTCGCACCGCGTTTGCAGCCGCCGCGGCCGGCCAGTTCGGCAGTGGTTGGGCCTGGCTGGTTGCTGAGGGCGGTTCGGTCAAGATCGTGACGACCGGTAACGCAGACAACCCGATGCTCAACGGCCAGACGCCACTCATTACGCTGGACGTCTGGGAACACGCCTATTACCTGGACTTCCAGAACGACCGTCCGGGCTACGTCCAGACCTTCCTCGATCATCTCGCCAACTGGGACTTCGCTGCGCAGAACTTCGCGGCTGCCTGATCTCGGTAGTTCCGGTTCCGCGTCGGTCATACGGCCGGCGACGCTCAACGCGCCGCCGGCGGTAGACCCGATTCCCTGCACGAGCCAACGTGCCGGATGACTTGGCGCAGGTTATTGGCCACACTCTCAACGGCGCGCAAATTCACCATCGCGCCGCGGGAATGCTATGAGTGCCAGCAACAAGAACAAGTCCGACAAAGCTGTTCTCGGTTGGCGAGAGTGGGTTAGCCTGCCGGATCTCGGTATCGACTGGATAAAGGCAAAGGTGGATACCGGTGCCCGAACATCGGCCCTGCACGCTTTTGCTTTGGACACGTTCACCGAGAACGGCGTGGAGATCGTGGAGTTTCGTCTGCATCCGATCCAGCGAGACAACACGACGGAGATTGTCTGCCGCGCGCCGGTGGTCGATCGCCGGATCGTTTCGGACTCCGGAGGTCATCGCGAAGAACGTCTGGTCATCGAAACGCCGGTACGCGTTGGCAGTGAAGTCTGGCCGATTGAGATTACGCTGACCGGTCGAGACAACATGCTGTTTCGCATGCTACTTGGCAGAACGGCGATCCGGCGACGAGCCCTGGTCGATTCCGGCCGTTCGTTTCTGACGGGCAGGCCGCCCGAGCCGGCGAGTTAAGCCATGGCCAAGAACAAAGCCATCGAGATCGGCGGTGAGCGTATCGCACCGGGCCAGCGTGCAACCGTGAATCTGCCGGTTGCCGACCTGTACACCTCGACGTCGCTGCACATGCCGGTCCGGGTAATTTGCGGGCGGAGCGCCGGGCCAGTGCTGTTCGTCTCGGCGGCAATCCACGGCGACGAACTGAACGGCGTCGAGATCGTTCGCCGGCTTCTGAAGCGCAAAGCGCTGCAATCGATCAAGGGAACGTTGCTCGCCGTGCCCATCGTTAACGTGCACGGCTTCCTCGATCAGTCACGTTACCTGCCTGACCGCCGTGATTTGAATCGATCGTTCCCGGGTAGCCCGAAGGGTTCTATCGCCGCCAGGCTCGCCAATCTTTTTGTCAACGAAATTGTCGAGAAGTCGAATTTCGGTATCGATTTGCACACCGGCGCCATCAATCGGTCCAATCTGCCGCAGGTCCGCGGCGACCTCGACGATGCTGCGACGCTCGAGCTGGCGAAAGCCTTCGGCACGCCTGTCGTTCTGAATTCGAACATTCGAGACGGCTCGCTGCGCGAATGTGCGTCCGATCGGGGCATTCCAATCCTGCTCTACGAGGCTGGCGAAGCTCTTCGCTTCGACGAAGTCAGCATTCGTGCGGGGCTTCGGGGTATCCTGAACGTGATGCGCGAAATCGGCATGCTTCCGCCGCGGCGCAAGGGCGGGAGCAAGTCGGTCGAACCGGTCGTCGCGCGGTCGTCGAGCTGGATTCGGGCGAGCGCCAGCGGAATCGTTGGCGCAAAGGTGAAACTCGGCCAGCGAGTGGACGCCGGGCAGCGCCTCGCGACGATCAGCGATCCGCTGGGCGATGAAGAGCAGCACATCCTTGCACCGTTTGACGGCATCGTCATCGGTCGCAGCAATCTGCCGCTCGCCCACGAAGGCGACGCGCTGATGCACATCGCGGAATTTCGCAGCGTGCCCCACGCCGAGGACAGGGTTGAATCCTTCGCCGCGGCACATGAGGGCATAACCAGTTGATGCGACGCCCAGACGGGCAGTCGCCGGATTAGAGACACTCATGAATATCGGCATTCTTTCGACAAACAGAAATCTGTACTCCACGCGGCGACTCGTCGAAGCAGGGGAAGAACGTGGTCACAGCGTGCGCGTGATTAACCACAAGCGCTGCTACATGAACATCACGAGTCACAACCCCAGCGTGCATCTGAAGGGCGAAAAGATCACCGGACTCGATGCTGTCATTCCTCGCATTGGTGCATCCGTGTCCTTTTACGGCACGTCGGTATTGCGCCAGTTCGAGATGATGGGCGTGTACTCGGTCAACGAATCAGTCGCCATCTCTCGTTCCCGTGACAAGCTGCGAGCGTCGCAGCTGCTGTCGCGCCGGGGCATCGGTCTGCCGGTGACCGGGTTCGCAAACTCTCCGGACGACACCCAGGATCTCCTGAAAATCGCTGGCGGCGCGCCGGTGGTCATCAAGCTGCTGGAGGGCACTCAGGGCGTTGGCGTCGTACTCGCGGAGACACGCAAAGCGGCTGAGAGCGTGATCGAAGCGTTTCGCGGCATAGGCGCCAACTTCATCGTCCAGGAGTTCATTGCCGAGGCCGGCGGCTCGGATATCCGTTGCCTGGTGCTCGGCGATCGCGTCGTTGCGGCAATGAAGCGACAAGGCAAGGAAGGCGAGTTCCGCTCTAACCTGCATCGCGGCGGCACTGCATCGCTGATCAAGATCACGCCGGAGGAACGGTCCACCGCGGTACGCTCGGCCAAAGTCATGGGGCTGAACGTGGCGGGCGTCGATCTGCTGCGGTCGAATCACGGACCGGTGGTGATGGAAGTCAACTCCAGCCCGGGACTCGAGGGAATCGAGACGGCCACGAACAAGGACATTGCGGGGATGATCATCGACTTCATCCAAAAGCACGCTCGTCAGGGCAAGACCCGAACCCGCGGTAGCGGCTGACCGATTCGCCGTTGATCGGACTGAGACGATCTTCACCGGGAGAGCCAGATACGGGCGAACGACTGACGCGGCCGCGGTCCAATACATACCACGCATCCTGGCCGCAAAGGCGAACGACCGTAGTGCCCGAAAGCCTGTTCAAACCAAGATCGCTGTTCGCGCTTTTCCCCTTGCTGTTTTGGTCAGCGGCGCACGCAGAGTTGCGTGTCGCAGGCGTCGGCGATCGCCTGGCGGACAACGTGCGGTTGTTTTCGGCACTGGCCGACGAACCCTGCGACGCCCCTGCCTGGCGGGTACGGCGACGCTACGCTCGGCTTGCCAACGATACGGCACGTGCGCTGGAGCCCTTTGGTTTCTACTCGCCGGACATTAGCACCTCTCTGACTACCGACGACGAGTGCTGGCAGGCAGTCGTCGAGATCGACCCCGGCTCGCCGACGTTGTGGCGAAACGTCGACTTTCGGCTGAACGGTGAAGCGGAGTCGGATCCCTCGGTTGACGATCTGAAGGACAGCGTCGCCTCGCTGCCGGGCAAGCCACTGGATCACGAGGCCTACGAAACCTACAAGAGAAACCTGCAGATCATTGCGGCCGATCGAGGCTACGTGGACATGACGTTCACAGAGGCGAAGATCGACGTCTGGCCCGATGATCTGGCCGCTGACCTTACCCTGCACGTCGACAGCGGCATGCGATACGCCTTTGGCGATATCGACGTAACGCAGAGCGTACTGGACCCGGAACTGGTTAGCGGCTACATCGCAATCGATGCCGGCACACCGTTCGATCGCCGGACGCTGCAGCGCGCGCAGCGTGATCTCTCAGACAGCGGCTACTTCGGACGCGTCCAGCTGACCGCGAACTACGAGGTCGCGGAAAACGGACGCATCCCGGTTTCTGCCGTACTCGAGCCTGGTACGCGCATCGAATACACCGTTGGCGCAGGCGCATCCACGGATACCGGCCCCAGGTTTCGTGCAGGGTTCAGGAATAATCGAATCAATTCGCGCGGTCACCGACTGCGAACCGACCTTAACGTCTCGACCCTGTTGCAGGGTCTCTCGGCAGAGTACCGGATGCCGCTCGGCGATCCACGCAGCGAGTGGCGTAGCTTTACCGGTGCGGTCTCCCACGAACAGACTGACACGTTCGAAACGGATACCGTCAACCTTGGTTTCAGGCGCAGCCATCTCCTGCGCAGTAGCTGGATACGAACCACCGGCTTCGACGTGACCTACGACCAGTTCGAGGTTGCCGCCGAACAGCAAGACACACTGCTGCTGGTGCCCTCCTTGACCTTTGACCAGAAACTTGCGGATGCCGACCTTTATCCATCGCGCGGACGCCGGCTCACGTTCGAAATCAACGGCACGAGCGAAAGCATCGGATCGTCAACCACGTACCTGCAGCTGACCGCACAGGCACGCTGGGTGAGAGCGTTGGGCGATCGGACTCGCATCCTCGCCAGGAGCATACTCGGCTACACGGAAACCGATGACTTCGACCGGCTGCCTCCGTCGGTACGCTTCTTCGCCGGCGGCGACGAATCCATCCGTGGCTACGACCTGGACAGCCTTGGAACGCTCGATGCGGACGGGGAAGTCGTCGGCGGCACGCGTCTCGTCGTTGCCAGCCTGGAGATCGAGAGACGAATCACCGGCAACTTCTACGGCGCCGTGTTTGCGGACGCAGGCAATGCCTTCAGCGACGAAGAGTTCGACCCTGTGGTCGGCGCGGGCCTTGGCATCAAGTGGCGCTCACCGGTTGGGCCGGTCCGACTGTATGTCGGCTTTCCCGTCGACGATGGCGATCGCAATCCGCGTTTCCATCTCCGACTCGGAGCGGATCTGTGAGCCGTCGGGCAGTTACATGGTTGCTGGCGAGCCTGCTCGTCGTGATTCTGCTGCCTCTGGGCGTGGTCGGCGTTTTGGGGGGCACATCGGCCGGCACGCGCTGGTTGTTCGACGTCGCGCAGCCTTACCTTCCCGAATCGCTGAGTATCGGTGGCATCAACGGGTCGTTGTTCGGCGGCATCGTCATTGACGACATCGAGTATGACGGGACAGTCACCGTTCAACGTGCCGAGATCAATATCGAGTTCTGGGCATTGCCTGACCGCCGGCTGCACTTTAGCCAGCTCGTTCTCGATGGCGTCGAGGTCGCGATTGAAACCTCTGACGAGACGACGGACACGACGTCCGGCGTTCCGGACGTCGATCTGCCATTTGCCGTAGAGCTGCCAAACCTTCGGGTCACCGATATTCGTGTCGCTGGCGAAGGTTTCGATCGTTCGATTGACAGCGTTCGTGCAGCGGCTCGCTTTGCCAATCGACGACTAACCGTCGACGAGCTGGCGGTCCGAAGTCCGTGGCTGACCCTCGACGGGAACGGTCGGCTGCTCGTCGCGGACTCGCTGGATACAGACTTTTCGCTCGACTGGCGATTCACCGCCGACGCCGGAGACGCGTTCGCGGGCAAGCTCACAGCGCAGGGCGCTCGAGACAACTACACGATTCGCCATCAACTCAATGCTCCAGCCAACGTCAGTACATCCGGAAGCATCGCAACGGCACCGGTGCTGCATCTCGATCTCGACAGCGAGTGGGAGGAGTGGCAGCTGGCTGCGGGCGAAACCGAGATCGTTACTCGCGAAGGCTCGCTGCAACTCGATGGCCCGCTGGACGCGCTTGCAGTGGTGCTGTCGACGTCGGTACGCGTCGACGAAAACCCGGAGGTGGGCGTGTCGTTTCAGGGCTCCACCGATCTGGCCCGCGCCGACATAGACTCGCTGACGCTATCGGCGAACGGCGCCGAGCTCCGAGTCGTTGGCGTTGCCGACTGGTCTGACCTGCCGCAGGCCGAAGTTGAATATCAGCTTAACGTTACGCCGCAACTGTGGCTGGCGGAGGCGCCTCGCGGTGAGCTGCAGCTAGGCGGACGGATTAACGGCAAGCTTGAAACCGACGGGCCCGTCGTCGACCTCGCGGTTGAGCGACTGTCGGGGACTCTGGCCGAGCATTCGGTAACGGGCAGGTCCAGCGTGCGATTCGAGCAGGACATACTCGACCTCGCTGACACGGAAATTTCGGTTGGCGACAACCGGTTGTCCCTTAACGGCCGTCTCGCGAACGATGTATCCATGAACGCGATTCTCGCCTTCGACGATCTTTCGCAGCTTGAACCCGCCCTTGCCGGGCAGTTAGCCGGTGAGGTCCGTGTCGAGGGGCCGCGTGCAGAGCCAGGCATCAAGGTCGACCTCGCTGGCGAACGCCTGGAGTATGGAAACTCTCGCGTCGGTGAGGCTGTTGTGTCGATTGACTTCGAGGACACGAGCCGGGTGGAGTCGCGCATCTTGCTGTCAGACGCTCACGGCGGCGGCCTGACCTTCGACACCCTGGAGTTCGACCAGACAGGCGGCGTCGATTACCACGAGTTTCGTCTTGCCGGCTCGGGTGACGCCGGCAGCGTGACCCTGGCAGGCGACGGACGGTACATCGAACCGGACTGGAGCGGAGCGATCCGGTCCATGTTGCTGACATCCGATGACCTGGACGACTGGTCACTCACCAACCCGGTTGCGCTTTCACTGTCGGACGCCAAAACGCAGGTTGCTGCGTTTTGTCTGGCCAGCTCGGGCGGACCGGGACAAGTGTGCGGCGAACTGGCAGCGGACCGGAACGCAGACCTGGAGGGCAACGTCGAGATTCGACGTCTGCCGTTGTCCGCGTTGCCGCTGGAACTACCCGGCGGGATGCAGGTGTCGGGGTTCCTCGAGGCCGCGTTCGATGTTGCTCGCGAGAACGGCGTTCTCTCCGCCACCGGTGGCTTGGAAGCGGTCGACGCCAGTATCGAAACGGTGTTGGACAACGAACCGTACGTCACCTCGATTGACGCCGCCCGCCTGGATCTCGACGTCGCCCAGAGCCGTCTGGCAGGCGCAATTGACGTGCAGCTGGACGGCGGCGCTGTGCAGCTCCACGCCAGCCTCGACGTCGATGACGCGCTGGCGGACGACTCACCCATCCGCGGCGATCTGCGTCTCGATGTTCCTGACCTTGCGGCCCTCGCGTTCCTGTTTCCGGATATCGCGAACCCGGTTGGCAGCCTTAAGGCTCGCGCAGAACTTGCCGGTTCGCGCCCAAGTCCCGAACTCGAGAGTCGCGTGGAGGTAAGGGATGCAGCGTTCGACGTACTGGCGGCTGGCATTCGTGCTACCGACGTTGACGTGACGATGACGCAGCAGGATCTGGAGAGCCTGTCCGTGCAGGGTTCCGCCCGTTCGGGCGGCGGGCATATCGCAATCGATGGCGTTTCCCGATTGACCGACGCCGATGGGTGGCTGGCAGAACTCCGACTGTCGGGAGAAGAGTTCGAGCTGCTGCGCCTGCCGGATTGGCAGGCAACTGCCAGTCCCGATGTGCGTGTGTCACTGAACGATGGGCTAACCAGGGTTCGGGGCTCGCTGGTCATCCCTACGGCTGCCATCAGCGTCAAGACGCTGCCGGAGTCTGCCTCCACCGTGTCGTCAGACGTCATTGTTCATGGCGACAACAGACGACAGGAAACGCAGCGACGTGCCTACGACGTGCAGCTGGCGACCGTTCTCGGCGAAGACGTTCGCCTCAGCGGCTTTGGCCTTTCTACAGCCATCGGGGGTGAGCTCCGGCTCGCCGGACTGAACGGGCAGCCCTTTATCGGCAACGGCCAATTGAGGCTGCGCGATGGACGGTATCGAGCTTACGGACAGGATCTCGCGATCGAAGACGGCAGCCTCACGTTCAACGGACCGCTCGGCGATCCGCAGCTCGATATTCGTGCAACGCGATCCATCGAGCGTGACGGCGTCGTCGCCGGAATTCGTATCACGGGAACACCGACAAACCTGAGCTCAGATGTTTTCAGCGAGCCAGCGATGCGCGAGGCGGATGCAGTCGCGTACCTGCTGACCGGACGTCCCGTTGCCGGAGCGCAGTCGTCAGCGGACACGGATATTCTGAACAGCGCGGCGTTCGCGCTCGGCCTGTCGCAGGCCGGGGCGGTTGCTGCACAGATACGCTCGGGACTGGGCCTCGACACGCTCGAGGTGAGCGGCGGTTCGACGTCCGGACGTATCGTGGCCGGAAAGCGCATCGGCGATCGACTCCTGGTCGAGTACGGCTACGGTATCGTCGACAAGCTCGGCACCTTGCTGCTCCGCTACCAGCTGACCAGCAAGATCATTCTCGAATCACGCACGGGCTCGATGAGCGCGCTGGACGTGGTTTACAGCGTGAAGCGAGACTGATCTTCGGGCCTGCTGCCAGGCGGGTAGCGTGGACCTCAGAGAGGACCACGCCTCCAGGGACCGGCAATAACGAAAGTGACGCCTGGCGTCTGAATGTTGACGAACAGGTAACGTCCGAACGGATCAAAACAGGCTCCGGCCCATTCGCGGTTTCGGTAGTCCTCGGGTTCGATAAACGGTCGTCCGGGCAGCGGCTCTTCAATAATCAGATTATTCTCTGCGAACACGTACGAGCTGCCATCGCGATTGATGCCGAGCATGCGCAATCCGGCGACGATCGCGCCGGTTCCGTCGACTTGCGGCGACCCGTCTTCGCAAACCAGCAGCCCCCCGGACGGACTGACGGTAATGTTGTCCGGATTGTCGGCCGTCGCGGAGTCTGGTGAGACAAACAATGCTCTCAGCGTTTCGCGGCGAGGATTGTAGGACCAGACAACCCCCGATCGTGCCGGCCCCCCGCTGGTATCGACGAAGTAGATGCGCCGGTTGCCGTACCAACAACCTTCTCCGCGATTAAAGAAAGCGGCCCCAAGTGCTTCGCCTTGCAGAAACGGACCCGATTTACCCACGCCGGCGATCGGTGGAAATCCGGGTGCCGGCGGCTCTAATCCTTCCGGGTCAGCTTCTGGCTCCGCCACACGCACCCACTCGACGTCATATCGGGTGCCCTGCTCCACATTGATCAGATCGGCGTTCTCCACGCCTTTGACTTTGAGCATATAGAGTTCACCACCCTCTTCGAGGGCGCCGACACGCTTTGCCGGGTTATTGGGCCGGAACTGATAGAAACCGCTGTTCGGTCCGTTGTCTTCGGTCAGATAGACGAACGACGTCTGCGGATCGACGGCTACCGCCTCATGGTCCATAAGGCCCATGTCGCGAATCGGATTTGCGGTAGCCACCACGCCGAGATCCGGGCCCGGCACCTCGAATACATAGCCGTGATCCTTAGCACCGAGCAAAGCCCCTTTGATCGTAACTTCCTCGCAGGTGAGCCAACTGCCCCACGGCGTAGGACCACCAGCGCAATTAGTCAACGTGCCTGCCAGCGATGCATGGTCACCAATCAGTCTGCCGTGTCGGAAACGCATCGTCGTCGTTCCCCCGCCGAGACCCGACAGCACGCCCGGCAATGCAAAGGGATCGTAAGTCGGAGCTTGTCCGGCACCGACGGTTGGCAATGGATTATCTGGATCCGAGCCTCCGCGCTCGTGATTGCGGATCAGGACAACATCGCGAAATGGCCGGCGCCCTGCAGAGACCACGGCCATACCGTCATGGCGATCGGGCGTAAGGGTGCCATCAGACATGACGTCGCCGGTCCAGCCGACGGAGGCGTATCGGAATCCTCTTGGCAACTTCAGCAGCGGCAGGCCCGTCGTGGCGTCCTTTTTCGGGAAGAGAGGTCCGTACGGCGAAACGTCAGACTTCCTGTTTTTCCCGCGCCGGCGCCGATCAGCGTAGGCCGCGAGTGTCGGCGCCAGCGCCCCCGTTGCGGCGATGCCCACGCTGCCGCCAATAAATGATCGCCGTGAAGCCTTCTTGGCCGAACCCGATGTTTCCGATCCCATCGCTCGCTCCTGTTAACTGCAGAGCGTCAAGAATCAGCGATCGACGTTAACTTACGCTTACACTCGGATTTCGATGGGGTTGCAGTTGGGTTTCTGCACAGTAACCGTGTAGAAAACTAAAGGCTGATGACGACCAGACAAAGGATGACTACGGCTGTCACGACCAGCCGTGTCTGCCAGTAAGCCGTATCGATCACACCTGCACGCCGAAGACGCCAGTCGATCGCGAGAAGTACAGCAAAGAGGAACGCGAGCACCAGCGCAGCAGCCTCAATGCTTGCGAACAGGTAGACGAACCACGCGGCGACGGCCACGACGTTGCTGCTGATGTAGAGATTCACTGGCAATGTGCGGGTCGCTGATAGCGCTGTACCCCAGTGCACGCCGGCCATGAACGAGGCAATCGTCAGCCCGTACGCAAGCGCTGCGGCTTTTATATCCCCATGACGAGTCCCCAGTTCGACACCGAGCGCAGGCGCAAATGCGCCGATCAGGAACGGAATTGCTCCGGCGGCGGCGAGAATTCGGGTCAGATTGGTGTTCATATCAACTCTTGCGTCGCATCTTTCCCGCGATGTTGCCGACGCCGACACCGGCGATGCAAGACCAGAGCAGTGCATCGAAGTTCAGCGGGTTCAGTACCTCGCTCGGGATGAAGCTCTCGAGGGCAAGGAGCAGGCCGATCACCATACCCGCACGTACTCGTGCCGGCACCAGCGGCACACCCGTCGCATCGCCCGTTGACTGCACCTGCCGGAGCGTTATCAGCGCGGTCAGGTACAGAACTGACGCAGCGATGATCGCCAGCATGAATGCCGTTACGGGCCAGTGCGGCGCGAAGGACGGAATCTGCACCGTGCCGGTCCACAGAAGCGGCACGAGCAACGCGACGAGAGTCGGGCCGAAGCGAAACGCCGCGCCGCCGGGCGGCAGGCGGGCATCGAACAGAAATGCGATCGCGCCGATCCAGGTAAGCAGCGGTTTGTCCAGCACCCAGCCGCCGCCTAAAGCGAGACCCAGCACCACCAGGGCATCAATGCGCGTGGCCGGATTGCCGACCGAGCGATTGACAATGCGGACGAAGAAGAGCGCGACGAACGTTGGCAACACCGCGTCCACGGCACCGGCCAAAACAGCGGCCGTACCGAAAACCAGGCTGACAAAAGCAGCAAGGTTGTCATCGGGCGCCAACTCACGAGTCAGCGCCCAGGTCGCGAACGCCGCAAGCGTACCGGTTAGGGCAGCCGCTACCGGAGGAAGATCGCCGGGACCAACAAGCTGCCAGGCAGCGCAAACGATCGCGATCAGCGGCAGCAGAATCAGCACCGCCCTGTTGGTCGGGAACTGTGGCTCCAGCGGACGCGCAATGGACGTCAGCTCGTAGATGTTGCGGTCGCTCATCGGGGTCTTGGCTACTGCGGCAGCCCGACACCGTACCGACAGGA
>CAZMEA010000029.1:0-14069 GCA_964565135.1 uncultured Woeseiaceae bacterium
TGCCGCCCGTCAGCTGATAGGCCGTGACTTCCGATTCGCCGCTGCCAAAAGCCGGATAGTAACGCGTCGGATTGTGTGACATGCCGCCAGACCCCAGAAACAACACGCGCTTGCCGAGCTCTCGGGCAAACAGACCGATGCAGTCGCCGAGCTGGCGCGAACGCCTGAACGACACGAACGGTTCGTTGATGCAGTTGATGAAAACCGGGACAACCGGGTATCGGTCCAATTCACCCAGCATGACCTTCAGCGTTTGCGACAGTGCATGATCGACTGTCATGTCCAGGGACACGGCAACGTCGAACTCATGCCGGCGCAGAAAGGTGACGGCGTCCTGCGCTTCCGCCTTTGGTACATCGAGCGGCCCGGGGAAGCCGCCAATGTCATCGACCGCCTCGGCGCTGAAGCCGACGCAAAACGACGGCATCAAATCGAGAAAGAACCCGTTGAAGTGGTCTGACGTGAAAGCAATGACCAGTTCCGGCGCGAATGCCTCAATCGCGGCGCTTCGCTCGGCAAATACACGTTGCAGGTCGTCCCAGCCTTCCGGTTCCCGCGCGTAGCAGTACAGCAAGGGCGAATGCGACGAACAAATGAGCGACGATTGCATACGACTGCCCTGCTCCCGCAAGCCCGCGACCAATTAGCTCAGCAGCACGGTTTCAAGGGAATGACGCCACCGACCCGCGATGAGGTCGGTGGCTGCGTCAATTCCGATCAGTCAACTTCCATCCCGATGCCGGACCAGTCCGTCACCTCAATGAGCTCGTCCAGCTCGTCAACGACCACCGCGATGCGTGCCTTGAGGTCCTCGAACAGCTCATAGTCCTGAGCCGCCGGCGGCGAATCGGACGTCTCCACGAGCGTGAACAGCGTCGACAGCTTGTCGTTCAGGCGGACCGGATAATTGATGAGATCCTGGGTCGCCTTTGCGCGGAACTGAATCAACTTTTCTTCGATGATCATGAGCTGCCGGGCAACCCGTTCACCCTCGCGCTTCACCTCAGCGCTGACGCCATCACCGCTGATCTGAACTTCGATCCGGTCCCGCAAATTGCGGATACGGAAAACCTGTTCATGCGTGCTCGTGATCTCGTCCCGAACGCCCAGCAAAAACTCGTTCAGCTCGTCGAACTCTTCCTGAGTCGTGTCCAGCCTCGGGTCCGGCAGCACCTCGAAGCTTTGCGTCGACGTGTAGTTCCCGGTGCGAATCTCGACCGTGTACTCGCCCGGAGGTGCGATGGGCCCAATGGGATCGTAACGTCGGTAGATCGCGCCCGGTATCTGCAGTGGACCCGGGTAGCGGAGATCCCAGACAAAGCGATTCAGACCCGCCTCGGCCGAAATCGGATCCGGCGGCGGATTGCGCGGCGTGCCAATGGCATCAGGATCGGGAACGCTGCTGAAGGTCGCCACCTCCGTGCCACTCTCGTCGCGAAACGTTAACGTCACCGTTTCACCAGCTTCCCTGAGGTGATACCAGACGACCGCGCCGGCCGGGGGATTGGCCCCAACCGCTCCCGGTGGGCTCTGGCCACGCAACGGGCTGCTGGTGACGCCTTCCCTGAAACGCACCGTGTCTTCGGGGTCAAACAGGTGGGCGGTGGCTTCGAACACGCTTTCGTTGGCCTGTCGCAGGACAGCAAGATCGTCAAAAATCCAGAACGATCGACCGTGCGTGCCGATGACGAGGTCGTCGTCTTTCACGACCATGTCACGCACCGGCACGATCGGGAAATTCGACGTCCATCGACGCCACGACGCACCGTCATCGAACGACAGGTACAAACCGGTCTCCGTACCGGCGTACAAGAGGCCAGGACGTACCGGGTCCTCACGAATCACGCGCGTGAAGTCATCCGCTTCAATCCCGTCAGTGATCAAGGTCCAGCTCTCGCCGTAGTCGGTCGTCTTGAACAAATACGGCGTCAGGTCATCGAGCTTGTAGCGGTTGGCCGCAACATAGGCGGTGCCGGGCTCATGACTCGACGGCTCGATGATGCTGACCAGGGTGAAGTCCGGAAACGCGTCGGGCGTTACATCCTTCCAGGTCTTCGCGCCATCCCGGGAAATATGCACCATGCCGTCGTCGGAACCGGACCAGAGGACGCCCTTCTCTATCGGCGACTCGGCAAACGCGAAGATTGTCGCGTACCACTCGATACCGGTGTTGTCGCGTTTGATCGGCCCCCAGTACATGCCGGTGTCCGGGTTGTCGTCGATGCCGGGCGTCGTCTCGAGGGTCGACGGGTCCGCTCGCGTCAGATCGGGGCTGATGACCTCCCACGAGTCGCCGCGATCGGTCGAGCGATGCACGACCTGCGAGGTTGCGTACAGGACCTCGGGATCGTGCGGCGAGATGACGATCGGGAACACCCACTGGAAGCGGTACTTGTGATCGGCGGCGCCCCAGCCCCACCAGATCTCGTTCCAGGGCGAGATGAACTTCACCTGCTTGCTGCGATGATCGTAGCGCGTCATCCAGTGATGGTCGCCGGAGTAGATGATGTCCGGCTCGGTCGGGTGAACGGCGGTGTAACCGTCCTCTCCGCCACCAATGGTAAATAGATGAGTTTCGTCGATCGCACCGGTGTCGGAGCGGCTCGGTATCGACAGCGTGGAGTTGTCCTGCTGGTTGCCGTAAACCCGATACGGGAACCGGTTATCGACGGTCACGTGATAGAACTGGGCGGTCGCCTGGTTGTAGATGGATGACCACGACTTGCCGCCATTGAAGGTCGTATTGCCGCCACCGTCGTTCGCCTCGATCATGCGCTCAGGGTCGTTCGGATCGATCCACAGGTCGTGGCTGTCTCCGTGCGGTATCGGAATGACTTCGTAGTTGCGGCCACCGTCAGAGGAATGCCACAGCCGTGTGTTCTGCACGTAGACCCGATCAGGATCGGTCGGGTGCGCGTGAATGCGATGGTAGTACCAGGGCCTCTGCAGCAGCTCTGCCCGCTGACTGACGAGTGACCAGGTGTCACCGGCATCGTCGGAACGGAAGACACCCGTCTGATCGTCCTCGGCTTCGATGATCATCCAGACGCGATCAGGATCGGCGCCGGACACCGTGACGCCGATGCGGCCGCGATTTTCGCCCGTCGGCAAACCGGGGTTGCGCGTCAGCTCTTCCCAGGTATCGCCACCGTCGGTCGACTTGTAGAGACCGGTACCCGGACCGGCGCCCCGCAGGCCCCAGGCGTATCGCCGCGCCTGCCACATGCCAGCGTACAAGGTGTCGGGGTCGGTCGGATCCATTTCCAGATCGCCGGCACCGACGTCCTCGTTGATGTACAGAACCTTGTCCCAGGTTTCGCCGCCGTCGCTGGATCGATAGATGCCGCGTTCCTCGTTCGGGCCCCAGGCGTGTCCCAGCGCCGCAACGTAGACCAGGTCCGGGTCCTCGGGATGGACGATCACGTTCGATATCTGGCGGGTTTCCGCCAGTCCCAGGTGACGCCACGTCTCACCGCCATCGTCGGAACGGTATACGCCATCACCGTGCGAGGTGTTGCCGCGAATGGCATGCTCGCCCATCCCGGCGTAAATCGTTTCCGGGCTCGACGGGGCAATCGCCAGCGCGCCTACTGAACCCGTCTTGAAGTAGCCGTCAGACACGTTGACCCAGTTGTGTCCGGCATCCACCGTCTTCCACACGCCCCCGCCGGTAGACCCGAAGTAGAACGTGAGCCGCTCCGTCGGATGGCCGACAACCGCAATCGAACGTCCCCCTCGAAACGGCCCGATCAGGCGGAAATCCATGTCATCGAGCGGGAGTGACACCGGATTGCCACCCTGCTGCGCGACAGCGGGCACGGATACGAAGACGGCGATCAGGAACACGCCGATTGTGGTGCCCAGTGCGCGGGCTCGTTCCTGCCAGGCGGAAGCGCCCCGGCTGAGTAAACGGAGAACGGATGGATACTTGCTCAATTGCATTGGCATAACCGGGGCACCCTCATTGGCTGTTTGTGTTGTCGGGGAAAACCGTCAGTTGCGGCCTACGGAGCGGCCTTTAGCTCCATCACGGGCTGTGCAGCGTCGAACGGCGTGACTTCGGTCGGCAGCGCCGGATAGCGCAGTACCGCCGCCATCAGCTTTGCCTTGTCGACGGTTTCGACGTCGAACGAGTAGAACGGTCCCATGGTCCAGGTGACTTCGGTCTCATAGATCAGCTCGCCATCGAGCGACGTCTTGATCGTCTCGCCAACGTTGTTCCAGGAAACGTCTGCAACGCGCCGTGCGGCCGAGCCGTTCAGGCCGACGAAGACCTTCGCGTCGCGCTTGGAGCGACCACCGCTGACGGATGAGATGTCCGAGTTCGTAATCCATTCAACCGGCTCGCCATCTCCGTCCGTCGCGAACACACGGTAGTCACCTCGTGTTTCGTAGAGATACTGGAGACCCTCGGGGCTGGGCGCGCTGTGCATGATGTCGAAGACGAGCTTCTTCGTGTCGGGGAAATAACTGGTGCGAACATCCGCCAGCATTCCGCCGGATGCATCGCTCAATCGGGCATACAAGATTCGCTGTACGTAGCGTATGACGTCGCTATTATCGCTCGCGACCGACAGCTCAAGACGAGCGCCTTCCCGCGACGGCGTACAACTGACCAGGGTCGCCATCGCAGCTAGTACGCCAAGACGCCGGGAAAATCCCTTTTTCATATCCTTGAAACTCCCTTAGAAATCTCACCTAAAACTCTGATTACATTGACCAATCCGGTGTTTACTCCAAAAACACGGACTGGATTCGGCGGCGGCTTATGCAAAGAAACTACAATGCCTCCGGGAACAAGTCGATAGCAAAACGAAGGGCATCGCCTGAAGGAAAACTGCGTGGAGTTCGAGCGACCAGGTTCGGCACGCCATTGGCTGACACAACTGTTCAATGGGATAGCGGTATTCACGCTTGTGATCAGCGTGCTGCACATGTCTGCGTGGCTGGCCACGCCGCGAGGCCTTGGCTTCAATCCGCATCCCTGGTTCCTCGCAGCGCCGGATGGACTCAGAGACCTCCTGCAGAGCATCGGCTTCCCCACAACCAATCTTGGCGTTGTGTCGACGTTCTTCCTGTTTCTGCCGATCTATCTCCTGACAATGGGCGTGTTTCGCTGGCTCGCGATTCGCTTGAGCACGAGCAGACGCGTTGAACCGATAGACAAATAGCCGACCCGCCTCGTCCGCCTGAACATCCGAGAGGTGCTACGGCGCTGAAACGCCGAGCGGCTTGCGGTTACACTCGGTGCATGCCACTCGTTGCCCATTCGGATCTGCCGACGTTTGCCCACCTCGAAGAACAGGGGCACGAGCTCCTGTCGCTCGATCGTGCCGTGCGGCAGGACATACGCGAGCTGCACATCGGCTTTCTCAATATGATGCCGGATGCCGCCCTGCAGGCGACGGAACGACAGTTCATCCGGCTGGTCGGCGGCTGCAATCGAATCGCGCAGTTCTTCGTCTACCCGTTTTCGCTGCCCGAACTCAATCGGAGCAACGAGACCAACGACTACATTGCCCGTTTCTACAGCGACTTTGCCGAGCTTCGCGATCAGGGGCTCGATGCCCTGGTCATTACCGGCGCCAACGTGGCCAATCCGGCTCTCGATCAGGAGGCATTCTGGGATCCCCTGATCGACGTGGTGGAATGGGCCGAGGACAATGTCGCGTCGATTCTGTGCTCATGCCTCGCGACACACGCGCTCCTGAAGCACTTTCATGGGATCGACAGACAACCCCTGCCGCAGAAGCGCTGGGGCGTCTACAGCCACCGAACCACCGCGCCAGGGCATCCCTTGCTGCGGGAAATCAATACGCGTTTCGACGCGCCGCATTCTCGCTACAACGACATCTCTCGCGAGCAGCTCGAGCAACACGGCTTGCGCGTTCTCGCGGAAAGCGAGGTGGGCGGTGTGCATATGGCGGTCAGCCCGGACCAGTTTCGGGTCATCTACTTTCAGGGGCATCCCGAGTACGACTACAACAGCCTCATGAAGGAGTATCTCCGCGAGGTAAGGCGCTTCCTGAACGGTGAGCTGGATGAACCGCCGCCGTATCCGGAAAACTATCTGCCGGCGGAAGCCCAGGCCATCGCCGATGCGCTCATCGACGAGGCGATGCAAAACAAGGCGACCGGGCGCGAGATCGGCGAAGCGCTCGAGCAACGTGTGAATACCCTGCTGGACAACACCTGGGGCGACACTGCGAAAGCGCTGATTAATAACTGGCTGGGTCTGGTGTACCAGCTCACCAATCTCGACCGAACGAAACAGTTCATGAGTGGCGTGGATCCGGACGACCCGCTTGGACTGCGTGATTCGGCCCGATGACGAACAAACCTGCGACTGACCAACCAAGGACATGACGATGAAAGACGAGACAATCGCTATTCACGCCGGCTTCAAAGCCGACCCGGTGACCAAGGCCGTCGCGCCACCCGTCTACCAGACCGTGGCTTATGAATTCGATAGCGCTCAGCACGGGGCCGACCTGTTCAACCTCGAGGTCGAAGGGAACATCTACACCCGAATCATGAACCCGACGACGGCGGTGCTCGAGCAGCGCTCCGCCGAACTCGAAGGTGGCATCGCGGGTCTCGGGCTGTCGGCCGGCAGCGCTGCCGTGAACTATTCGATTCTCAACATCGCCGAACAGGGCAACAACATCGTTACCGTCCCGTTGCTGTACGGCGGCACCTACACCCTCTTCAAGCACATGCTGCCGAAACTGGGCATCGATGTTCGCTTCGCCGAAGACGACACCGTCGAAGCGATGGAGAAACACATTGATGACAAAACGACGGCCGTTTACTGCGAGTCCATTGGCAACCCGGCAGGAAACATCGTCGATATCGAGGCGCTCGCGAATATGGCGCATGCGAAGGGCGTCCCGCTGATTGTCGACAACACTGTCGCGACCGGCGCTCTGATCAAGCCGATCCAATGGGGCGCGGACATCGTCGTCAACTCGTTGACAAAGTACATGGCCGGGCACGGCAATACGCTCGGCGGCGTCATCGTCGACGGCGGCAACTTCCCGTGGGCCGATTACGCGGACAAATTTCACATGCTGACGACGCCCGAGGATTCCTATCACGGCGTCGTTTACACGGATGCGCTAGGCCCCGCCGCCTACATCGGCCGGGCACGAACGGTCCCGCTGCGAAACACAGGCTCGGCGCTTAGCCCGATGAGCGCCTTTCTGATCCTGCAGGGCCTGCAGACCCTGCCGCTGCGAATGGAGCGGCATTGCGACAACGCGCTGGCCGTCGCCAACTACCTGAACGATCACCCGCAGGTCGAGTGGGTGCGGTTTGCCGGCTTGCCCGACTCGCCGTATTACGACCTGGCGCAGAAGTACACCAACGGGAAACCGTCGGCGCTTATGACGTTCGGGATCAAGGGTGGCTTCGATGCCGGCGTGAAGTTCTACGACGCGCTGAACATGTTCCTGCGCCTGGTGAACATCGGCGACGTCAAGTCGCTCGCAGCACACCCGGCATCAACGACGCACCGGCAGCTGAGCGATGACGAGCTGGTGTCGGCGGGCGTTACGCCGGACATGATTCGTCTGTGCGTTGGCATCGAGCACATTGACGACATCATCGCGGATCTCGACCAGGCGCTAGCTGCTTCGCGCTAACCGCATAGCAACGGCGGTCGGCTGACGCCTACCCCGGATTTGCCGACACGGGTGAACTGATGTCGAGAAGCGTGCCGGCAGGGTCACGCACGAGCGCTCGCTTTTGGCCGTACGGCATCACGGTCGGCGGTTCCACGACCGCTGCGCCGAGCGCGGTCGCCGTCGCGAAATGCGCATCGCAATCGTCAACGACGAACGTGACCATCATGCCTGCCGGCGCGGTCCTCTCGCTTACGGGTACAACGTCGGAGTCGCTTGCCAAAACACCGAACTCGATACCCGGTTTGTCGGCATGCACGAGGATGACAAACCAATCGGATTCAAAATGCTTCTGCATACCGAAGAGACTGACGTAGAACCCTGCGGTGGCCTCCACATCGTCGGCAAAAACACTTGTGAATAATCTGTCCATGGCATCAAGCCCAGACACCGCTAGCCAAAACCAAGCTCGCCGATAACTGCGGCAACAAGGATGGCAAGCACGATCGCCCCCAGAGCGACAATGGCAAACTGAAAAGCAATCGCACCGGCGCCCAGTATGGCCGCACCGCCTGCCGCCCGCGCCGGCTCGCCCATCGCGTATCCGACGACGCCCAGAATCAGCGCGATACCGCCAAGTACGGACGCACTCAGCATCAGTGCCCGATCGATATCAAACGTCCGTTCCGGGGCACGTTCTTCGATCTCCTCGCCCTTGAGTGCCGCAACCGTCGCATCACGAATGGCGACCGCGGTCTCTGCGACGGTGCGCTCGACCGACTTCGGCTGGTCGAATGGACCGCCCCAAAAATGCACGACCGCAAGCAGCAAAGCGATGCCACCGACGGCGATGCCGCCAAGGCTGATCCGGGGCGTTCTTGATTCAGTCACGTAGCCACTCCCTGTGCAGGCATTCTTCGTTGGGCGGGCCGATCATAGCAGGCAGCCGCGGCGCACCAGCGTGTCGGGTTAGCGCTTTTCTGATCTTCTTTGACTGCCCCACCGGGCGCCACACAGCCATCATCGGCGGTCGTACAGCAACACGCTAGGCCAGCGGCAGCTCGAGGAAATCGAACGTGGTACCGGGCTGCCCGAAAACGATCACCGAGCACTCACCCCAACTCTCGGGCACTTCCCAGATCACGCCTTCGTCCGCCGCCGCAGTACGCCAAAGCTGCGTATGCGCAAATCATCTAATAGCCTGTTTTTAAATAAAAAATTCGCTGCCTATTTGCGCCGTTCGCGAGCTGTGCTTCACTGAGCCCTCAGCGGAGGACTCCTATGGCCAAAACGGCACTCGAAAAGCTCGCCCAGAAGAAAGACAAGAAGATCGTCGTGCTCGATCATGAGTTCGCCGGCATCAAGGCCGGACAGCGGATGTTTGTAGCGACGCCGCAGATCGTCGATCGATACATCCGCTCGATCCCGTATGGCGAGTCGCGCAGCATCGTGCGACTCAGAAACGAACTCGCGCGTCGGCATCGCTGCGACGCTGCATGCCCCATGTCCACGTCCATATTCATCCGAATCTCGGCGGAAGCCGCCCTTGAGGAGCTCGCCCAGGGCGCGGCGTTGGAGGACATCGCCCCGTTCTGGCGGGTGCTGACATCAGGTGACAAGATAACCAAAAAGCTCGACGTCGATCCCGTCTGGGTGGATCAGCAATGCGCACTGGAATCCGCCGGCAAGCACACCGGATAACGGTCCGTCGCCTGGGGCGGCGATCGCCCAAGTCGCAAAATGCGAACGCAGTTCACATTTTTTATGTCAAAGACCGTTACGCTGACGGCGTAGTCAACTGCTTGGGCGCAGAGATAACAATGAGCGATAAAACCAGAAACCACATTGGCGACACCGTGCGTGTCCTCCGTCCCCCTCCGCGGGTGTTCACGGACAATCTGGGCAAGAACGTCTGGATGGGCGACATCGAGCCTGTCGAACTGGAGCTGGAAGACGCCGGCACCGCTGATCCCTACAACTCGTCCGTGTCCGAGGATCCCTGGGCCAGAGCCGACGTCGGCTAGCCAGCCCGCCGGCGCATCGCGCCGCCGCCAAACGTAAACGTTTGCAACACGGCCTGTACAGGCTGTGGCCGCGTTCGTATGCTGCGCTGCCGTCAATTTCCAGCTTGTACGCCGTGGTCCCGACAGCAGTCCCGATTGCGCGGCACGCGAATCACGCGATGCGTCTATTTCTCAAGTTCCTTCATGTCTCGGGCGCGATCAGCTTCTGCGGCGGCATGGCTGCTTTCATCCTGCTCCTGACCCACGGCCCGGGACCCGAATCGCTGGATGCGTACGCCGCCGTCCGGCGCTCGGTGTCGACTATCTCGAGCTGGACCATCGTCCCGGGTATGGGGCTGGTGCTCATCAGCGGCTTGTTGACGCTCGCGATACACCCGCCGTACCAGCGGGCTCGTTGGGTCTGGGTCAAGCTCGCCTCGGCGCTGGCCGTCGTCAAGCTGACCCTGGTCGCCGTCGATTCAAGCGCTCGCCAGGCCGCCGAAGCCGCAACGCTGGCGGCATCCGGCGAGATCAATGCGGTCGAGATGACGGCTGCGATCAACGATTCGTGGGTCGCCTGGTGGATTCTGCTCGGCCTCGGTACCGTTAACGTCAGCATGGCGGTCTGGCGTCCCAGACTCGGGCAGCGAGGCGTGCTCTAGCGGATCCGGGGACTTGCGCGTGGCGGCATCGCTGGCACACTCGACACTTCGAGTGGTTAGGAGACACCCCATGGCCGACGATGCGCGATTCTCGAGCTTCGCGGAGTTCTACCCCTTCTATCTCGAAGAACACAGCGATGCCCGATGCCGGGCTTTGCACTACATCGGCAGCACCTGTGTCCTGCTGTTGCTCGCCTACTCGGCGGTCTCGGCCAATCTTCTGGCCCTCCTGCTGCTGCCGGTCATCGGTTACGGCTTCGCCTGGATCGGACACTTCGTTTTCGAGCACAACAAGCCGGCGACCTTCCAGTATCCCGTGTACAGCTTCATCGGCGACTGGGTCATGTTCAAAGACTTTCTTACGGGTCAGCTTCGGCACAAGCACCCGGCATTAAATTGATTTAATTCAGCTAATTACCTAATTTATTTAATTTTATTTATCACTATTTACACTGCGGCGTCTGTGACGTGACGCGGCGCGCCCGGCGCCGTGGCATCGCATACTTTGCCGATGTCGTGGACCGCCATCGTTTTCCCGCTGCTGATACCGCTCCTCTTCTGGGCGGCGTATCACTACTATCACGACCGCCATCGACCTGAGCCCGTCGGCAACCTGATCCTGTGCATCGCGCTTGGCGCAGGTGCGGCTTATCTGAACCGCTGGATGTACGAGGGCCTGGGCATGGTCGGCCTGCGCTTTGATGCGCTTGAACTCGCAATGACAAACCTGCCCGGATTGTTTGCGTACGCAATCCTCGGCATCGGTCTCACCGAGGAGCTGGCAAAACTGCTGCCGTTTCTGCTGGTGGTGCTGCGTTTCCGGGCTTTCGATGAGCCGATGGACGGCATCGTCTACGGGTCGTTCCTGGCGCTCGGATTCGCGCTGGTGGAAAACCTGCATTTTCTTCAATTTCTGGACGGATTCGAGGCCATTGCGCGCGGTTTTGCGGGTCCGCTGGTACACATAGTGTTCGCCTCGGTCTGGGCGTATCACGTGGGCGAAGCTCACGTTGCCAGGCATGGCGTTGTCGGTACCGCGTTACGCTGGCTCGCAGTAACAGCGGTGCTGCATGGCATTTACGACTTCATCGTACTGGGTTTCACGGAAACCGCGTTGCTGGCCGCAGCAGCCGTCATCGTGAGCGTGTGGCTCTGGCGCCTGTGGGTGATCCGCCGCCTGCATGCAGAGCACGCGGTGGCCTGACGCCGTGGGAGCGCCTCCTAGCGACCGATAAAGTAGTCGCGGCTTGAGGGCGTACCGGAACGCTCGTTATCGTCTTCGAGGCTCAGTGCGTCCAGCCCCTGATCTTCGTCGCGCATAAGCTCTTCGAAGCGCTTCTGGATCATGGCGAGCCTGAGGGGAATCGTGGAATCGGACAGCGGCTTGTCCATACCGTATCTCACTGATTTTGAAAGATTGACCCGATGTACTGTCGGGGTTTAGCGACAGTCTACCCTGTCCGATTCCGCGCCCAGTGAGATGCGGCGAATCTGTGAGACAGATCACACTTCGATCAGGAGGGGCCAGCCGGGGGCCGACGTTATGTCAGAAACCTGGAATCAGGGTCGGGATCAGTAGCGCACCAGCGCGGAACCCCAGGTGAATCCGGCGCCGAAGGCCTCGAACAGCAGCAATTGGCCCCGCTGGATGCGCCCGTCCCGAACGGCGGCGTCCAGCGCCAGGGGAATCGATGCGCTCGACGTATTGGCGTGTTCATCGACCGTGACCACGACCCGTTCCATCGACAGCTTCAGCTTGCGCGCCGCCGCGCTGATGATCCGCAGGTTCGCCTGATGCGGAATCAACCAGTCCAGATCGTCGCCATTGTAGCCATGCGCCTCGAGTGTTTCGCGAGCGATGGCACCCAGCTGACTGACGGCCTGTTTGAACACCTCGTTACCGCGCATGTGAATGTACGCGGCCTCTTCGCGAACCTGGGCATAGCCGGAAGAGATGCCGGCCGGTACGTGCAGGAGTTCCTCGTGCTCGCCGCTCGCATGAATGTGGGTGGCGATAATGCCGGGCTCCTCGGTGGCCGACAGAACGACCGCCCCAGCGCCGTCACCGAACAAAACGCAGGTCGACCGATCCGTCCAGTCGAGAATTCGGGAGTACGTCTCGGCGCCGACCAGCAGGACGCGTTTGGCGCCGCCGGTCTCGATGTAACGGCGGGCAACGTCCAGCCCGTAGATAAAGCCGGAACACGCCGCGTGCACGTCGAAAGCCGGTACTGTTTTGAGGCCAAGCCGACGATGTAACAGGCACGCCGCGCTGGGAAACACCTTGTCCGGGGTCGTGGTGGCGACGAGGACCAGATCGATCTCGTCAGCCTGCATGCCGGCGGCGTCCAGCGCGCGATTCGCGGCTGCGAGCGCCATGTCCGATGTCGTCTCGTCGTCAGCCGCAATATGCCGGCGCTTGATGCCCGTGCGCTCCTGAATCCACGCATCCGACGTCTCGAGCCCCAGTCGATCGGCGAACTCGCTGTTCGGCATGGAGCGTTCCGGCAGATAGCTCCCGGTACCCGCAATCGTTGCAAAGCGCACGTTTCCCGCTCCTCAGCCGGCGCTTGCCTGCTGCTCCTCGATAAAGCCCGCGAGCTCGCGAATCGTCGGGTAGTCGAACAAGTCGTTAACGTCAACCTGACCCGGAAGCTTCTCGTCAATGGCCAGCATGATCTCGGTCAGGGTCAGGGAACTGATCCCGACCTCGAACAGATTGTCGTCAGGCCCGATTTTTCGCTCCTTGGAAAACTCTGCTGCGATGTCGAGTAGCTGACCGACAGTGCCGGCCTCGGTGGCGGCACCCGATTCCGGCTCCTCGCCGGCGATTCGGGCGAGCTCTCGCAGCGGCTCATCGAACTCACCGTCCAGGTAGGCGTTTGCAAGGCTCGAGCGCTGAACCTTGCCGCTCGTCGTCTTCGGAATCCGATGCACCGGAATCACGTGATCGACTTCCAGGCCGGCACGCGTGCCGACCACGTCACGAATTCGCTCCGCCAGTTCGGCGAGGGACTCCAGATCCTTGCGGTGCAGTACGAACACCAGCAGCTCCTCGACGTCGCTGTGTGCGGGTTTCGCACCGGCGACGACAACCTTACCGAGGTCCAGTTCGTCGATCCGCGCGACGATCTCCTCGAGGTCGTGCGGATAGTAGTTCTGGCCATTGACGATGATGATGTCCTTGGCCCGCCCGGTGACGATCAGCTCACCGTCAACGACGACCCCGCAGTCCCCCGTACGCAGCCAGTCGCCGTCGGCAAAGATCTCCGCAGTCCGTTGGGCGTCCAGATAGACGCCGGTCGTGATGTTCTCGCCGCGAATCTGGATATTGCCCACCGCACCTTCGGGAACAGGCTGGTCGGCGTCATCGACGATGCGATACTCGCAGCCATCGATAGCATGCCCCAGCTTCACAAAGCTGACCGCATCCTCATCGTCTGCCGTGGCGGTCTCGTAGCGCTCGCCGATTCGCAGGCTGTGACGGTGCACCGTGACGTGCTCGTAGTCCCGATTCATCGGCGAGAACGTCACCCCCAGCGTCGCTTCCGCGAGCCCGTAGACAGGCAGCATAGCGCGGCGTTTCAGCCCGAGCGGTTCGAGCGTGCGGATGAACTCCTCACAAAGCTCGACAGAAATCGGTTCGGCGCCGTTCAGCAACAGACGAACGCTGGACAGATCCAGGTCGGACTGCGGGCGACGCGCAAACGCTTTCAGATAGTGTTTATAGCCGAAGTTCGGCGAGGCAATCTGTGTTGCACGGAGTTCATGCGCTTTCGACA
>CAZMEA010000029.1:14169-18066 GCA_964565135.1 uncultured Woeseiaceae bacterium
TAGCCGAAGTTCGGCGAGGCAATCTGTGTTGCACGGAGTTCATGCGCTTTCGACATCCACAGCAGCGGTCGACGAACGAACACGCTCGTGTCCATGATCGCGTGATGCATGCCGGCCGACAGCATCGTCAGGTGATAGCCGATCAGTCCCATGTCATGCGTTAGCGGCATCCACGAGAGTGCGTACTCATCGGCACCGAAGCCCAACCGGTCGCCCATGGAATAGACCGTCGAGGTCAGGTTCCGGTGCGTCAGCATGATGCCCTTCGGCTCGCTGGTAGACCCGGACGAATACTGGACGAAGCCGAGGTCGTCGGCCGATCGGCGAACGATCGATCCTGGATCGCCGTTTTCGGGATCGCCATCCACGAACGTATTCCCGTCTAGCAATTTCGCGGCGTGCCGCAGACCCTGCTGCGCCGCGAAGGCGATCAGACGATCAACCGTTTCGGCCTCGGTGAACAGCCGCGGATTTTTCAACCGGCGGGCAACGCGGAAGAGCTTGTGCCGATGTTCATCGGAAATGCCGACGGCGATCGGGACAGGGACGATCCCGCCGAGAATAGCGGCCCAATACGCGACCAGGAAGCGCTCGTTCGACTGCGAGAAAATGATGAGTTCGTCGCCGGCTGACATGCCTGACGACTGCAGGACTCCGAGCATCTTCAATGCCCGCTCCCACAACTCGGCGAACGTTACGACGGACTCCTTGTCCTCGCCATCAATGAACCGGATGGCCCGGTCCTCCGTGCGATTGTTCTCGAGGAGGTCTGTCAGGGTTTCGTGGCGCTTCATTGGCGGGGAATACTACATTGACCGGCTACAGACTGATACTGCAAACTGCCGGCGCGCGGCGCGTTCCGCGCCGATTTCCGGCCGTGCCGCGCCTTGCCATTCGACTGTCATGCCAGATCAAGAAAAGCCCACCGACGACGGCGAAGCTCGCCGTAATCCAAACGCTGGCCGCCAGCTGACGCCGCTGCGAAAGCTCGGCTACCGGATCGGCGCGCCGCTGCTGTCAGGATTCGCCCGACTGCTCTGGTCGACCTGCCGCGTGGAGGTCATCAAGGGTGAAGAGATCATCACCCGGATCATCAAGGACGATCAGCCCTACCTGCCGTGTTACTGGCACCGCGATATCTTCGTGTGCCTGATGACGATTCGCACGTGGATCCGACGCGGCTTCAAGGCCGGCGTCATCATCTCGGCGTCCGTTGACGGCGAAGTGCCGGCGACCATCGCGCGCGCCTGGGGTGCTGAAGTTGTGCGCGGGTCGGCTACGCGAACCGGCGCACTCGCTATGCGCGACATGCATCAGCTGATGAAAGGCGGCGTCTCGATCATTACCGCCGCCGACGGCCCCGTCGGACCCGCGTACTACTTCAAGCCCGGCGTCGTTCTGGCGGCACGCATCGGCTCGGCTCAATTGCTGCCGATCAGCTGTGCCGCGAGCAGGGCCTGGCAGTTCGATACCTGGGACGACTTTGTGCTGCCAAAGCCCTTTGCGAAGATCGCCCTGGCCGTCGGTGAGCCCATCGAAGTCCCCCGACGCGCGTCACAGGATGAGCAGGAAGTCCTCAGAATTCGCCTTCAGGATGCAGTAAATTCGCTCCACGAGGAGTCAAAACAGGTATTCGGGTGAAAACACCGGGAAATCCCTTGAGAACAGGCAAACTGAACATCTTTCTCCTGCTGGCTGCCCTGCTCGGCCTGGCGCAACCCGTATTCGCGGACTCGCTGGTGCCACATACGGCCACCTACAAGGTCAAGATCAGCATCGCCAGCGGCATTTTGACGACGTCTGTCCGGGAAACGGACGATGGCTTCGAAGCGCATTCGGTGATCAAACCGACCGGCCTTGCCCGCTTGCTGACCAGCGGCACCATTGAGGAAACATCGACGTTTCTGGCCGGGCCGGACGGCGTGCAGCCTCTCGAGTACATCTCCCGGGACTCTGTCTCCAGCGACAAAACGCAGATGGACTTCGCCTTCGACTGGGACGCCTCCGTCGTGTCGGGAACGGTCAATGACACCCTCTTCGAATACCCGCTGGACCAGGAAGTCCATGACCGCGTGTCGATACAGTACCAGCTGATGCACAACCTGATGACCAACTCGGGCGGCAGTGAGTACGCAATGCTCGACGACGACGAGCTGAAACAGATTTCCGTTCGCTCGGCCGGCAAGAAAGAGATCAAGGTGCCGTACGGACGCTTTAACGCCGTCGGCATTCAACACCAGGCCGCGGGCTCAAAACGAATCACCACGCTCTGGTGCGCTGAGGAACTGGGCTACCTGCCGGTGATGATCGAACAGCGCCGCAAGGGCAAATTGAAGGGTCGGCTCGTCCTGGCATCTTACAAAGCGGGACAGCCCGGAGAGGCAGCAATCAGCGCCGCCAATTAGTGCCGCGGTTTCAATTCGTCCGGGCAAACGATTGCGTCAACCGGACTTCCTCGAGCTCCTTGCTCCGCAGCACGATTTCCCGATTGAGCATCTCGCCCTCCAGGTGGTAGCGCTCCGACAGCTTCATGCCACCTTCCTGATCGAGCGTCTCGATGACGTAAGTCTCACCATCCCAACCGGACACCCGCTGCGCCACGGCACCACCCTTGTTGACGATGCGGGCTTCGCCAAAGCGATATTCCTCGACGACGGATCGGTCGAAGGCCATGAACAGTCCGGCGTCGGTTTGCGTCACGCGCAGCCGGGCGGCATTTTCCAGAAACACGTGAACGAGGCCGCCCACATCCCGGCTGCGCCGTGACGTGCTGCTGCCACTCATGATGTTCTTCAGGAGCTGCCGTTCGTCGATGCCATCGGTTCGGCGGACGGCGGAGGCAATGGCCTCCTGCATTGCGGCGAAATCCTCCTGCATTCGCCACTCGCCGGTAAAGTCGACGCCCTGCGGCACCGGCCCACGAACAGGAACGAGCATTTCCTTGGAGCCCGCACAGCCGGATAGCACTATCGTGGCTGCGAGTGCGAGCAAACCGATCCGCAGTTGCGAGACGCTCATGCCGCTCTATCGCTCAGGCAGGGGAATGAATTCGGACTCGCCCTCGATCATGTCAAAGCGCCCTTCCCGCCAGTCGGCTTTCGCCTGTTCGATGCGTTCCTTCGATGAGCTGACGAAGTTCCACCAGATGGTCCGATCGCTGCCGATCGGTTCACCGCCGAGGAGCATGACGTGCGCGTCCGTGGTGGCGCGAAGCGACGGCGCCGTGTTGTCTGCAAAGGTCACCAGGGTGCCCTCGGAAACGGCCTCGCCGTCGACGACAATGCTGCCGGCGACCACGTAGACGGCCTTTTCGACCGACTCTGCCTCGATGCCTACCTCGGCGCCGGCGGCCAGGCGCAATTCGACGTACAGCGTCTCACTGGCGGTGCGGACCGGCGAGCTGACGCCATACGCGTCGCCCAGGATCACCCGGATCGCAGCGCCGCCGCGAGTGACCGCCGGTATGTCTTCGGCCGGGTAATGATCGAACGCTGCGTCGCGCTCCTCATCGCCATCGGGCAAGGCAACCCAGGACTGAATGCCGTGCAGTGTAGACCCTGCCGCCAGCATCGCGGGCGGAGTTCGCTCGGAGTGCACGATGCCGCTGCCGGTCGTCATCCAGTTCACGGCACCGGGACGGATCTCCTGATCGTAGCCCAGGCTGTCGCGATGCCGGATCACACCGTCGAACAGGTACGTGATCGTTGCAATGCCAATGTGCGGATGGGCGCGTACATTGACGCCGTTTCCCGGAGCGAACTCGGCCGGTCCCATGTGATCGAAGAAGATGAACGGACCCACGAGCTTGCGCCTTTCGTCAGGCAGGGAACGCCGAACAGTGAACTCTCCGAGATCCTTGGTTTTCGGCGTGATGATGTGTTCGATGGCTGCGCCCAT
>CAZMEA010000030.1:0-17871 GCA_964565135.1 uncultured Woeseiaceae bacterium
GTCTCGTCGATGATCGCTTCGGCTTCGTGCCCGGCCGAGGCCATGATCGTGTCGTCGTAGTCCAGCGAAAGCATCGACAGGATCACGTCCTTCACCAGCGGGTGCGCAGAGCGAATGAAGGATTCCGAACAGCACGTGCACTCGAGGCCGTGCAGCCAGAGCACCGGAATGCGCGGCTTGTCTTCCATCGCGCTCGCGATCCTGGGTGCAAACGTGGGGCCCAGACCCATCGCCGCCGCCGTTAGGCTGCAGTACTTCAGGAAGCTGCGACGCGTTATGCCCTGACGGCGCATCACGTCGTAAAAAGTTTCGATCATGGTCCCACCCCTTTGTTGTTCAGTGCCGCGCCGCAATTCTTCGGGCACAGCTTGGTTAGCTCTTTGCAAGGCTCGTGCCAGTCACGCTGACACGTGTTTTTTCAAGGGGTTGTGAATGACAAGGTGCTGTAGTCCGTTTGCGGACCGGTAAGCCTGAAACTAGCTAAGCACCGGAATCGGAAGTCTGCTTACCACCGTTGAGGCTGGCCGCTGATGGATTTGGTGCGGGGGATAGGATGGACTTCAGTCCACCTGCAGAGGGCGCCGGCGATTCCGGTTCGCCCAAGAAAAAACCCGCTGGCGACGACCGCCAGCGGGTTTCCTGTCCGATTCTTGAGGTCCGATCGTTGTGACCGTTCCTCGAGGCCTCGGGTTGGCCGTGTTCCTACAGCTTCTGCACAGCCTCGAGCGACAGCTTGACGTTTTCCATCGGTGATACCCCACCGATGGTCTCGGCGATCTTGCCGTCGGGCGTTACGATGAAGGTCACTCGCTCGGCAAAGCCGTGACCGATTTCGACACCGCGCGTGTCTTCGGCGCCTTCACGACCGTCGCGCACGTTCAGGTCAAAGGACTTTGCAATGGAGCCATCGGGATCGGAGGCGACCGCCAGATTGCCCGCGCAGTATTCGGGATCGGCGGAGAAATCGTTCAGACGTTCGATGCTGTCGAGCGATACGCCAATGACGCTGGCGCCGGCTGCCTTGAAGTCGTCCATGTTGACGGAGAACTCGTGCGCCTGGATGTTGCAGCCTCGCGTGTAGGCGGACGGATAGAAGTAAACGACGACTGCACCGTCTTCCAGCGCGTCTGCGAGTGAGTAGTCGAACGCACTGCCATCCAGCGATGCGCGTGCCTCGAACCGGGGTGCGGCGTCGCCAACATTGAGCGCGGCGTGTGCGGTTGCGGCCAGCGAAAGAGCCGCCACCAGAAACAGGGTAATTCTTTGCATGGGTGTACCTCTTGAACGGGTATGCCGAGTGTATGACACCGATTATACGTGGAGTTCCCCGGCGCAGGGGCCCGGCCGGGCGCATGCGCCGGTCTGTGCTATCGTGCGCGCCCCACGATACCGGCCGGAACTCGCTATGGAATACACCGCGATCAAGCTCGTCAAACGCCCAGCCCTGACAATTACGCCCGACGTTTTCGAGGTTGTTCGACTCGAAACGCCGGCGCTCGAGGATGGGCAGATACTCCTGAAGCAGACGCATATGTCGCTCGACCCGGCCATGCGCGGCTGGATGAGCGAAGATCGAGGGAGCTACATCCCGCCGGTGGAACTTGGCGACATCATGCGTTCGAGCGGCGTCGCCACCGTCGTCGAGTCCAGGAATGACGCGTTTGCCGAAGGTGATCAGGTGGCCGGGCTCATCGGCTGGACGGAATACGCCGTCAGCGACGGATCCGGGCTGAACAAGATTCCGCCAGGCGTCAGCGCGGAGGCCGTGCTGTGCGTGCTGGCGCTTCCCGGGCTGACCGCCTACAAGGGATTGATCGACATTGGTCAGCCGAAAGCGGGTGAAACGCTGGTCGTATCCGGCGCTGCAGGGTCCGTCGGCTCGATTGTTGGCCAGCTGGGCAAAGCCGAGGGCATGACGGTCGTCGGCACCGCGGGGTCAGACGACAAGTGTCAGTGGCTGACGGATGAGCTCGGCTTCGACGCAGCCGTGAACTACAAGAGCGATGACCTGCAGGCCAGGCTGACCGAGGCAACGCCGAACGGTGTCGACCTCTATTTCGAGAATACCGGCGGCCCCGTTCAGCACGTCGTGTTTCATCGTATGAACGCGCACGGCCGGATCGTTGTTTGCGGCATGATCGCCGACTACAACACCGCGACACCGGCGCCCGGACCGAACTGGATCAACATTGTCAGGAAACGCCTGACGATCACCGGTTTTACGATGCCTGACCACTGGGACGAAGTTCCGGCAATGATGCAGCAGCTTGGCACCTACCTGGCCGCGGGCAAGCTTAAGTACAGGGCGCACAAACTGCAGGGACTCGAGAGTGCGATCGAAGGCATCAACCTGCTGTTCACCGGAGGCAATACCGGCAAACTGATGGTGGAGCTCTGATCCCGGTGGGCCCGATGCCGTCACAGAAACGTCACTGCACGTAAACAAACCCTTAATGGCGTCAGCCTAGCCTGCCTGTCTCCGTGACAACAGGCCGTGACAATGACGCAAAAAAGAGCGATCGCAGTCGCCGTGGCAGCTGCACTATCAGCCAGTACCTTTTCCGCACTGGCGCAGGAAGAACCGCTGAGTGACGAGGCGCTTCGAGCTGAGGAAATCGTCGTTCTCGGCGAGATACCGTTTCGAAATCGTTCCGACAAAACGGAGCCAATCCTCGAATACGACGCAGAGTTTTTTCAGCGCTTCGAGCCGTTAACGGCCGGTGACGCACTCAGGCGTGTTCCGTCGGTCACCTTTCTGTCCGACGTCATCGAGTCGGACGGTCCAAGATTTCGCGGGCTGGCGCCAAGCTACGCACAGCTGCTGATCAACGGTGAGCGCGTCCCGGGCGCGGAGAATGACCGGTCGTTCTTCCTCGACCGAATTCCGGCCGAGCTGATTGAGCGCGTGGAGATTGTTCGTTCTTCGTCCGCAAGGCGCACTGGCGATGCAGTCGCGGGCGCCCTGAACATCGTACTGCGCGATGGCTACGACATTGACGGCGGCTACATCCGTGGCGGCGCTTTGCGCTTTGACGATGGCGAGGTGAAGCCAAGCTTTGGCGCGGTCTACGGGTCAGCGCTTGGGCAAGGTCGGATTCTGCTCGGCGCGAACGTGCAGGGTCGCTACAACCCGAAGATGAAAGACTCGCTGCGCTTCGGCGACAGCCCGGAAAACAATCCGAACTTTCGCACCGAGGACTTCGACAACAGGGAAGATCAGACCGATATTCGCGACGGTACCGATTATTCGTTCAATGGTCGTTACTCGATCGAGCTGGACAGTGGCGCGGAGTTCGAGGTGGGCGGCTTCATTACCTACACGGATCGCGAGGAACGTGAACGGTCGTACGAATATGACGATCCCGTTGCGGTGACGGGGCCCGTATCCTTCGGCGGCAACCTGCTGACGGACAACCAGCAGCTGCAGGAAATCGAACAGACGAGCTACGTCATCGATTCTACGTACCGACAGGATCTGTTCGGCGGACGCTTCGAGATTCGCGGCGGTTTCGCCACGTTTGAGGAAGATCGCGTCAATAACGAGGACGAGATCGACTTTGAGGATGGTGAAATCGGTCAGGAGCGCGAGCTGACGGATATTCAGGACAATGAGTTGACCATCGAGCTCGCCCAGGCCTGGGACCTGTCGGACACCCTGACCTTCGAGACAGGCGTCTATTGGCAGGACAAGGAGCGCGACGTGGAGATCCTGGCAGGCGACCAGGACGTGGGGTTTACTGACAACTGGGATCAATTCTCGCAGTTTCCGTTCGATCTGCGCACCAGCGTACCGACTGTGGAGCCAATCGACGCAGGCGTGAACACAATCGAAGAAACACGCTTCGACATCTACGGTGTCTTCAATGGAGAAAGCGGGCCGCTGGCCTGGGAGTTCGGTCTCCGCTACGAGACAACCGACAGCGAGATCACCGACTTCACCGTCTCGAGCACCGGCGACAACGACTACGACTTTCTGCTGCCATCGGCGAGCCTCAAGTATTCACTGACGGAGAATGATCGAATCACTGCGTCCGTTGCACGCACGGTGCGTCGACCTGGCTTCGACTTCCTGAACCCGGCCCTGCTCGAGGGCGAGATCGAAGATGACGATCTCCTCGGCAACCCGGCGCTCGAGCCAGAGAGCTCGCTGGGTTTTGATATCGGTTACGAGCGCAGCATCGCAAATGGCGGCATCTTCGGTGTCAACGTGTTCTACCGTTCTGTTGACGACCTGATCGAGCTGGTCAACCTCAACATCGAAGGGTCGGAAGGTCCGGGCAGCACCGTCTATCAGCCGCAAAACGTCGGTGACGGTGACGTCTACGGTATCGAGTTCGACGTGTCGATGCCGCTGACAGCGATCGGGCTCGAAGACACGGGCATCTTTGCCAACTACTCATGGCTCGACAGCGAGGTGACCGATTTCCTCGGCGATCGACGCTTCAACGATCAGTCGGACTATGTCTTCAACGTCGGTTTCATTCACTCGCTGCCGGAAGCCGGCGCCGCGTTCGGCGTGACGTATCGCCAACAGGGTGATGCGTTCGGGCGAGTCGTCGCCGAAGAAGTCAGCACAACCTACGATGCTGATCTCGAATTCTTCCTCGAGAAGAGCTTCGGTGAGACGCTGACGGTAAGGCTGGTCGGATTGAACCTGTTGAATTCGTCCAAAGACGAAGCATTCAACAAGTTCGCCAACGTCGATGACCAGATTGCGCGAGACTTCGACGAATACGAACTCGAGACCGAGGATGCCGGGCCCGTATTCCAGCTCATTGCACGATACGCCTTCTGATTTCGAGCAAGACCGCGTGCGTGTTGTGAAACTCCGGATCCTGGCGGTCTTTTCCGCCACGGCACTGGCCGGATGCGTCTCCCTGTTCGAGCATCTGCCCTACGAAGTGCAGACGGTTCCTGCCGCCATCGAGACAGAGCCGATGACAGGCGTCGGTGACCGTGCCGACGATCCCGCGCTTTGGGTCGATGCCGAGGATCCGGCCAGGTCTTTGATCCTGGGCACTAACAAGGAAGAAGGCCTCGTCGTTTACGACCTTGACGGTTCGAAGCGGCAGGAATTGCTGATTGGTCAGCTGAACAACGTGGATCTGCGTGGCGATGTCGCCGTAGCCAGTAACGATCAGGTCAACGCGTTGTCCTGGTTCGAGCTGACGCGTGACCCGGCGCGGCCGGTGCGACATCTTGGGGATACGCCGGTGCATCGAACCGAGCCCTACGGGGTGTGCCTGGGCCGCATGGCCGAAGTTCTGGTGGCCGGTGTCACCTACAAAGACGGCACTGCCGAGTTGTGGCGCTTCGCTGGTGAACAGAATGGCGCGGTAGCCGCAGAATTGCAGCGCACCGAGAAGCTTGCATCACAGCTCGAAGGCTGCGTGTTCGACGATCGACATCAGCGACTGTTCATCGGTGAAGAGGAGCATGGCATCTGGTCGCTCGATCTGACGGATCCAGAATCGGCCCCGCTCTCCGTCGACACGATCAGAGCGCGTCAGGGTCTGGTTGCGGATGTCGAAGGATTGTCCCTGTACGAGTCACCCGACGGGACCGGATTCCTGGTGGCCTCCGCGCAGGCTGCCGATCGCTTCATCGTCTACGATCGCTTGCCGCCGCATCGCGTCAGGGGCGGATTCGCAGTGACGGAAAGTATCGATGGGCGCGTCGACGCGGTGACCCATACCGATGGCCTTCACGCGAGCTCTGCTCCCCTGCCGGGCTATCCCAGGGGGTTGGTCATCGTCCAGGACGACGGTAACCCCGACTCCGGAGTGGATCAGAACTTCAAGCTCGTCGATTGGCGGGTTATCGAGCGGGCGCTCGATCTCGCCGTCGCCGAAGACTGATCAATTCGTTACGCCGCCCCGCGGCGTGCTTCCAGCTCGGAGCGCATCTCGTGCGCCTTCTCTTCGGTGATCGAGTAGCTGGCAATCGCCCAGATCGCGATCGCTGACGCGATGCAGGGAACGAACGCGTCCAGCAAGCGCATGCGTACGATTGCTTCGGCCGTTTGCTGGCCGCCAAGATCGATGTCGAAGCCCGTCATGTTCAGCAGCACACCCCCAGCAGCAAAGGCGGCAGCTTGACCGAGTTTGACGACCCACCAGAAAATCGAGCCGTACATGCCTTCGCGACGTTCATTCGTCTGGAGTTCGTCGGCATCGACGACGTCGCAGACCATGGACGGCATCAGCGTGAACAGTCCGGCGAGGCCAAATGCCATTAGCGGCGCCGGAATCAGCAGCAGCCACGGGTTGTCCGGGGTGTAGCAGAACCACTTAAGCGCATAACCGACCATGGAAATGCCGGTAGACAGGAAGAAGGCGCGCCGTTTGCCGATCTTGGTCGCGAGCCAGGTGATCAGGATGATGACGAGGAATCCGGAAATTGCCTGCACCAGCCCTGAGTGGCCGACCCAGTTCGCGCCTTCCGCCTGATCCCCGCCGAAGATGTAGAAAATGATCACGTAGGACTGGAACGCAGCGATCATGATGAAGCCGTTGAACACCAGGAACGTGGCAATACACAGCTTCATGAACGGTTTGAACTTGAGCGTGATCGCGAAGCCGCGGACGAACTTCATGATCTCGCCACCGAGCGTGCGTTTCGGCGCGTTCGGATCGGCTTCCGCCTCTGAGGGTTTGAAGCGTTCCTTGAGGAAGATGGCAGGTAGCACGCCGAGCGAGACGACGACAATCGCGATGATGATCGCCAGCCCGGACGCGCCGGTGATCACGTCTGAGTCGAAATAGGTCCCGATCGCGTACATCAGCGGCAGGAAATACGGCGAGATCATGTAGGCGATGTTGCCGATGAAGTTCTGCACGCCCATCAGTCGCGTGCGTTCGTGATAGTCCGGCGTCAGCTCGTAACCCAGCGCTACCCACGGCGTCGCGAAGGCCGTGTAGGCGAGGAAGAAGATGAGCGAGCCAATCAGGAAGTAGGTGAAATAGAAGCTGTCACTCATCCCGCGTGGCAACTGCCACAACAACGCGAACACGATGCCGACGACGATCGCGCCGACAAATATGTAGGGGCGACGACGCCCCCAACGTGATCGCGTGTTATCCGAGATGTAGCCCATCAACGGATCGGTGATCGCGTCGGTCAGTCTTGGCAGAGAGCTGAGAAGTCCTACCAGCGCCGGATTCATGCCCAGCCCCAGGTTAAGGACGATGATCATGTTGCCGATGCCGGCAGCCAGAGTGTTGTTGACGAACGCCCCAAGTCCGTAGACCAGTTTCTGCGGAAACGGTATCCGATCTTCGGCGGCCGTCGCGTGATGCGTGGCGTCGCTCATTGTTGTTCTGCCTTGTCCCCCCCGGCGAAGCGCCGTAAAGTCATCATCGGGCAGTTTGACAGCGCTGTCAAATACAGGTGCTCGGCGGTCGACGGTAACGGGTTCCTGGACCGCGCTACGGCGCGGGCGGATCGCTAGGCCGTAACTGCGGCATCCAGGGGGGACAAGTTATGTCGGAAGTAAACGCGGGAGCCGCTCTCGCCAACGCGTCAATCGAGCGGCAGGTCGACGACCTACTGTCGAAAATGAACCTGGCCGAGAAGATCGGCCAGATGAGCCAGGTGAACGTTGGTGATAGCTACATTCATGGCTACCTGGCGGATGCCCTGAGGGCGGGGCGCGTCGGTTCGGTGCTCAACGAAGTCAACGTTGAGGTGGTCAACGAGCTGCAGCGCATCGCCGTCGAAGAAAGCCGGTTGGGGATCCCGTTGATCGTCGGTCGTGATGTCATCCACGGATTTCACACCGTCATGCCCATTCCGTTTGCACAGGCCGCTTCGTGGAACGCAGAAACCGTGCGACTCGGTTCGCGCGTAGCCGCACGCGAAGCTGCCAAATGCGGTGTGAACTGGACTTTCGCACCGATGATCGATGTGTCACGTGACCCACGATGGGGCCGCATTGCCGAAAGCCTTGGCGAGGATCCCTACCTGACGTCTGTCCTCGGCGCCGCAATGGTCCGCGGCTTACAGGGCGAGGATCTTTCCGCGCCCGATTCGATCGCGGCCTGCGGGAAGCACTTCGCCGGCTACGGCGCCGCGGAAAGCGGGCGGGACTACGCGACGACCAACATCCCCGAGAACGAGATGCGCAACGTCTACCTGCGACCCTTCAAGGCCGCGGTCGACGCCGGAGTCTCGACCCTGATGACGTCATTTAGCGATATCGATGGCGTGCCGGCGACTGCAAACGAGTTCCTGGTACGCGACATTCTGCGTGGCGAATGGGCGTTCGACGGCTTCGTTGTCAGCGACTGGGACTCGATCCGCCAGCTGTGTATTCACGGTCTGACCGAAACCGACAAAGAGGCTGCCTTGGAAGCAGCTCGCGCTGGCGTCGATATGGAGATGCACGGCGATGCGTACATCAATCATCTTGAGGGCCACATAGAGGCCGGTCGAATCGATGTCGAGCTCATCAACGCCTCCGTCCGGGCCATACTGAAAATCAAGTTCCGGCTCGGCCTGTTCGACAATCCCTACACCGACCCCGGGAGTTTGCCGCCAAGCGGCGACCAGGACGCACTCGACACGGCGCGCAGGGCAGCAACCGAGAGCGTAGTTCTCCTAAAGAATGACCACGGGGTAGTCCCGCTGTCGTCGTCACAGCCCGGCTCACTCGCGGTGATCGGTCCCCTGGCCGATGAACCCAGAGAGCAACTGGGCACGTGGATTTTCGACGGCGATCCGTCGCTGAGCGTGACACCACTGGCCGCGCTCCGAAGTTTTGTCGGCAACACCGGTGCCGTGCACTACGCGCGGGGTCTCGAGACGACGCGCAGCCGTGACACGTCCGGGTTCGAGGCTGCCGAGCGAGTCGCAAACCAGTCGGACGCCGTACTCCTTTTCCTCGGTGAGGAAGCGATCCTCTCCGGTGAAGCGCATTCGCGAGCGGACATTCACCTGCCCGGGGCGCAGGTCGAACTTGCCCGGCGCGTCCGATCGGCCGGCAAGCCCGTGATCGCAGTGATCATGGCCGGACGACCGCTGGTGCTCGCCGACCTGGTTGATCACGTCGATGCCATTCTGTTCGCCGGCCATCTGGGCACCATGGCGGGGCCGGCACTTGTCGATCTGCTGTTCGGCATTGAGTCGCCATCCGGCAAGCTGCCCGCCTCATTCCCGAAAATGACCGGGCAGATCCCGATCTACTACAGTCAGAAGAACACGGGCAAACCTCCATCACCGGATACGGCCGTGTTGATTGATGACATCGACGCGCACGCAGAGCAGTTGTCGACCGGTCTGACGGCCTACCATCTGGATGCCGGCTATCTTCCGTTGTTTCCGTTTGGCTACGGACTGTCCTATGCGTCGTTCTACTACGAGAACATGCGCATCGATAAACAGGAACTGTGGCTCGGAGACTCGGTGACGATCAGTGTCGACCTGGTGAATACCGGTGACAGGGCCGCTGTGGAGGTGGCACAGCTCTACGTGCGTGATCTCGTCGGCAGCGTGACCCGGCCCGTACGCGAGCTCAAAGGGTTCCGGCGCGTGCGCCTCGAAGCCGGCGAGCGAACCACACTCGACTTTGTTCTGCACACGGACGACCTCGCGTTCTTCGGCCGCGACAACAAACTTCGCGCCGAGCCAGGGGCGTTCCACGCATGGGTCGGCGGAAGTTCCGACACGGACGCCGAGCTCATGGTCGCCTTTCGGATTCAGGGCGACATCGAGTGAGGGGTACCTGCTACACCGACATTGCCGGAGACTTCAGGTCACGTTCCGGAAGAATATGAAGCACTGCCAGCCGGGTCCTAGACGCCCGAGCGCTAACTGACAGAAGTGGAGTTGTTATGAAAAAGATATGCAGTTTGATCCTGGCCCTCGTGTTGGCGGGCTGCTCCGACGGGCAGGCACCGCAGGTTCAGGAGTCGGTTGCCGAATCTTCGGCGGCGAGTGCTCTCCAGGAGTCGTCCGTCGAATCCCGGGCGACGACGGGACTCCAGCAGGAGAACAGCGACCTCATCGCGGGCGAAGTCATGGCCGTGGCTTATTCGGGTTACCGAGAGGGTCAGCACCCGGACCGCGGCAACGGTGCCGTGAATCCGAGCGATGAAGAAATCCTCGAGGATCTCGAGATCATGCTCGCAAACGATCTTCGCCTGATCCGTCTCTACGATACCGGTGAGAATACGGCGACGACGCTGCGTCTGATTCGCGAGAACGACCTGCCGATGAAGGTTCTGCTGGGTATCTGGCTGCGCGCAGAAATCAGCAATCACGAGAACTGTCCGTGGCTCGACGTTCCGATTCCTGACGAACAGCTTGCCGCGAATGTGATCGAGAATGCAGCCGAGATAGAGCGTGGCATCGCAATGGCGCGTGAATACGACGATATCGTTGCAGCCATCAACGTGGGCAACGAGGCGCTGGTCATCTGGAACGACCACATGGTGCCGCTCGACAAGGTGATCGGCTACGTCCGGCAAGTGAAAGCGGCAGTGGAACAGCCGGTGACCGTCGCTGACAACTACGAGTGGTGGATTCAGGACGGTGCGCCGCTCGCAGCCGAGGTCGATTTCATTGGTGTCCATACCTACCCGGCGTGGGAAGAGAAGACGATCGACGAGGGTATGGCCTACACGATTGAAAACCTGGACGGTGTGCGTGCCGCGCTCCCCGGTAAGCCCATGGCTATTCTGGAAGCCGGTTGGGCAACAACGGCGATGGAGTTTGCCGATCGGGCCGGTGAGGAAGAGCAGGCGCGCTACTACCGAGAGCTGTCCGACTGGGCCGAAGAGGTGAACATGACCGTCTTTTTCTTCGAGGCGTTCGATGAGCCCTGGAAAGGCAATCCGGCGAACGCGGACGGTGCCGAGAAACACTGGGGTCTGTTCTTCGTCGATCGCACACCCAAGCTCGTCATGCGATCGGAGTAGCGATGCCCTCCCGGTCGACGGTTTCATTGCGTGGGCTGCGCACCTTCTGTGCTGCAGCCCGCCATGAGAGTTTCAGCACAGCAGCTGACGAACTTTTCATCACGCCGTCGGCCGTCAGTCATCAGATCAAGAGTCTGGAGGAGGAGCTCGGGCAGCGATTGTTCGACCGAAACGCTCGCGATCTGAAGCTGACAGGCACCGGGCAGCAGCTCTTCACCGAGGTAAACCCGCTCATCGAGCAGATGGACGGCATCGTTGCAACGTTCAAGAAGGACGCGGCACGCAGCACGGTACGAATGTCGGTACAGCCGTTTTTCGCGTCCGAGTACTTCGTGCCGCGGCTTGGCGACTTCACGGATGAGAACCCGGAGATTGATATCCAGGTCGGCGCGAGCGACGAAAGTGCGGAAAGTCGCCCCGGTGACGTCGATCTTTCCATTCGTTTATATAAGAACCCGCCTGTCGGGCTCGAATCGAGAAGGCTGATGCCATTGCGCCTTGTCCCTGCCGGGTCGAAAGCTATGTCAAAGTCGCTGCAGATCAAGGACGGCAAAATAGCGAGCCCGTTTCCCGTCATACTTCACGAGTCATTCCCCAACGTCTGGAAACAATGGTCGAAGAAGGCCGGTATTTCGCTGCCCAAAGACAGAAAGGTGACGCGACTGGATTCAATGATTGCGGTCGTTCGCGCCGTCGAGCAGGGCATCGGGGCAGCGCTGGTGCCCATGCCGGTTGCCGAGCAGTGGTTTCGGCAGAAGACAATCTTTCAGCTATTCGACGAGGAGCTGATCGCGGACGTCAGCTATTTCCTGGCGTGGAAGCCGGAGACAATGGAACGACCCGGCGTACCCGAGCTCCACGACTGGATCCTCGAGCGCTTCGCGGCTGATTGAGCTCCGACGTCCAATGCAGAGGGCTGTTACCACGCCCGGACACGCATTGAGTTTTTCTCATGGCAGCTTTGAGTTTTCTTCCTTTGTCATCCTGACGTTCTGCCCCTATGTTGAAACCGTCGGCGGAAGGTATTCGTCGGCGCATGGAGCCTTATGTCATCCAAGGAGAGAACAGTGTCTGCTAGAGCCAATCCCGCACGCGATTCGTTCGCGTTCAGCTTGGGCGGGGTGGCGGCGAAGAACTCGTACGCCTTCGTACCCGCAATCGCTGATGACAACCTGAGCAGGGTCTGGGATCGCAAAATGAGCGAGCCCCCGGTGGACCGGCCGCATCCCGTCATGCAGTTCGAGAACATGCTGGCGCGCTACTTTGCGCCGGGCTGTCAAGGAGTTGCCTGACCGCGGGTCCTGCGCTGAAGGTCCCGCCGGGCGCAACCGCGCCCGGCGGGACCGGCAAGAACCGGATCGCGGTCCAAAAAACCGGTCTGCTGAGAATTCCGGCAGAATTATTGCCGAAATGTTTCGGTTTGATGCGGGCTGACGCCGATCTGAAAAGTTTCACATGCGGTAATTATTGACAACGTTGTCAGCTTTCACTGAGCTGATTTCCCCGCGCGCCTGCGCCCCAGATTGACAGCGTTGTCATGACCGTGCTACACCTCCCCCCAAGAACGAATCAGAACACAGAGTTCTGAAAGACAACCTGGGGGGAATCGAATGCTTCGTTATCGAAGTACCGTGCGCTTTGCTCTTCCATTTGCAGCGCTTCTAATCACCACCGCTTGCGTCGACAACGGCCGCGCTCCGGAGCTTTCCCGGGTTGAGCCTGTTCCGAACGCTCCGACGCCGACCAACTCGAACGTCAATATCCCGAACCCGACGCTGACCATCCCGGACAGCGATCCGATCGACCCGGGTGACGACCTCGTCCTGATCTTCAGCGACGAGTTCGATGGCGCCGCACTTGATCCCGAGACCTGGTTCTTCGCCACGGGTCGTGGTGAAGAGTTCGATCTTCCGGCGGGCTGGGGTAACGATGAGTTGCAGTACTACCTCCCGGACAACGCGCAGCTGGAAGGCGGCGTCCTCAAGATAACCGCAAAGCGCGAGAGCTTCGGCGGGCAGCCGTACACCTCGGCGCGTATCAATACGCGCGACCGTTTTGCGTTCCGCTACGGGCGCATCGAGGCCAGCATCAAACTCCCGGCAGGCCAGGGCATCTGGCCTGCCTTCTGGATGCTGGCGCAGGACAGCCCTTACGGCACCTGGGGCGCTAGCGGCGAAATAGACATCGTCGAGGCGGTGAATCTTGGCGGCGTGCCGCGCCCGGATAACCCGAACGCCGCAGGCGGCGGCAACACGATCTTCGGCACCATCTACTACGGCGGCGAATTCCCGAACCAGCAGTCCAGCGGTGAAAGCTACGTCCCCTCGGTGGACGTCTCCGCCACATTCAACACCTATGCGGTCGAATGGGACGTCAACGAGATCCGCTGGTACTTCAACGACACGCTCTACGCAACGCAGAATTCGTGGTTCTCAACAGGTGGACCGTTCCCGGCGCCGTTTGATAGCCCGTTCTACATTCTTCTGAACGTCGCCGTCGGCGGTAACTTCCCCGGCTTCCCCAACGACGACACGCCGTTCCCGGCCGCGATGGAAGTGGACTATGTGCGTGTCTACAAAGGTGAAGCGCCCTTCGTTCCGGCCGCCCCCGGGGTGACGCCGGACAACGTCGTGTTCGCCTCCGACCCGGCCGTTACAGAAGACCTGGCGATTGTGGGTTTGAATAACTTCGGTTCCGGCGCGACCTTTGATGCCATGTTTGCCGGTGACCCAGACTTCAGTCCGGCGCTGCAGGTGACGAGCGGTCAGGACTTTGGTGGTGAAGATGTCGGCTTCATCGCTTTCACCGGCTACCCCGCTGGCTTCGCACGTTACTACGAGAATTTCGTCTTCAAGGTCAAAGGCGACCCGGCAAACGCGACCAACGTCGAGGTGAAGTTCATCGGCGGCACCGACACCAGCATGCTGTACGACCTGACCACGTACGCCGGTGCTACCGACCTGGGTAATGGCTGGCTGCAGGTCGTGATTCCGATGAGCGACCTCGATGCCAACATCCTGGTGAACGACGGCTTTCTGCTCGGCCCACTGGGTGACCAGGGCGCGCCGTTCAGCTACCTGCTGACCGACATCGGCTTCACGGGCAACAAGAACATCGTGCCGCAAAACGTCGTATTCGCGTCCGATCCGGCCGTCACCGAAGACCTGGCGATCGTCGGCCTGAATAACTTTGGTTCCGGCGCGACCTTCGATGCCATGTTTGCTGGCGACGCCGACTTCAGCCCGGCGATCCAGGTGAATAGTGGCCAGGGCTTCGGCGGCCAGGACGTCGGCTTCATTGCTTTCACGGGCTACGCGGCGGGTTATGCGTCCACGTTCGACAACTTTGTGTTCAAGGTGAAGGCGGACGCGGCGAACCTGACCAATTTCGAAGTGAAGTTCATTGGCGGTGCCGACACCAGCGTGCTGTACGACCTGACCACGTATTCGGGTGCCACGGATATCGGCAATGGCTGGCTGCAGGTCGAGGTACCGATGAGCGCGTTCGCTGGGAACATTGCTGTGAATGACGGCTTCCTGCTCGGCCCGCTGGGTGACCAGGGAGCGCCTTACAGCTACCTGTTGACCGACATCGGCTTCACTACAGACCCCTGACGGGCGCACAGACGACAGCGTCAATAAAACTATTCAGAGATTTTGCCTATGAACGCACCAGCACTTCCGCGCCTGTCGCGCCTGATGACGTCCATCCTCCCGGTTCTGGTCCTTGCGGGCTGTGGCCAGGGCGATGGGCCCGAGTCGTTTATCAACCGGCCGGTTACGCCGCTGCCGCCCATTCCGGCGGGGTTCTGTGACCCGATCAACTTCGAGATCCTGTGTCCCGAAATCGGCATCATCAACTTCAACGGTGGTGCGACGACGGTCGAAGACAACCCGGACCAGTCCGGCATCAATACGAGCGAACGCGTCGCACGCATGCAGAAGTTCCCGGATCAGGTGTTCGGCGGCACGCGTCTCGATCTCGATGGTCCGATCGATTTTTCGGAGGGCGAGGCCTTTCTCGTCAAAATCTGGTCTGAGCGTCCGGTGCCTGTGACGTTCAAGCTCGAGCAGCAAAACAAAGAGCGAATCCTGAACCATAGCGGTAGCGGTGAATGGGAACAGCTGTGCGCTGACTTCAGCGGCGATACAGCGGGTGCACCCAACCCGTCGCTGACGGTCATCTTCGATATCACGGTCCTGGGTCAGGCGGATACCGACCCGACGAACTGGACCTTCTACTACGATGACATCGAGCAGGTTGCTACCTGTCCGACCGGCGGCGGTGGCGGTTCCGGGGGCGGAGGCTCTGGTGGCGGTGGTGGATCCGGCGGTGGCGGCGGTTCCGCTGGCGACCACGGTCCCGGCACTGGCGGCGTCTTCACGGAGACAACCACCGAATCGACGATTGCAGTCGCAGGCATCATCAACAGTGCCGATTTCAGCGGCAACAACACGGTGGCTGACCCCATGAGCACGGCCATTCCGGCGTTCGAGGGTGGTGTTGTGCTGGCGATCGACTACCAGGACAGCAGCTCGACCTTTGGCGGCGCACTGTTCGACTTTGGCGGTGTAGACCTGACGGCATTCGATACGCTGAACTTCACGATCGATACGTCGGCCGTCGCCAACCTGGCCGACCTGACCATCCAGATCGAACCGCCGGGTGCTGGCGCAGCCGGAACGAACGTGGCGCTGTCGGCCTACGCGCCGGTCGCGACATCAGGCAATTGGGATACGTATCAGATCCCGCTGGCGGACTTCACGGCGACGACCTTCTCGGCGGCCAACAACCTTGGCTTCTGGAATCCTCGCGATGGGGGTGGCGCACTGGTCTTCGGCACGATCTACGTCGATGACATCTACTTCTCTACCGAGAATACTGCGGGCCCAACCGGTCACGGTCCGGGCACCGGAGGCGTGTTCACTGAGACCACAACCGAGTCGACCATCGCGGTTGCAGGCATCGTCAACAGTGCTGATTTCAGCGGCAACAACACGGTTGCTGACCCGATGAGTACGGCGATTGCCGCATTCGAAGGCGCCGTGTCACTGTCGATTGACTACCAGGACAGCAGCTCGACCTTTGGTGGCGCGCTGTTCGACTTCGGCGGTGTAGACCTGACGGCATTCAATACCCTGAACTTCACGATCGATACCTCAGCGGTCGCCAACTTTGCTGACCTGACGATCCAGATTGAACCGCCGGGTGCGGGCGCTGCAGGAACGAACGTGGCGCTGTCGGCCTACACGCCCGTGGCCACATCAGGAAACTGGAATTCGTATCAGATCCCGCTGGCGGACTTCACGGCGACGACCTTCTCGGCGGCCAACAACCTGGGCTTCTGGAACATGCGCGACGGTGGCGGCGCGCTGGTGTTCGGCACGATCTACGTCGATGACATTTACTTCTCGACCGAGAGCACCGGCGGCGGTGGTGGATCCGGCGGCGGAGGCGGTGGTGCCGCAGGCAATCTCGTCACCAACGGTGATCTCGAGACCGGAGATGACACGGGTTGGACGAACTTCCCCAACGACGGGACGATCACCGTATCGACCAACAACCCCTCGTCCGGGACGTACGCGTTGAATTTGAACGTTGCCTACGCAGGTGGCGGTGCTCCGGCACCAGCACCGCCGACGGCGAAGTTCGAGCGCATCGCAGTAGGTACCGTTCAGCCGAATCAGGACCTGACGATCTCTTTTGATATCCGCGGCACGATCACGCAGCCGGGCGCAGCATTCTTCATTGAATTCTTCACCGAGACTGACATGGCCGGACCGTCCAGCCAGGAATTCCTCAGTGGAGGGCCGCTGACGGCCAGTATCGCGGACTGGGCGACGCAAACTTACAACGTGACGACTGGCGCCGATGCGTCCGGCGGTATAACGCTGCAGTTCGTTGCGGCCTGCGGCAATGTCGATGGCTGCGCTCAGGACATTTACATCGACAACGTATCGATCACGATCGACTAGGTGGTGAGTCGAAATGCGTTCATCCAATGATCAAAGCAACAATCAAATCCAAAAAAGAGTAGTCGTTATGGCGATATCACGGGCATTTGCGGGAGTGAAAAGGATCGGGGGCCTTCTCGCAGTCATGCTGTTCCTGTGTGCCCCGACCGTCCACGCACAGGTGGACAAGGTCACGACCTACAAGGATGAGAACGGCTGGCGCCTGCAGGTTAATGGTGAGGACTACTTCATCAAGGGCATGGTGTGGAGCTACTCGCCGCGCGGGCAGAACTACACCTACAACCTGTTCGGTCAGTCCGATGACATGATCCGTCGGATCCTCGATTACGATTTCGGCCTGATGGCCGATGCCGGCATCAACACGATCCGCAGCTTCACCATGCTGCCGCCGGAGTGGGTCGAGTACGTGTACCGCGAGCACGGCATCATGACGGTCATCAACCCGCTCATGGGCCGCTACGGCTACAACGTCGACGGCAAATGGGTGCCGTTCACCGACTACTCGGATCCGCGGACGCGTGAAGTGCTCAAGCGCGACATGGCTGACTTCGTCCGTCGTTACAAGGACGTACCGGGTGTTCTGATGTTCGCCTTCGGTAACGAGAGTAACTACGGTCTTTCATGGTCCAGCTTTGAAATCGAGGACCTGCCGGTCGGCGAACAGAACACGGCGAAGGCTCGGTATCTGTACAGCCTGTTCGAAGAGGTCATCGCCGAGGGCAAGAGCATCGCTCCAGAGCATCTCTTCACGATCGTCAACGGCGACATTCAGTACATCGATCTCATCAAGGAGCTGATGCCGTCGCTCGATATTCTCGGAAGTAACGTCTACCGCGGGCCGAGCTTTACCGACCTGTGGGCGCGAGTCGACGCAGAGCTCGACCTGCCAGTCGTGTTCTTCGAGTTCGGCAGCGACGCCTTCAATGCTCGCGAGTTTCAGGAAGACCAGTACAACCAGGCGCTGATCCTCAAGGACCAGT